>JACQXZ010000015.1 GCA_016208465.1 Actinomycetota bacterium
TCCTTTACACTAAAATCACAGGTCACAAACAACAAACTTCTTTACTTGTGACTTTGTGTCCTTGTGTCATGGTGTCTTAATCATTCACCTATTATTTTTATTTTAACCTGACGACTGCGGGGACCGTCCATCTCAAGAAAAAAGACGCTTTGCCAAGTGCCCAAGACAAGTTTTGAATTCTCGATTATCAATGAAGCAGAATTTCCAATAAAAGCGCCTGCGATGTGAGAAGCTGCGTTAGTATCAATTGAATTATGAATATAATTCTTTTCCCAGGGAATTAGAGATTTTACAGCAGATTCTATATCTCTTACTAACCCTGATTCATTTTCATTTACAATAATCGCGGTTGTTGTGTGGGGAGAATAAACAAGCAGTATCCCGTCTGAAATTTTGCTTTTTTCTAAGAGCAGTCTTATATCATTGGTTATATCTTTAAGTTCAATTTTTCCTGAAGTTGAAATGCTGATTTGATTAAAATAAGATTTCATAAAACACCTGTGAAATAATCCTGAACCCCGTCAAAAACAGCCACTGCTATTTTCTGGCGAAAATCTTCTTTTCGCAAAGCCCTTTCTCTTTCAGGATTGGTAATAAAAAATGGTTCAATCAGAATCGCAGCCATTTTGGTTAATTTTAGAACCAAAAAATCTGCTCCCTGAATTCCTCTGTCTTCAGATCCAAGCGCTTCTAATAATCTTCTCTGAACCGATGCGGCTAATTTCTTTCCCTCAGCAGAAAAATTCTTGTTTCTTTTAAAATAATAAACACTTGTCCCATCAACAACAGGATCAGCGCTTCCATTCAAGTGAAAACTGACAAAAAGATTTGCTTTTAAATCATTGGCTGTTTTTACCCGTTCAGTTAACTCGACAAAATCGCCAATATTCCTTACATAACAAACTTCACCGCCCGAAAGCTGAATCAGATTGCCAAAACGAAGTCCTATATCCTCACACATTTCGCTTTCCTTTAATCCAGCAGAACCAACTGCTCCCGGATCCGGCGGATAGCCATGACCAAAATCTACCACAATCCTTTTTCCTGCCACCGACGAGGAGGATTCTCTCGCGCTAACCCCTTCTGGGAAATCTGATTTTATATTCGAATCAACAACGCTTTTTAAGTTTTCTAATGCCTTAATGGTTGTTGGTCCTACAATTCCGTCACTGTGAAGACCTGTGCTTTTTTGAAAACTCCTGACTGCTTTCTCTGTGTTGACTCCAAAAACACCATCAATCTCCCCAACATTAAAACCAAGCACATTAAGCCATTTTTGAATTTGAACTACATCGTCGCCCCTGAAAAAAGGAACTTTTAAATAAAGCAGCCGGTCTCCAAGGGTATAATTTGCATCAACCAGCTCCCGCCATGTTTCCTCGCCGACTATCCCATCGACAAAAAGTTTCCTTTTCTTCTGAAACTCTTTAACCGCTTTTTCTGTCGCAGGACCAAAAACTCCATCAACGCCTTCTCTGCCAAGTTTAAAACCAAGAGCGGTCAGCCTTGATTGAATATCAATAACTTCTTTGCCCCTGTTGCCTTTTTTTATAGTTTCCACAGCTTCTCATTCCCAGTTATGTATAATTTTTTTTTCTTCTCTTTTTTGGTAGGCTCTTTTGTAGCCAGAAGAGGAATGTAATCTTGACTTTGGATTTATTGACCACATTTTTCTTTTCCTGACATTTTTAAGTTTAACTTTGTAAGATTCTTTTTTCATGACCTTACGTCTCACAACTCACGTCTTACAATTTTATTATTTCGCCTTCAATTTGTTGATTAATTTTAAGAATCCCCACTGAATTATAAGGGGCAAATCTTTTATCAGTCGGACTGCCGGGGTTAAAGAATAATATGTCGTCTATCTTTTCACACTGCGGATTATGAGTATGACCAAACACTATGCAATCAACATTATCAAACTCTCTTTTTATTCGTTCTTCAATACCAAAAGGCGGTCCCCATCCATGAATAAGACCAATTCTAAATCTTCCAACTTCAACAACCTGTTTAAAGGGAAACTTAATTTTTGTTTCCGGATAATCCATATTTCCATTCACCGCTATTGTTTCCGCAATTAGATTTAATTCATCAACTATTTCTTCTTTCAAAATGTCTCCGGCATGCAAAATCATTTTTACGTCTGCAAAAACTTTTTTTATTTTAGCCGGAAGAGAAGAATTGCTTGCCGGAATATGGGTATCAGAAATAACTCCTATTTTTAATGGATAATCCTTTATCTCACGTTTCACGTCTGGTTTATTATTGTTTTTCTTCACTTTGTGACTTGTGACCTTGTGTCTCACGTTAACCGACTCTTAAGGGCTGTTCCTTTCTCTCTTCAACCTGTTCTTTTTTTAACGCAACATCCAAAACCTGATCCATATGTTCCACAAAAACAAACTGAAGATCTTTTTTAACATTATCAGGAATTTCCTCTAAATCTTTTTCATTATCCCTTGGAAGCAAAATTATTTTTAAACCGGCCCTGTGGGCAGCTAGTATTTTTTCTTTCGTGCCGCCAATTGGCAAAACCTTTCCTCGCAGGGTTATCTCACCGGTCATTCCCACGTCTTTTCTTGTAGGACGATGCGTAAGGGCTGATGCTAACGCTGCCGCCATTGTAATGCCTGCCGAAGGTCCGTCTTTCGGAATTGCTCCTGCCGGAACATGGATATGAATATCACGGTTTTCATAAAAAGATTCGTCTATCTTCATTTCTTTTGCCCGGGTGCGGATATAGCTAAGAGCGGCTTGCGCGGATTCACGCATAACATCGCCCAGTTGTCCTGTCAAGGTTAAATTTCCTTTTCCTTTCATCACGGTTGCTTCAATTGTAAGAATATCTCCGCCAACCTCTGTCCATGCAAGACCTACTGCAACTCCAGCTTCGTCTTTTTCTTCAGCGGTTCCATAGTGAAACTTAGGCGCCCCTAAATATTCATGGAGATTTTTATCGCTTACCGCGGCAAGTTCTTTTTCCCCTTCAACGATTGATTTTGCAGCTTTACGGCATATGGTGGCGATATTCCTTTCAAGATTTCTTACTCCTGCCTCGCGCGTGTGCTCACGAATAATTTTCTTAAGAGCGTTGTCTTCGATAACAAGACGTTGTTCACCCAGACCATTTTCTCTTAATTGTTTAGGGATTAAAAATTGTTCCGCGATCTTGGCTTTCTCTTCTTCTGTATAACCCGGAAAGTGAATTACTTCCATTCTGTCCCTTAAAGCGGGAGGAATCGTATCTAAAATGTTAGCGGTTGCAATAAACATTACATCTGATAAATCAAAAGGAACTTCAAGATAATGATCGCTAAAAGCATAATTCTGTTCTGGATCCAGCGCTTCAAGCAATGCGGCCGAGGGATCTCCTCTAAAATCAGCGCCAACTTTATCTATCTCATCTAACATAAAAACAGGATTTTTACTTTTAATCTGATGGATAGACTGGATAATTCTGCCGGGAAGAGCGCCAACATAAGTCCGCCTGTGACCGCGAATTTCTGCTTCGTCTCTTATGCCGCCAAGAGAAAGACGAATAAACTTGCGGCCAAGCGATCGGGCAATTGATTTTCCAATTGATGTTTTTCCTGTTCCCGGCGGACCAACAAAACAAAGTATTGGGCCTCTCATTTTCTCCGCAAGCTGACGAACAGCCAAATATTCCAAAACCCTTTCTTTGACCTGATTTAGTCCATAGTGATCCTCGTTCAAAACTTTCTCTGCTTCTTTTATATTAAGTTTTTCCTCGGTTTTTATGTTCCACGGAAGTCCTATTAACCAATCGAGGTATGTTCTTATCACTGGAGCTTCCGCGGCCACTGAAGGCATTTTTTCCAATCTATCTAATTCTTTCAAGGCTTTCTGTTCAACCTCAGAAGGCATCTTTGCTTCCAGTATTTTTGTTTTTAATTCTTCTACTTCTGCTTCTCCTTCACTTAAACCCCCTAATTCTTTTTGAATAGCCTTAAGCTGTTCCCGCAGGAAGTATTCGCGCTGGGTTTTATCCATCTGATCTCTTACCCGCGACTGAATCCTGCTGCCAATTTCAAGTATCTCTAATTCCTTAGCCAAAAATGTGCTTACTTTCTGAATCCGCTCTGCCGGATCAATTGCTTCAAGAATTGACTGGCGTTCTTCAGATTTAAGGTTCAGGTGGAATGTGATAAAATCAGCTAATCTTCCGGGTGAATCTATATTGAAAGCAGCCACCAGAACTTCCGGCGGAACAGGTTTTCCTAATCTTACACAGCGCTCAAATTGATTCATTAAGTTTCTTGTGAAAGCTTCCAGTTCAGTATTTTTTTCTCTGCGACGCTCTTTTGCTTCGGATAACTCTTCAACTCCAACCTGAATAAAAGGTTCATCTTGAAAGTATCTAACAACTTTAACTCTTACCAAACCTTCAACTAATGCCTTTGCGGTTCCATCGGGCAGTTTTAATACCTGAACAACGGTCGCCGCAGTTCCGTATTCATAAAGATCTTCTGATTGAGGATCCTGAATCTCAGCCTGTTTCTGGGTAACCAGAATAACGATGTGATCATCTTTCATTGCCTCTTCAAGAGCCTTTATCGATTTATCCCTGCCAACCAAAAGCGGAATCACCATATAAGGAAAAACAACCATTTCCTTTAACGGAATAAGAGGCATTTTTTCCTTTAACTTTATGTGTGATTTTGGATCTTTAAGTATCGCGGTCATTTATTAACTCCTTTTTAATGGTCTTAGGTCTTAGGCTCTAGGGTGTAAGGCCTATTGTCAATTTAATTCGTCCAACTTCTTCATAAATCCTTTGGTTCTTAAAAACCTTATCAAAAAAATAACAGACAATATTCCAAGAACGTCTACCCCAAGATCTTTAATGCCCGCAACGCGTCCCGGCACAAAAATCTGATGAAACTCATCGCTTGCCGCATAAATAATAGACATAAAGCCCGATAGGCTCTCTTTTTCAAAATCAACTGCTCTTAAAACCAAATAACTTAAAATTACATATTCAATAAAATGAGGAATGAAGTCTGGAATTCCCGTAGGTATTTTTGGTGCCGGAAGGGAAGAAAAATAAAAAATCAGAAACATCCAAAAAACAACCGGAAACCACTTAAAGAAATATTCTGTTTTTCGTATCTTTGTTTTCAAGTCAGATTATCCCAGCCATTCATCTAGTTCGTTAACCAGTCTGTTTTTAGGAAGCGCTCCCACTATCTTTTTCTTTACCTCACCGTCTTGAAAAACAATTAAAGTAGGGATGCTTAGAATCTCATAATTTGCCGGAATGTTTTTGTTTTCATCCACATTTAATTTGGCAATTTTTATTTTGCCGCCATATTCAACCGCAATTTCATCCAGCACAGGCGCAACTGTCCTGCAAGGACCACACCAAGGCGCCCAAAAATCCACCAACACTGGTGTTTTGGATTCTAAAACCTCTGATTCAAAATTGTTATCTGTTAAATGCAATACGTCTTCACTCATAGAAAATCTCCTTTCTGAAAAAATGGACATATCGCTATATCTCTCCCGCGGCCCGCTCTATCTGGCCGATATTATGACGAGCGGCTTCTGCGAGAGGCCCGTCAGGAAGAATAGTCAGATATGCGTTGAATTCCCTGATTGCGTTTTGCGAATCTCCTTTACCATGCCAGTAAACAACTCCCAAATTAAAATGGGCAAGCGCGTGATTGGGATTATCTATTATAACACGACGCAATTCAGTTATTGCCATATCTGCCATTCCCAGTTTAAAATACGCTACTCCCATATCTGTTCTTACGTCCCCATTTTTGGGCTCTATTTTTAAAGCCTGACGATACTTGTCGATTGCGGCCTGATAATTCTCAACATCAAAATATAAATTACCCAAACCAATTAATGCCTGAACATCATTTGGTTTACTTTTTAAAATTTGCTGATATGCGTACTCTTTTATCTGATAAGGTTCGAGCTGAGCCAGTATCTCGGGAGGAACATTAGAATTCTTTGTCCCTGAATAAAAAAGACCTGTTAAATAAAAACCAAATGAAACCACAACAATCACAAGAAAGATTGAGATCCATACAATAACACCGCGCGGAGCTTTTATCTTTCTCATTATAAATTTGATTTTGTTTTTTGAAATTTCAGTGTCAAAATGCTTTACAGGAACACCAAGGCTCTGGGCTTTTAAAAGCATATTCAAATCATTTGTCACCAAAGTAACATCAGGATTAGCTTGGGTTAGCTGATAAGTTAAAGCCAAAATGTAGTCATCTGATATTTTTGTCTTTAAAGCCTCGGGGATAGGTTTACTTGAATCAATAGTTCCAACGCGCACAACAGAATCGTCCCCTATTTCTACTCCCTCTGAAAGCTTGCCTTTTTCGGAAAGCTCGAAAAGAATTCTTGATATTTCGCGTCCATGAAAACGGGTTTGATCATCAGTCCGCGATGTTTTTAGCTTATCAAGTTCAATTAAAACTGTCTGCGGAATAATAATCTCGGCGCCGGAGAAGACATAAAGCGCTCTCGGATCATTTAATAAAACATTTGTATCTAAAACAAAAACTGGTCTCAATGCATTTTTCCTATCTTTATTTTATATAAAAACCTAAAATTATTCTAACATTCTATCATAAAGATTACGATAGAAATCAAAAATCAAAGATAAAAAATACATATTAAAAATAAAAAATTTTTCTGCCTTCCAAGGTAAATATGGAAAAACTAACTGCTTAGCTATTTTTTCATTTTTCTTAAAAACCTACAGTCTTTTGAATTTTATTTTTGCATTTTGATTTGTCATTTTGCATTTTGATTTTTGACTTTTGATTTTTGTCTTTTGATTTAATTGTAAGCTTATCAGTTTTCTTGCAAAAGAATTAATTATTATCTAAAGTCTATTGTCTGAGCCATCAAATAATCCACCTTCAGAAACAATCGGCTTTCCTCTCTTTAAAAAACGATTAACAATGTCTTTCAAAACATATATCTCTTCCGCGGCAAGAATATAATTGATTAAAAAATAAATTCCTGCTGAAGCAATAAAAGCAAGTCCGATTTGAGTGCTTTGCTTTGCTATCGTATCAACTCCTGTTGAAGCAGTTATAGATTTTGAAACAAACCAGGCAGCCGCACCGGCAAAAATACCGGCAATCAAAAATTTTAAAATTGAAAACAATATTCTTCTGCCATCAACTGTTCCTAGTCGTTTTTTAATTAAAACAAATAAAATAATCATTGTAAAAACATAAGTAAGAGTATTGCCCAAAGCAAGACCGCTTACTCCAAGATAGTTCACCAGCGCAAGATTGGCGGTAATATTAAACGGAACGCCAATCGCGTTCACTAAAGTCGGAGTTTTGGAGTCCTGAAGTGAATAAAAAGATTTTATCAAAAACATATAAACAGCAAAGAAAAAAAGCCCTGAGGCAAAATAAAAAAGAACAGAAGAGGCAAGTTTAACCGCGGTCATATCAAACTGCCCGTGACCCAAAAATAACTTTATAATCGGCTGACTTAAAACCATAAAAAAGACAGATGCCAAAATCATAATAAATGAAGTGCTTCTTATGCCAAGAGAAAAAGTTTCTCTATATTTTTTAAAATCTTTTTTGCTCGCATATTCGGAAAGATTAGGAAAAAGAGCTGTTGCAATTGCCACAGCAAATATACCATAGGGAAGCTGAAAAAAATTAAAAGAATATGTTACCGCGGTTACGCCTCCTTTGAATTTGTAAGCCAGATTGTGAGCAACAGACAAACCAATCTGATTTAAAACCACATAAATTATCACAGGGATGGAGAGCCTTCCCAGTTTTCTTACCGCCGGATGAGAAAAATCCAAAACCGGCTTATACCTCACGCCGATCTTAAACAATGACGGAATCTGAATTAAAGCCATTGAAACAACTCCCAAAGTAGTGCCAACAGCAAGAGCAGCCACCGCAAAATCGGGGTTTGATTTATAAAAAGGCAAATAAAAAAACAGAACTGCAATTATCACAACTGTATTATTAAGAACGGGAGCAACGGCTGGTATTGTAAAATGTTTATGAGAATTTAGAAGTCCGGTAAAAATCGCGCAAAATCCATAAAATATTATCTGAATAATAAAAAACCTGAAAAAGAAACTTACGGTTTTAATTAAATGAATATATTTTCCGGGCAAAAGAAATGTCTGAGTAAAAACAAAAGGGTAGGGAAAAATTACTCCAATTATCACCATTAAAGTTAAAAAAATAAGAGCTATATTAGTAACCACACTTGCTACATACCATGCCTCGTTTTTATCTTCTTTTACCAGATACTCCATAAAGACCGGTATAAAAAGAGAACTCAATATACCGCCCATAATTAACTCATAAATCATATTTGGCATTACATTGGCAAGATTATAAGAGTCAGCCAGCCGGCTTGCTCCCAAAGCATAAGCAAGCACTGCTACCCTTATAAAGCCGGTAATTCTGCTTACTATTGTCGCCGTTGACATTACGGCGGTTGATTTTGCAACTGTCGCCATTTTAACGAGTTAGTACAACGTTCGCTAATTATGTGTCATATCGACCAACGGGAGATATCTTTATAATTCATTGAAAAAAAATAGATTTCTCGCTTCGCTCGAAATGACAGTACTATCTCTATCTCCTCTCTCTATCTTACCCGCTTCCCGATCTTAAACCTTCTAAGCAGAAAGAAAACCCCCAAGGCAAGTATAAAAATAATTGTAACTACAAGAAGAGTGCGGCCAAAATAAGTTGCATTAATCGTCAAATCAACCTGATCGATTACTCTTTCTTTTTTATACACTTTAACCTTAAGCTGTGAAGCGCCTAAGGCTGAAGAAATAACAGGAAACACAAACAGATTTTCTTTAAGCTCAAGAGTTTTTGTTTTTATCGATCCATCGGGGAAAGAAAGATTATTTCCACTTAAAGCAATAGAAACCGATACAGGGTAACCTGTCTGATTTAAAATTGCAACCGGCACCTTGCCTGTGGGTCCCGAAAGGGTAATTTTTCCTTTGGTAATAATTTTAATCTTGTTTAATTCAGAACTAATTTTTTCCTCAATGTTTTCAATATAGCTGAGGCCAATATTTATAATCTCTGGTTCTTTTCTTAAATCTACCCAGTCATTACTTTCGGCAATCAGGAATTCCTCAAGCAGTTTTTTTCTTACAAGATTCTGCTTGTCTGTCATTTTTGCATACAAATCAAAATTATTCCAGCAGGACGTTAATCTCTTATAATACTGAGTTTTGATATAGCTTTCTTTTTCTTCTTCTGAAAAAATAGATGGTTTGCCCGGCGGAGAAACCAGGGAAACCGCTTCTTTCAATTTAACTGTCTTTATCCAAAAAACATCATTAATAACAGCGTACAATCTTTCTAAAAGTTCTTCTGATGATTGTTCCTTGTTGTCTGGAAATAAAATAACTGCCGCTTTTTGCTCGTCTGGACGCTTAAGATAAATCTCTGCCAGCCGCCCCAGCAATATTCTTACAGCAGAGTCTGTGTCTTTTCTTTTTAAATAAGCGGTTGTCTTATCGTCATTAAACAAAACAGTCAAACGATTATTTTTAAGATCCTGAATCTGATAAGTCTTATAAATATCATCATTCTTGTTCTTAAGTATGCTCTCAAAGCTGCTCCAATTTAAAACAACATAGTCAAAATCATTTTTAGCAATTGGCGCTATGGCATTTGTGCTAAACGGGGTTAAGCTTAAAATGCCTCTGGACTCAAAGTTAAACCCTAAAACCTTTGTCAGGATTTCTTCTCCCGCATCCAGATGAAAAGATATGTTGTTATTCCATCCCTTGTTCGACAAAAAAGAAAAAGAAGGATTAGCGTAAGGAATAGAAACAAATTCTATCTTTTCACTATCATACACTTCTTTAAGTTTTTCAATTATATCGCGCGCTCCCTGCGCCTCGGGACCACTTGATAAAACCTTTGCAATCTTCTTGTCTCTATATGCCCGATAGCCATTGCCAATATCAACAAGCTGTTGAATAAGAACAGGATTTAATGCAATGTTTGTTTTTATATCCGGGCGCTTCAATAAAACATCTAAATATTTCGCGTATCTATTTGGATTTGATGAGATATCCTTAACTTCTTCTTGTAGTTTCTCGTCTAAAAATATTCCTTGCGGATTAAAATGAACCCTTTCGTTAAAATTCAACAAGAAGACCGCCGCCAAGGGTGTTTGTTTTTTCTCTTCAGAATCAGACATCACAATTAACATTGATTCTTTTTCGGCAAGAATATTATTTTTCTGCCGAACTGTTACAAGAACGGGATATGCGCCCTCTTTTATTTTTAAAGCAGAAATCGGTTTTTCAACTTTTAATTCTTTCTCTCCCTGCTTAAGCGATAAACCCTGCCATTTCTGAGTAAACAACGTTTTACCTGCTCTTAAATCTTCGGATTCCAGTTCTAAGCGCTCATAAATCGCAAAACTGACTGTTGCATTTTTGTAGGGCTGAGGATTGTTACTGGTAAGAGAAATAGTTCCCGAGAACTTCTCGTTTGGCTGATAAAAAATTTTGCCGGGATTAAAGTTAAGAATTAAAAAATCATCTGCCGCCAAAGCAATTTGCTGGAAGATTAATAAAAAAAATATTGAGACAAAAAAAATAAAAATATGTCTTCGGTTCAAGATTAGCCCCCGTAAATAACTTGTTTAATATATCAAGATATGATATTAAAGTTAGTTCGATTGAGTTTATTGTATTTCCTTCAAAGGGCTGTTGAAAAAGTGTTTTATTTGACTTCGGACTCTTCGTGATTAATGTAGTTGCCTGATTTATCAGGCATTCTTTGGCTCGATGAATCGAGCAACTACAAAATTCAGAATTTTTCAACAGCCCTTTAAGGGATTAATGGTAGAAATAAGTTGCCTGGCTGGATTCGCTTCTAATTTGATAATGTGCGGTATCAGGTATTCAGAATACAGTAACCAGAAGAAATACAAACATGGCAGTTGGTGTTTTTCTGGATTCTGGATTCTGTATTCTGTATTCTGGCTATTTTATTCCAACAACTTCATAAAGATTATGTTCGCCGCATTTACCTGCTACTTCCATACAGGTACTCTTTCCAATACAAACTTGATCCTTTACCTGAGTATAAACAGCTTCCGAGACAAGAAAATTCGTCCCTGTGTTTTTAGTTAAAGCCTCAATGCGGCTGGCAAAATTAACCGCATCGCCAATAGCTGTAAGTTTCTTTAAATTTCTGGCGCCAACAGTGCCCAAAACCACTTCGCCATAGTGCAAACCAATACCAATCTGAAAACTCTTCGCGTATATTGTCTCAAGATATGGTTTTAAATATTTAACCGCTTTAAGCATTCCAAGACCTGCCCTGATAGCGTTTAGCGCCGCGTTAGCAGAATCATCGACTCCAAACAAAGCTATCAGTCCGTCTCCCATATAATTATCTATATAGCCGCTGTTACAGCTAATCACCTGATCCATTTCATGAAAATAGCGATTCAGAACATAAACAACGTCATAAGGAAGCAAGGTTTCAGCAAAGCTTGTAAAACCACGAATGTCAGCAAAAAGTATAGCTAGTTCTTTTTCTTCTCCCGCCGGACTCGGTGTTCCTCCTTTCAACTGACTGGTAAGCTCTACATCCTCATCATCCAAAACCAGTCTTCGCAATCTTACATCGCCAGCAACAGTGGTTTGACAAGCTAAACGAATCTCCGGGCCAAAATGCAAGTGTTCAGCAACTTTTTGCTCTTTTTCATTGCGTAGAGCGCAGGTCTTTAGTCCTTCCAGAATTAAGACGCGGCACACAGAACATCGGGCATTGCCGCCGCACGAATGAGCGTGCGGAATCCCGTTTCGCAAAGACGCTTCAAGTATCGTTTCGTTTTCCTTTGTTTCAATTTCTTTTTTGTCAGGCAGATAGTGAATGTGCGGCATAGATTAAATCCCTAAAAGCGCTTTTAGTTTTCTTGTCTGTCTTCGACTTACCAAAATTTCGCTTTCATTTTTATCTTTTACCTTAAGGACATAATTATTTTTAAACAGCGGAACTATCTCTTTAACTTTATTAAGATTAACAACATAACTTCTATGAGTTCTGAAAAAGAATCTATCTTTAAGACGTCCTTCAAGTTCCGCAAGGGTATAGGTGGTGATAAAACTTTCATCATAGGTATGAATATAAACATAATCATGCCTTATATCAGCGTAAATAATTGAATCCACATTTAAAAGAATCGTCTTGCCATTTTTTTCAACCGGCATCCTGTCAAATTTCGCGGCTTCCCTTTGTCCTTCGGAAAGCGGCTTCGCTTCCATTCTTGTTTTTATCTTAATAAGTCTGTTGATTGTTTGCATTAACCTGTCTTCCTCAAACGGCTTTAGGAGATAATCTACCGCGTCAACCTCAAAAGCTCTGACGGCATGTTCACCATGAGCCGTCACAAACACTATCAGAGGAGAATTAGATAACTGCCTAAGCGCCTGAGCCATCTCCAGACCAGTCAGTCCCGGCATCTGAATGTCAAGAAAAACAACATCATAATTAACCACCCTTATTAATTCCAGCGCTTCTTTTACGCTTGCAGACTCACCAACCACCTCTATCTCCTCAATATTATCCAGCATATAACGCAATTCCGATCTTGCTGGCGGTTCGTCATCAACGATTAATGCTCTAAGCTTCACTGGCAACACCCAACGTCCTTTCTAAAAATAACGGTATTTTTAATTTTACTGTTGTGCCCTGCCCTATCGCACTTTTGATATCAAGATGATATTCTTTACCATAAAGACTTTCCAGTCTTTCATTAACATTATGAAGACCCACTCCAATACCCTTTCCGAAGCCGGGTAAAAGAATCTTTTTCATATCCTCAGAGCTAATTCCAACCCCATTATCTTTTACTTCAATCAGCAATTCTGAAGAAGAGACTCTCGTTGTAATTATAACCTCCAGCACCGCATTGGCGGGCGCCCCGTGTTTAACTGAATTTTCCACTACGGGCTGAAGCGTTAAAGCAGGCAGGCGGACGCTAAGTGATAATGGGTCTATATTTTCCACAATCTTTAGCCTGTCCCCAAATCTTGCCTCTTCAAAAACTAAATAGGAATTAACATAATCAAGTTCTTCGCTTAATGTAACCAAATCACTTTCTCTTTCAAGCGACTTTCTGAAAAAATCCGCAAATTGAATTAAAAGCTTCCGCGCTTTTGCCGGTTTGGTTCGGCAAAACATCGCAATAGTATTTAATGTATTAAATAAAAAATGAGGATTTATTTGTGCCTGAAGAGCTTTCAATTCAGCCTGATGAGCAAGTTCGGCTTGTTTGTCAATTTCTGAAAGCTCCAACTGGGTACTCAAAAGCCTTGCCAAACCCTCGGCAAGAGTAATATGGCTTTCGGTCAACTTGCTTTGGTTTGCATAATAAAACTTTAAAGAACCAACTGGTTTTTTCCGCAGTACAAGAGGAACAATAATTGCGGCTTCGAGAGGACAATTAGAAACAGGACACCCAATTTCCTTTTTGCTTTCAAGCACTCTTACTTCGTTGTGCTCCAATGCATCTCTGGTTGATTTGGTTAAAATAGTTTCTCCTGCCCGATGATGATTTTCACCAATTCCTCTAAACGCCAAAACCGTATTGTTATCTGTAATCGCAACAGCAATTGCATCTGTCCCTTTCCAGATAATCTGAGCTACTTTCGAGGCAGATTCATAAGTCAAGCCCATTCTAAAATAGGGAAGTGTTCTGTTGGCAATTTCAAGTATCTGATGCGACAAAAGAGCTCTTAAATGATCCGGCTCATCTTTAAATCTGTAAAAAACAAAAAGAATAATTGCAAACACCAATGCCCCTAAAGAAAAAAGAATGCCAAGCTGAGATGCTGTTATCTTAAAAACATGGTTTGGTCTTATTATAAGAAAAATCAACGCGGCGCCAAAAACCGTCCCAACCAAAAGAGGTACTATTATCTTTATTAAAAAATCTTTTTGGTAATTGTTGATCACTTTTAACACCTGTATTTAAATATATAATCCAACCCGAATTTTCAAGTATGAGAGAAATCAAAAATAAAAGATAAAAAATCAAAAATACATATCAAAATGAAAAAAATTATAATGCAAGATTCAAGTAATCGATAAAGTCTTAGGTTGTAGGGCTTTTAGGAACTTCTCCTTTAGACTTAAGACCTATATGTTTAGCGTTCATCTTTAATTTTTGATTTGTCATTTTTACTTTTGATTTTTTATTTTTGATTTTAAAACTTATCTGATGCCTGGAATTTGATATTTAGTTTTATTTATCACCTCTAGCCCATAGCCCTTATATAACTTAAATTAATTTTACCATTTTGAAAGGAAATTCTAAAGGTATGCTTAATAAAAGTTTATGAAGGACTTTTTAGGAACATTAATTCATCCCCGCGATACATTTCAAAAAATTATAGAATCAGAACATAAGCCTTTTGGCGGCGCCTTTCTTATTGTCGTATTCTCGAATTTCATAAAAGCATTCATTTATTTGACCACCCAGCCTTTTATCTATCTTGATCCAAATCCTGTCTTAAAAGGAATGCTTTTCGTTCCATCTTCAATAATATCAGGTCTTGTTGGATGGATTCTGCTTGTTTTTATTCTCCATACAGGAGCAAAAATTTTTAAAGGGAAAGGGGAACTTGTAAATGTAATGGTTATAACTGCATACGCCCAAGTCCCTGTTTTCTTCCTGATTTTGGTTCTGCCTCTTGCCAATATAAGCCTTCTCAGTCCGCCCCAATTAATTGAAATCCTGACGAGTTTTACTGTTGTGGTTTCACAATTGATTGTTTTCGTGTGGACTGTTGTTCTTATAATAATCGGTTTGGAAGCTGTATATAAATTTGATTCCAAAAAAGCAACAGCGGTTTTTTTCCTGCCGGGATGCGGATGCGCTGTTCTAATTATAACATTAATAACCACTATCGCTGGAATGGGTATATTGATGTTAACAGCTTTGCTCAATAAATAAATGTTTCTCTGGACAGATACTCCATAAGCTCTTTAAAATCTCCGGCCTTATGATATTCTTCGAGTTGTCTTTCTGCTCCGGTTTTCTTATCAATTATTCGAGATATTCCTTTGATTTCTTCTTCAAGCGAAAGTTCTTTCACTGTGTTCTCTATGAAGTTCAAAAGATCTTCTATTGCTTTCACTGTTGTTATTTCTTCTTTTTTTTCTATATCAATAACCTTTCCATCCAAACCATATCTAATCGCTCTCCATTTATTCTCATCTAACAAAGACGCCGGGTGCGCCCATAGGTCTGCTCCTTCTTCGTAAAGCTGTGAAAGCCGAACTATAGTTGCCTGAATCAACGCCGCAAGGGCAATACAGTCATCAACTTTTATCTGAACATCGCAGACTCTTACTTCAAGTGTTCCGTAAACCCGATGAGGACGAATATCCCACCAGATTTCTCCCCTTGTTTTAATACAATTCGTTTTAACCAAATTCATTTCAAACTCAATATACTCGTCCCAATTGTTAAAAACAGGAGGAATGCCTTTTCTTAAAAAAGAACGGGTAAAAATCTGGGCGCGGGTTGATTTAAGGCCAGTTGAAAATCCTTCCCAAAAAGGAGAGTTTACCGAAAGCGCTAAAAAGTGGGGCAAATAAGTTCTCAGCGCATTCATAATGAGAATTGCTTTATTGGCGTCTCCTATTCCTATATGAACGTGCTGTCCAAAAACAACGTTTTGACGGATGACCCATTGAAGATTATCCAGCAGCCGTTGATAATATTCTGAATCTGTAACCGACTGGGTTCGCCATTTTGAAAATGGATGAGTTCCTGCCGCCGCGATTTTAAAATTATTTTCATCCGCAAGTTTTTTTAATGCTTTGCGATTTGAAATTACCTGTTCCCTTGCTTCTTTTATTGTCTCACAGACTGGAGTAACTGTTTCAATTTCTGAAGCGAACAATTCAGACTGAAGCTTTTTCTTAAACCAATCCGTCGCGGATTGATGAAGCAATTTATATCCGGGCGTCAGTTCATAGCTTTCCGGATCGATAATCTGGAATTCTTCTTCAATCCCAATAGTAAATTCCTTGGTAGAACCGAAGTTCTCTTTGAAATCATCTTTTGATAAATTAATCTTTTCTTCGACTTTTTCCATTTAATCCTTTCGTGCTTATATAACCTACACTGAATTGTATTCAGAATGCAGCTTTTCCAAAAAACAGCGACAGACATTCTCTTATTAGTAGTAGGACAGGCGTCCCGCCTGTCTTTCATTCTTTGACAGCCGAGACGGCTGTCCTGCTGTTGAAAAAGCTATCAACAATCTCTTCGGTGTTACAACTTAAAATTCAAATCTGCGCCACAAAAATTACATTTTCCTTCTTTATTTAATTCAATCTTTTTTAAACTATAGCCAATTCTTTTAATTATTAAATTTCTGCAATTATAACAATACGTATTTTCTCCTTCGTGTCCGGGAATGTTCCCGACATAAATAAATCTTAACCCTTCTTCATAGCCAATTTTTTGAGCAAATTCCAAAGTCTTAACAGGAGTTGGTTCAAGGTGAGAAAGCTTTAAATAAGGCATAAACCGCGTAACGTGCCATGGCGTCTCGGACCCAAGCGATTCTTTTATCCATCTTGCGATACCTCTTAATTGCGCCTCGTCATCATTCATTGTTGGAATTATATTTGTTACAATCTCAACATGCGCTTTCCATTTTTCTTTGGCGTAAGCTGCCGCTTTCAGTATGGGTGAAAAATCTTTTACGTTTGCCAATTTTTTATAAAATTCATTAGTAAAACCCTTAACGTCAACCCGATAAACATCCAAATAAGGACCGATTAAATCAAGCGCCTCAGACGTAATATATCCATTTGTCACATAAACTGTATAAAGATTATTCTCTTTACAAAGTTTCGCGGAATCAAGTGTATATTCAAGCCAGATAGTAGGCTCATTATATGTCCAGGCGACACCTTCACATTTATATTCTTTTGCCATCTTGACAGTTTGGGAAGGAGTAAGCGCGGTCAAATCACTGGATTTATCTTTAAATCTCACATGGGCAATCTGCCAGTTCTGACAGTGTATACACCGAAGATTACAACCGACTGTGCCAAGAGAAAGAACCAGTGAGCCGGGATGATAATGAAAAACAGGTTTTTTTTCTATTGGATCAACGGCGACCGAAGAACAGAGATTATAAATTAACGTATACAGCGCTCCTTCTTTGTTTAAACGAACGCCGCAATAACCAAGCCGTTCATCCTTGATAACGCAGTATCTTGGACAAACAAAACATTTTACCTTGTTTTCTTCAAGCTTCTCGTAAAGAAGCGCTTCTTTCAATCAAAACACCCTTTTTTCTTTCGGACCGCTTGAAATAAAAGTTTGATTTCTTCCTTTTTCTTTTGCCTTATACAAAGCTTCGTCTGCTCTTTTAATTAAACCTTCCGCATCATCTGTTCCAGAAATGAATGATGCCACTCCAAAGCTCATTGTCAGATTAATTTTATTGCTCCCATTGATTGTAAAATAACGTCTTTCCAATTTTTTTCTCAACTTTTCTGCAACAGCAAAAGCTTCTGTTTTATCAATTTCTGGAAGAAATACAGCAAATTCGTCTCCACCGTAACGCGCAACCATATCAACTTCACGAACATTAGACCTTAAAAGCTGTCCCACGGCCTTTATAATTTGATTGCCCTGCACATGGCCATATCCATCATTTATAGACTTAAAGAAATCAATATCGCTAAAAACCACAGAAAATGGAGAATTATAACGTTGCGCGCGTTTTACCTCATAAGCAAGGCGTTCACAAAAACCTCTAAAATTCGCAAGACCAGTCAGTTCGTCCTGTATGGAGATTGCTTTTAATTTCTCAATCTTCTCAAGACATATTTTTCTCTGATAAGGCAGACAAGTATTTATGTCAGCTAATCCCTGATAAATCGCAGTTGCATTTTCCACGCAGGTCTGATAACCGCAAGCTCCGCAATTAAGTTCGTCTCTTGGTCTTGTTTTGCCTTGTTCTTTCAAAATCCTGTGAATATTATTTTCTGTCGGCGCTATTATTTCAACCCTTGCCGGTTTAAAATCTCTTCTGGTTTCATATAAAGAAAACTGTGCGCTTTCTTCCGTTTTTACCTTTTTCGCATTCACCTGATAAGGTTTGATGATTTTTTTTCTTACCAGCAGATTCATCTCTGAATCAATTGCCGGACCATCTATGCAGCCATTGCAATACAACATATCAACAAACTTTGGTTTTTCTGCGCCTCCCTCGAGACCCTTAAAAAATTCCGCTGTTTTTCTTATTCCACGCAAAATAATTATTTCCTGATCAGTTATGTTTTTTGATGAAAACAAAGAACGGGGCAAGCCGCCGGGAAGAGAAATTCTTCTTGATGTCTCTGGCTCATAAGGATCGCTCTCAAAAGAACTTAAATCAATCTCTCCTTCTTTTAACATTTCCTTAACCTGTTTGAATGTTAAAACGGCATCAATAGCGCCTTTGACAGATCCTTCCCTTGCTTCCATTTTCCAGGCAGGGCAGGGAGCAATATAGACAACCGCAACTTTTTCTTCATGCTGTCTTTTAACCAAAGAACCCTGAACAACTGCCGGCGGAACAATATTTGCAAGATGTGAAGAATAATCAGAACCATACTTTAATACCCATTTATTCAAAACAGGACAAGTAGAGCGCAACACCATATCTGTCTGGTTTTCAAAAAGATCAAGGTATGTTCTGGCAACAAGCTCATCTCCCAAGACTGTCTCTTCAACAGCAAAAAAGCCTAATTCTTTTAAAGCCGATTCTATTTGCGATGGAGTGAATGGATAAAAAGATACAAAACATTCAGGAGCAAGCACTGCGATAGTTTTTTCTTTTGCAAAAAGGTATTTGACTATATCTGCTTCGCTGTGAATAATTTTTGCCTGCTGATTGCACACAGAAGCGCAGTTTCCGCAATCTATACATTTTTCTTTTACTACATCTGCCTGACCATTTTCAACTTTAATTGCCCTTACGTAACAACTGCGCACACAGGCATAACATTCTTTACAGCGTTCTTTATGATTTAAAATTGTTTTCATTTATATAACCTTCTTGTCTTTGCAACCAACAATTTGTTTCTGTTTTGCTGGTTATATAAAATAAGGATTCAAGGGGTCAAGGATACAAGGATTCAAGTGATTAAATCTTTACTCGAACTCTTAATATACCGCCTCCTCCTTTAATAACCGAGATATTCTGCCTCGGAAAAAATAATCTGTTTAATTTAGCAATAAAAACGAATATCCTAATTATTAAATTATAGTACAACATTAAAATCTTGTAACTAAAACCGTGCCAAAAAATTTAAAATTCTTTTCTAATTCCTTTTGTCATTCCCGCGAAAGCGGGAATCTAGATTTATCTGAAAGACTGGATTCCGCATCAAGTGCGGAATGACAACTCATCAAATTACGAGCAACAAAGCACTAGAATCCTTGACCCCTCGAATCCTTGAATCCTTTCCCTTAAATTAAGGCTGACAATCTTTTTTCTTTTGACCGCAACTGCAGACATTACATTGTTTGTCTCCGTCTTTTGCATCAGCAATTGTCATTGCTCCTCCGCCATGAGTACACTCAAACTTAACTGGATAACTTACTTTTTCAGTCTTTTCTTTACCACTGCTGCAGCCAGTTATAAAAACTAAAACACCAAAAACCAAACCTAAACAAAGATAAATAAAAATCTTTTTCATATCTCATCACTCCTTACCCGAACAAGTCGGAACTGAAAGTCAGAATTTCCAAATAACAAGCCCCAAATTACAAATAAGCTCCAAACTCAAATGTCCAAAGATGAAAAATAAATCAAAAATTAAAGATAAAAAATTAAAAATACATATCAAAAATTAAAAATTATTTCCTGCCTTTCAAAGCAAATGTGCAAAAAACTAATACAATTAATTAAATCCAAATATCAAAACCCAAATACCAAATGAATGTCAAAGTTCAAAATCTAAATGTCAAAAGTTTTAGTCATTTGAGTTTTGAACTTTATTTGCCTGTCCTTCCGAAGCTCTGCGAAGGTGGGAACTTTGGGCTTTGTCATTTGAACTTTGTTTCTGAGGTTATTTTTAAATTTTGACTTGTTATTTTGACTTTTGCATTTTGATTTTTGATTTTAATTCCTATGACCCATACCTCTTGCCTATCTAACAGTTACACCAACAATTCTAAAACTCCTCTTGATAAACGTTTTGTTTTTTCGTATAATAAGGTTAGCCTAATTTAATAATATAGGTTAACCAAAAGGAGTTTGTTTGCTATGCCTTCCGCAAGCGTTGAGGAATACCTCGAAATAATTTATAAACTTCAACAGGAAGAACATCCTGTGCGCGCTTCAAAATTAGCGAAACAACTAGATGTTTCCGCCGCTTCGGTAACCGAAATGATTAAAAAATTATCCGAAAACGGTTACGTTAACCGAACTTCAGACCTTGGAATATGTTTGACTCAAAAAGGGGAAAAAGCGGCTCTTAAATTAATCCGCAAACACCGTTTGATTGAACGATTTTTAACTGACGTATTGGGAATTTCATGGGATAAAGTTCATGACGAAGCCTGCCAACTGGAACATGTCATATCCTCGCAGGTGGAAGATCGTTTTGAGAAAATTCTGGATAGTCCAAAAACCTGCCCTCACGGCTATCCTATCCCCAGTAAAGACGGAAAAATTGCCAAAGAAAACGTCAAACCTCTATCTGACCTTCCTGTCGGCAAAAGGGGTTTGATTGTAAAAGTATTTGAAGAAGACCCTAAAATGCTTCAGTATTTATCAACTCTTGGATTAATTCCGGAGGTAGAGGTTTTTGTAAAAGAAATTGGTGTTTTTGGCGGCCCTCTTCTCGTTGAGGTCGGAAGAGCAAAGTATGCTTTGGGCAGGGAAGTAGCTTCTAAAATCCTTATCAGGGAGAGAAACAATTAAACAATGCCTATTTCCTGCCATAGCGCTTTAAATAAAATAAAGGGTGAAGTGGATTTTTCTTTTGCTCTCGCGGGAAATCCCAATGTTGGCAAATCAAGCATATTCAATTCGCTGACAGGAATGGGAGTTGTTACCGCAAACTATCCCGGCAAAACAGTTGAAATCAACATTGCCTCAACCGTTTTTGGCAGCTACCACATCGGCATCATCGATCTTCCCGGAACCTATGCTATAGGCGCAATTTCAGAAGACCAATGGGTTGCCCGACAGGGGATTCTTGACGGAAAACCTGATTTAATTTTAGTAATTGTTGACGCAACAAATCTAAGCAGAAACCTCTATATGGTCCTGCAATTCCTTGACCTTAAACTTCCTCTTGTGATTGCCTTAAACCTAATGGATCAGGCAAAAAAACAGGGAATTCACATAAACATAGAAAATTTATCAAAGCTTCTTGGTGTTCCGGTAATACCAACTGTGGCAACGCAGGGAATAGGTTTAGATGAATTAATGAGAACCGCTATTGAGGTGGCTGAAAACAAATCTTCCTGTACCCTTCCTTCTTTAATGTATGGAAAAGATATCGAAGAACCTATCTCAAACCTGTCTTCTTTTATTGAGAATAAAGCGCAAAAGTTACCTTATAATCTCTCTGCCCGGGCTATCGCAATTCTTCTCTTGGAACAGGACTCTGAATTCACCAAACTTGTTGGCAAACTGCCTCAGGGAAAAGAAATTCTCGAAGAAACAAATAAACTGATTGAAATAATTGAAAAAAAACATAATGAAACTTCATCTCTTAGAATTACCAGAGAGCGTCATGGTCTGGCTGGAGAAATTGCCGCTGAGATTCAAAGAGTGGAGTTTGAAGATCTTCCTTTTTCAGAAAAAATCTGGCACTACACAACCTCACCCATAACATCTGGGGTCTTGATGCAGGGATTAACGCCGCTCTGTCGGTTGGAATTCCTTATGTTTTAACTTTTTACTTTATTCTCGCTTTTCTGGAAGATACCGGTTACCTAAACTCTGTTGCTTTCCTAACAGACAAACTGATGCATAAAGTGGGATTGCATGGCCGTGCGATAATTTCTCTTGTCGCGGGGGCAGGGTGTAATGTTCCGGCTATCATTGGAACACGAGTGCTGACAACCAAACGAGAAAGAACAATCGCCAGCACTTTAATTGTTCTTGTTCCCTGCAGCGCAAGAACCGCTGTTATTCTTGGAACTGTCTCGCTCTACGCCGGATGGAAACCGGCTGTTATGATTTATCTGATTCTTTTTGCTCTGATTGCCGGAGTGGGAATTGGTTTAAATAAAATAATGCCCGGTGAGTCTGAGGGGCTGGTGATGGAAATGTTTCCATTTAGAGCTCCTTCTATTCCAACCATTCTTAAAAAAACATGGTACCGTTTTAAAGATTTTATATTTGTAGCTTTTCCAATTGTCGTAATAGGAAGTTTTGTTCTCGGTGGACTTTATGAAACAGGTTATCTCTGGAAACTGGCGGCGCCGCTTTCCCCCGTAGTCAGCGGATGGCTTGGTCTTCCGGCAGTTGCAGGAATTACTCTTATCATTGCGGTTTTAAGAAAAGAACTGGCGCTTCAGCTTTTAGTTACACTGGCAATGGTTAGATACGGAAATAAAGCCAAAGATTTATTATTTTTTATGAACACTCGTCAGTTATTTGTTTACGCGCTGGTTAATACAATTTACATTCCCTGCATCGCAACAATTGCTGTGCTGGGAAGAGAGTTAGGAACGAAACGAGCCGCGGCTATTATGGCTTTCACCATATCCCTTGCAATTCTTGTTGGCGGAATAGCAAACAAAATTATTTTATATTTTAATCTTTTTAAGTAGTTGTAGTTAATGGATAAAGAAATCAAAAAAGATAAAAACTTAAAAGAAGTTCAATGCCCGCTTTGTGGTTTCAGATTTAATCCTGAAAAAGTGGAAGAATGTAAAACCTGCCCTAGATTTATGGGATGCAAATTATTAATGTGCCCTAACTGTTATCATGAATTTCCAAAAGAAAAATAGAAACATATTTATTCAACTAACCCAAAAGCCTTTTCAACTGCCTCCTCTGGTGTTTCTACTTTTATAATTTCCGACGAACCGATTCTATCAAGCTCCCATGTTTTAATTCCAACTACCGGCTTCCCCATTTTTAAAGCAAGACCAATTTCTGAAAGCGTTCCGTAGCCGCCACTAATTGCGATTACCACATCTCCTGATTGAACAACTAATGCATTTCGGGCGTTTCCCATACCAGTAGGAATAGAAGCGGAAAGATATTTGCTTTCGCCTGCGCGGTTAGAAGAAGGCAAAATCCCAATCACTAATCCGCCTGAATCACTTGCGCCTTGAGCCGCCGCATTCATCACACCGCCCAATCCGCCGCAAATTAAAACCGCGCCTTTTTCAGCAATTAATTTTCCTGTCTGATAAGCTGTCTTTTCAATCTCTGATGAACATTCGCCCGCGCCAATAACACTTACATAAATTTTTTTCATTTTATTTTGCTAATTTTTCTCTTTTTTCCCGTTTTCCCATGTGTTCAGCTACATTTTTTTTAGCCTTTTCATTAATGTAGCGGATTCTTTCTTCTTCAGACATCCCTTCAGTTTCTTTGTGAAGCTTCTTTCGCCATTTACGAACTTCCTCTATAAATCTAGGTGTCTTTTTAGTCATTTTAAATAACCTCCCTAGGTGTACAAGCCTGAATATTTTTATAACCTGATTGTTTATTTATCTTGTTTACTTGTTGAATTTTAGTTTCTTTTACAATGTCATCAGTATCCCAACTTAACACCATATCTAAATTATTTGCGACGGCAATGGCAATATGTTCTGCGTCTTCTTTGTGTTTTTCTGTCCACACCTTTTGCCTGAGATATTTTTGAGCTAAATTTTCGCTTTCTTTAGTTAAGGGAAGAGAGATAAGCCTGTAATCTAAAATAACATCTAATAAGCTTGTTTTCTTAAATGGATCTTTAGTTCCCCCAATTTCATCAATCACTAATGAGGAAACATAACTCTGATATTTTTTAAATTTAATTAGTTCAAAAAGTTGTTGGGTAATACTCTTTTGAGCCAGTGCATCATAAGCAAATAATCCATTAATAACTGAAGTATCCAAATATATTTTTGGCTTTTTCACTCATCCCTCTTTTTATCTCACATTGGTTGACACCCGCATTTACATTATGCCAGCATTTCTAAAAAATGTAAAATTGAGCTGCTTTGCGTAAAAGAATTCTATTGTAAAATTTAGACAAATAAGATAGGGTTGTAAACTACACATAAGAATTTAAGCCTTGCGGGTCAGTGACATCTCCTCCATCTGGATCTTTAGTGATAAATCTTCCTGTTTCAGAATCATAGTATCTTGCTCCGAAGTAATATAAGCCTGATTCGTCATCTAAGTTTTTGGTTGAGAATTTGTAGAAGCGAAAATTTCATTTGTTGAAGAAAGATTTTGGAATTTTTTTATAATTCTGTACAACCTCATTTTTAAATGCAAAGCAAGAAAACCATATAAGCAAGCCAACTCACCTATAACTCCAAGATAAACATAGCTAACATCGCCAGATGCTTTCCAAATCAACTCAACCAATATTATTATCATTCCTACTATTGCAGCTATGCTAAGACCTAAATACATAAACCAAATTCTACATTCTAAAATCTCTAATCCTTTTAAAATTTTTTGTTCTTTTTCAGTTAGCTGCATTTACTCTTCTCCTTTTAGCAAAGATGAGCTTTGTCTTATCTATGGCAACAAATCATTTCTTTTTATCCGACTTCTTCTTTACAGTCAAACCAAGCTTATGAAGATCTTTGTTTGTTAAACCATTCTTTTTTAACTGTTTATTTGAAGGAATTATCCCCATCTTTTGCAATTCTTGAGGAGTAAATGTGCCTTCATATCTCTCGATTTTTCTTTTAAGATATTGAATAGCTAATTGTTTTCCTGTTTCTTTAGCTTGTTTGAGACTTAAATAATAATCTGTTGCTATAGCAGTTAGGCCACCTGCTACTAAAACCAAACCAGCTGTTGGAGCCCAAGCTGGTGAAGTTACAAACATCATAACGCCTCCCACGCTTGCAGCAATAGTAGCTTCTACAACCTGTCCGTCCGGATCTACCAGATTAACCGGATTATTTCTAACATAAACATAAGGATTTAAGCTTTGAGGGTCAGTGACATCGCCTCCGTCAGGGTCTTTTGTGATAAATCTTCCTGTTTCAGAATCATAATATCTTGTTCCAAAATAGTAGAGACCTGACTCATCGTCCAAATTCTTTGTGCTGAATTTGTAAGCATTGATTGCACTCCCGGATTGAGAGATGATGTTCTTTCAAATAGGACGTTTCTGTTTTGGCCTGACAGCTGTCAGGTAAGCTATTGACTTTTACACATTATTAACTATTTATATTCAGAATTCATATAATCAAAAACCAATCTATGAATAGGACGAAGAGCGCTTACAATATGGTTACCGCAATGACCAAGAATACCAAATTTCCAATTCCAAATCGCTGAATTTATTTTTAAAGAATCGCCAGTCTCATAATTTGTAAGTGATTGCTTGAGTTCCAAATAAATCTCTGATAGATCATCCGCTAGGCTCGCCTGAATTGCTTCCTTATCTTGCACTGGATCAAAAACCTCCATATAAACATTATGCTCCCCCAATGATTTAGCAATTTTCTTGCTCAGTAAAGCGTACCATTCAACATAACTTGCTTCATCCATTTTATTCTTATCTAATAACTCAACATCTGGTAATAATTGCCCGAAATAATAAATCTGCGGCAAGAGAATTGCGCACTTAGATAAAAAATCATATGTTGTCATATCCTCCACTTTGTCAATTAGGCTAATATATTTTTTTGTTACCGTTGCAAACATTTGTATACTATTCATTATTTTTGACCCAAACACAATAACGCTTTATAGAAACAATCCATCTTGCAAGTGCTATCGGTCCCTTTCAAAACTTATTCAATTGACCCTGTAATGACTCAATCCGTCCTTGATATTTAATTCTAGTTTTGCCTTTCAATCTCTTTAACTTTTCACGTGCTTGTCGAATAGCATTTTTCGCTTCTTTTCTCCATTTATTCCTGTTAGGATCGTTAGGGGGATAGCTTTTGAGTTTCCCTATATGCTCTGCGGCTGTTCTTAGCTGTCCATCAATTACATCTTTTGGATCAGCTCCACCTTTCTTAGCAAAATACCAATTTTTTAGTTTTGCCCCAGCCCAACTCAAGCCTTCATATGTAGCAATTCCTAAACCAACCGCTATAACTCCTCCACCAATTATATCAGCAGGTCCGAGTATTGGAGAATCAAATTGAGTCACTGCTAATCCTGTTCCAGCTAACTCAAGTCCATACTCTCCTGTTGGATCAACCAAATTAACCGGATTATCGCTTGCATAAACATAAGGATTTAGTGTAAGAGGATTCTTGACATCTCCGCCATCTGGATCTTTTGTGATAAATCTTCCAGTTTCAGAATCATAATATCTTGCTCCAAAATAATACAAGCCTGATTCATCGTCAAGATTTTTGGTGCTGAATTTGTAGTTATTGGCTGCTGTTCCTGTGCTTACCACCATATTGCCAAAGGCTTCATAAGCATACGTTGCGACTGTGGTTTGGGCTGAATCTGTTAAAGCTGTAACGTTTCCTGAAATATTTGACAGGGCTGAGTAGTGATAGAAAAAATTTGTGCCTGCTGTATCTTTTCTTGAAATAATGTTGCCCATTAGTTCTTGTGGTTCAACAGCACATGGTTTGCTATTAAGACCCTTATTTCAGCCATCTACTAGACCACATTCCTCCATCGAAGATTATTTGATGATTGTCTCTTTCTCCAATAAATTTTTTTCGAGGTTCAAAACAGTAAAAATCTTTTTACCTTTAATCACGTTTTTTCTTTGTAGCCGTTATCAGAAAATAGATAATTATCGGAAAAACAATCAGTATAAACCAGAATTCCGGGCTTCTATATTTCACATATATAAGCCACCCAAAATACAAGGCAAGGCTATATGCCATAAAAAGAAGAAAAGCAATCAAGTAATCTTTCCGCATTATTCCTCCACACTTTCAAAAAAATGCATATTTTACAAGAATCTCGCCCAATTGATCTTATCAGTCGTTACTTCTCCATACCTCCCAAAAATGTGAAAGAGTAGGAATTCCTATAAAATAAAGGTATGAAATGACTGCAAGCGTATAAGCTAAAAATTCGATTACCAATCTATCATTTCCAAAAGCATACAAAACTGAACTAACACCCATAGATACAGTAGCTAGAACAAAACGTCTTAGCCCAACCCAAAATTCCGTTGTCCACCATATTAAAAAAACGCTTAATAATACAAGGACAACTCCAACTGTGAAAAATATCCCAAGAAAGAGAATATCTTCTACCATCCATTACCTTCCTGCAAGAAATATTCTAAAAACGCTCATATTTACATTTATTACCGTGGGGCTCTAATCTCTAATTCCCACATAAGTCGGTGTTCTTTTTCTTTTATAGTTTTTCTTTTAATTCTTCGGTAGTGTCTTCGGTAAACATTCCTAATTTTCTTGATATCTTTCCCTGTTGCAGGAACATCCTTAATGGCCATTCCAATTTGATAACCTCCATAAACCACTCCAAGGGGACCAGCGGCACTTGGTATTCTTCTCACCACATACTTTCCTGTAAGCTTAAGGACAGTAGAATAGCAAAACGAAGCTCCTTTTTCGGCTACCCACTTGATAAGAATCGTTTTCACCTGAGGATCATCCCACGTAGCTTTTAAAGCTGCCTCTTGTACTTTCCTTTCATCATTCTTCGTCCAAAACCATGGCTCTTTGCCATCCGGATCAACCAGATTAACCGGATTATTTCTGACATAAACATAAGGATTTAAGCTTTGAGGGTCAGTGACATCTCCTCCATCTGGGTCTTTTGTGATAAATCTTCCAATCTCAGAATCATAATATCTTGCTCCAAAATAATATAAGCCTGATTCATCGTCAAGATTTTTGGTTGAGAATTTGTAGTTATTGGCTGCTGTTCCTGTTTGAGAGATGATGTTTCCGAAGGCTTCATAGTTGTAGGTAGCTATAACGCTCTGAGTTGAATCGGTAAGAGATGTGACATTGCCGGCATCGTTCGCCAAGGCACTGTAATGATAGAATGAACTCGAACCTCCAGCATCTTTTCTGCTCAATATATTTCCCATTAGTTCTTCTGGTTCTACAGTGTAGTTAGCTATATTTCCTTTATAAGTATAGATATATAAAAAAGGACTGTTGCTGAATTAAAAACAAAAATTTGTAAAAGATGAGCTTCACGATCTAAGTAAAAAAATCTCTCAAGAAGAAAATAAGTTGCCATAAATCCAGTTTGAGATCCAAATAAACATAACCATGTCATAACAACTGGAATACGTAATTGAATCTTAAATTTTAATATGGCAAATAATACAAACCAAAAAATTGCAACAATCCAAATAATCATTTTGTCTCCAATAAAAATTATTAATAATCACCAAAACTACTTTGATCGAAATCGCATATAGCCCAATACGAACAAACAGCTTATCAAACTAACAATCAATATTATTATAAAAACTATGTAGAACATTGAATACAGTGGCTTTTTAAAATATAAATAAAGAATTTCCAACAGAATCATCAAGTCAGCTGCTATAATAAACCGTATCCCTTTTTGCCACTTAGCCATAAACTCGTTCTCCTTGTTGATTAATCTATTCGTCCCTGTTTCTTTTTGTTTTTTAATCCTACTCTATTTTTACTTTTGGATAAACCCAATAACCAAGCATAGAACTAGCAATCGTATAATTTGCTCCTATAATCTTAACTGTACCAATAGCAATCAAGGAACCTCCTGCGAATTTTGTAGCACCACTCGGTTCAGGAGTTGCCAAAAGACCCATTCCGAATCCAAATTCAAAAATTCCTGTTGAGCCTATTTGGGCAGCTGGTATACCAATATTTGAAAAGCGGTCCCATAAATTACCTGGTATTTTTTTAGTCCTTATCTCAATTGTTACTTTCCGATTACCCATTTTTAGGACGCGCTTCCAAAGTCTTTTATCTTGTGATGTCTTGCGACCATCTGGATCGACCATGTTAACAGGATTATCATTGGCGTAGATGTATGGATTAAGGGAAAGTGGATTCTTGACATCTCCGCCATCAGGATCCTTTGTAATAAATCTCCCAATCTCTGGATCATAATATCTTGCTCCGAAGTAATATAAGTTTGAATCATCGTCAAGATTCTTAGTTGAGAATTTGTAGTTATTTGTTGCTGTTCCTGTTTGAGAGATGATGTTTCCAAAGGCTTCATAGTTGTAAGTTGCAATAGTTGTCTGGTTTGTGTCTGTTAAAGCTGTCACGTTTCCTGAAATATTAGAAAGAGCTGAGTAGTGATAAAATGAATTTGTGCCTGTTGTATCTTTTCTTGAAATAATGTTTCCCATTAGTTCCTGTGGTTCTACGGTGTAATCAGCTATGAGTGAATTATTTCCATCTGTTTCCTGAATTACGTTTCCGCCATCAAAAACAAACTTGGTGACAACTCCGATGGTATTAGTTGCAGAGACTCGCCTGTCATCTCCATCATAGGTCATAGAACTAGTTGTGGTGTTGGGATAAGTTATCTGAGTTAGCCTGTCTTCATAATCATAAGAATAATTGATAGTTCCTGTTAGAGTAGTTTTGCCGGTTAAG
>JACQXZ010000016.1 GCA_016208465.1 Actinomycetota bacterium
AAACACAAAGAATTATCAGATAAAGTAAAAAAAGATCAAATGATTTATTCTGCTTTTAAACAGGGTTATAAATTAAACGAAATAAGCTCATTTTTAGACATCCATTATTCAACGGTAAGCAGAGCAATAAAAAGAACGGAAAGACGGAAGGATTAATATGGCAAAGCAAGACCTGACCCCAAATTCTGTTTGACACCTGTCCGAAGTGCCGTTATAATAATCTTTGGTTATTTTATAAAAGGAGTGTTGTTTTAAATTGTATGCAATTATTCAAACTGGAGGAAAACAGTATAAAGTCTCCGAAAAAGACGAGATTTTAATTGAGCGGCTTGAAGGCAATCAGGGTGACAAAGTTGAGGTAGGAAAAGCTGTTTTAATTAACAAAGAAGGCGCGGTTATTGCTGATTCGGCGGCTTTATCTAAAGTAAAAGTTAAAGGCACAATTGTTGAGCAATTACGCGACAAAAAAGTTATTGTGTTCAAATACAAGCCCAAAAAAGACTATCGTCGCAAAAAGGGGCATCGTCAGTTGCTTACAAGGGTAAGGATTGATAAGATTAGTTTAGGCAGAGCGAAAAAAGAGAAAGTAGAAGAAGCAGTAGAGGCTTAATTTTTGGGTTAAGGAAAGTTAGAGGTGAACTTATATGGCACATAAAAAAGGAATGGGTAGTTCCCGGAACAATCGCGATAGCAAGTCTAAACGACTTGGAGTAAAACGTTATGGCGGAGAATTCGTTACCGCGGGAAGCATTATTATTCGTCAGCGTGGTACTAAAATAAAGCCCGGTCTTAATGTAGGCCGTGGTTCAGACGATACACTTTTTGCAAAAATTAACGGAATTGTATCTTTTCATTCAAGAACAAGAAAAGTTGAAATTTTACCGCAAGAAGCAAGCGGTTAGTCATAGGATACAAGCAAAGTAAAGGAATATGATAGCTTAATTAAGTAGGAATGGAATACCACTCCTACTTTTTGTTTTTAAAGGATTTGTTAATTTATTTCTGGAAATTCTTTAGTAGGACAGCCGTCTCGGCTGTCCTACCGGTGAAGCAAAGGTGACCAAATGTTTATTGATCGGGCAAAAATATATATTAAAGGCGGAGACGGCGGAAATGGATGTGTCAGTTTCAGGCATTTGAAGTATAAAGCAAAAGCTGGAATTGATGGCGGAGACGGCGGTTTCGGCGGGGATATTGTTTTTAAGGTAGACGAAGGTTTGCGGACGCTAATTGATTTTCATTACAAAAGGCATTATCGGGCAAAAAAAGGAGCTCACGGAGAGGGAGATAACAAAAATGGCCGCAACGGCGAAGATCTTATTTTACTTGTGCCGCCGGGAACTGTGATTAAAGATGAAGATAACAACATTATTTATGATTTAACAGAAAGCGGGGAAGAAGTAGTAATTGCAAAAGGCGGCCGCGGCGGCCGCGGCAATACAAAATTTGTTACCTCAACCCGCCGGGCGCCTTCTCTTGCTGAAAAAGGAGAACCCAGTGAGGAAAAATGGATAATACTCGAATTAAAATTATTAGCCGATGTCGGCATTATCGGTTATCCCAATGTTGGTAAATCAACTCTTATAAGTCATATTTCAGCGGCAAAGCCCAAAATTGCCGATTATCCTTTTACCACGCTAGTTCCTAATCTTGGTGTAGTGAGTTTGCCTGATGGCAGAAGTTTTATTGCCGCGGATGTCCCCGGCTTGATAGAAGGAGCTCATCTGGGCAAAGGATTGGGGCAGGATTTTCTGCGGCATATAGACAGAACCTGTATTTTGATTCATCTGATTGATTTATCTTCATCAGAAGGAAGAGATCCCTTGAATGATTTTAAGATAATTAACGATGAGCTTAAATTTTATGATCCAAAATTAATTGAAAGACCACAGATTGTTGCAGGTAATAAAATTGATTTACCTTCAGCCAGAGAAAATATCAGGGAAGTCGAAAAGTATTTTAGTGAAAAAGGCTATCAGTTTTTTCCCATTTCCGCTGTTACGGGAGAGGGGATTGATAAATTAGTTTACAAAGTAGCTGAAACACTTGATGGAATAAAACCGAAAGAAAAAACAGAACCTGAAAAGAAATCCACTCATAAAATAATTTCATATGCGAAAGAAGACGAATCAAGTTTTAATATTTTTAAAGAAGATAAGTTTTTTGTAGTAAAGGGAAAAGGAATTGAGAGAATGATAGCGATGACTGATTTTGATAACGACGAAGCGGTGGATTATCTTCAGCAGAGATTTGATAAATTGAATTTAGAGAAAAGACTTTTTGAGGCTGGCGCAAGAGATGGAGATTTGATAAAAATCGGGGAGATGATTTTTGATTTTCAACATCCGTCTTCAAGAGAAAAGAATAGTGGAAGTTAAATATATTGATGTATATAATGTATTCAGAATACAGAACACAGAATACAGAAGACAGAAAAAATTAACCTAAGAGAGATTAAAAAATAAAAAAAGGTGTTGTGAGTGGAAAGGACTGAGTGTCTTCCGCAAGGCAAAAAGAATTGTAATTAAAATTGGGTCAAGCACTATTACTTCTAAATCAGGCAATCTTGATTTAAATCAGCTTGAAAATTTAGTTGAGGATATTTCAAAGCTTAAAAATAAAGGTTTTGATATTGTTTTGGTTTCTTCAGGAGCAATAGCGGCAGGCGTTGAAAGACTGGGTCTTTCAGTTCGCCCAACGTTAATTCCCGAACTTCAGGCTGCGGCTTCTGTTGGTCAGGGTTTATTAATCGAGCAATATGCAAATCTTTTTAAAAAATATAATTTAAATGTAGGACAGGTTTTATTAACACAGGCAGACACGACACATCGCCAGCAATATCTAAACGCGAGAAATACAATTGATAAATTGCTTGAATTTGGGGTAATTCCAATTATCAATGAAAATGATACTACCGCGATTGATGAAATCAGGTTTGGCGATAACGACACGTTGGCGGCGCTTGTCGCCAGTCTGGCAAATGCTGATTTACTTATTGTTCTTACTGACATAGACGGCCTTTATACCGGTAATCCCAGAACAGACAAAGAAGCAAAATTGATTGATCAGGTGGATGAGATAACTGAAGAGATAGAAGCATTAGCTGGCGGGATAGGTTCAAATTTGGCGGTTGGCGGGATGGTTACTAAAATTGAAGCGGCTAAAGTGGCGACTTTTTCTGGTATAGGAATGGTTATCGCAAACGGTAAAAAAGAGAATGTCCTTGAAGAGATTATGTCATCAAAACCGGTTGGAACTTTTTTTGTTCCAAGAAAAAAAGAAGTAGCCGGCCGAAAAAGGTGGATTGCTTTTGGCCGGATTTCAAAAGGAAAAATTATAGTGGATGATGGAGCGAAAAATGCGCTTTGCTTAAAAGGGAAGAGTCTTCTCGCCGCGGGTGTGATTCGAAGCGAGGGAAATTTTATCGCTGATGACGCTGTTGACATTGCCGATATGAATGGATGTGTTTTTGCGCGCGGTCTTACAAACTACAGCGCAAGCGAACTGGGGCAAATAAAAGGACTTAAAACAAGCGAGATATCATCTGTTTTATCAGATGATTTTGAACAGGAAGTGATTCATCGCGATTGTCTGGTGATTTTAAAGCAAATATAAATAAGGGTCCAAGGATTCCAGGGGCCAAGGGGTCAAGTGAAATTTTAAGTTCAAATGTCAAAGCTCAAAGTTCAAATGAAATCCAAAGCTTAAATGATTAAAACTTGTAATTCTCAAAAAATTATAATTGAAAACAATAAAGATTTAGATAGGGCAAAAGAAGAAAAAGTATCCTCAGCGATTATTGATCGTTTAATGTTAAATGACAAAAGAATTGAAGAGATGGCAAAAGGATTATATAACATTGCCCAACTTCCTGATCCGGTAGGCGAAATTGTAAGCGGATGGAAATTACCTAATGGTTTAAACGTAAATAAAGTTAGAGTTCCTCTAGGCGTAATAGGAATTATTTACGAAGGACGTCCTAATGTTACAGTTGACGCGGCGGCTCTTTGTGTTAAAACGGGTAATGCTGTAATCTTGCGGGGAAGTTCATCGGCCATTCACCAATATGTAGATGTATTGATACCAAGAGGCGGCGCCGGTCTGATTAAAACAGTGGTTGAAAATTCTACAGTTCCGGTAATCGAAACAGGTATTGGAAATTGTCATATCTATGTTAATTCAGACGCTGATTTTAATATGGCCACTGAAATTGTGATTAATGCAAAAACTCAACGGCCGGGCGTGTGTAATGCCGCTGAGACCTTATTGGTAGATAAAAAAATAGCAGAAAATTATCTGCCAGTTATAATTAAGGCATTAAAAGATAAGAGTGTTACCATTTATGGGTGTCCGATTACCTGCTCAATTGTAGATGGCATTGAAAAGGCAACCGAAGAAGACTGGTACACTGAATATCTGGATTTGAAGATGGCAGTTAAAGTGGTTGTAGATTTTGATGATGCAGTTCATCATATAAATAAATATGGTTCCAAACATTCAGAAGCAATCGTAACAAAAGATTATTTAAAAGCGAAAAGGTTTACTGAAGAAGTGGATGCGGCGGCAGTTTATGTAAATGCTTCAACCCGTTTTACGGATGGGGGACAATTTGGTTTTGGGGCGGAGATTGGAATAAGTACTCAGAAACTTCATGCCCGCGGGCCAATGGGACTGCCCGAATTAACTTCTACTAAATTTGTGATTTTTGGGAACGGTCAGGTGAGAAAGTAGGAAATTGGGAAAATGAGAAGTTATGAAGTTGGGGAAATAATTATTGACGCTGCAATTTTTCATATTCCTTCGTGCTTTTCTCGAATTTTTTCTGTCTAAAGACAACAAAACCCAAAAGTAAAATCATGTCAATTATTGATGCTGCCAGCAAAATATTCCATAGCAATGTCATTTTTACCACTCCCTTTAAAGGTTTTTTAAACGCGTATTTACTATCGGGTTAGCCTTAGATTTCTTTAGGGTGTGTTGAAAAGGCGCTAATGTATAGGAAATTATAAAATTCTGGGCAGGTCAGGAGAACCTGCCCCTATCCGAGGGTAGCATCGGGTCTCCTGACCCGATTCCTTTGTTCTCGGGTAGGAATTTGGGCAGGTTATGTTAAAATACTATTTATGGAAAGTTTGGATAAAAAAGAAAGCCTAAAATTTGGAATAATGGGTGGCACTTTTAATCCTATTCACTACGGACATCTTGTGACTGCGGAGGAAGCCTTTAATCAGTTTAAACTAGATAAGGTTATTTTTATGCCTTCAGCCGCTCCTCCTCACAAAAAAGACGAAAAGATTATTTCTGCTGATGATAGATATTTGATGACTGTTCTTGCCGTGGCTTCAAATAAACACTTTTCTGTTTCATCCCTTGAGATAGAGCGGGGTGGATATTCATATACTGTTGACACAATTAATGCTTTAAAGAAAAGATTAGCGCCTAATTCAAAAATTTATTTTATAACCGGAGCTGATGCTATTTTAGAAATATTAACATGGAAAGAACCTCACAAGCTGATTGATTTCTGTGATTTTATTGCTGCCACCCGGCCGGGATATAATTTAGGTAAATTTAGAGAAGTATTTTCATATGATGATTGGCAAAAATTTAAATCAAAGATATCTTTTATGGAAATCCCGGCGCTGGCTATTTCTTCTACGGCTATTCGGGAACGAATTAGAAAAGGCAGATCAGTCAGATACTTGCTTCCCGATAATGTGATTGATTATATCAGTAAAAATAGACTTTATATAGAAGGTGATTGAATGCATTATGATAATAAAAAAATAAAAGAAGAACTTGAAAAATGGTTAAAGAAGGAAGACTTTGAGCATTCCGTTAGAGTGGCCGAGTTTGCATCTGAAGTAGCTAAAAAATTTGATTTGAATTCTAAAAAGGCGTATTTGACTGCTTTACTGCATGATTATGGAAGAGGCTTTTCGAATAACGAATTGTTGATTGAAGCAATTAAGTGGGGAATCAGAATTGATCCAGTAGAAGAGAAAAATCCATTTCTTCTGCATGCTGTTGTGGGAGCAAGGGAAGTAGCTTTTCAGTTTCAGATTGATGATAAAGAAATATTGTCTGCGATTGAAAAGCATACTGTTGGAAGTCTGGATATGTCGGCATTCGACAAACTTATTTATATAGCCGATATGATAGAACCCGAAAGGGATTATTCCGAATCAAATGAAATATACGATATTTTTCATCAGGATATTGACAAAGCGTTCGAACGGGCATACGCAAATTCTTTGATATATCTGATTAAACATAAAAAACTGATTCATCCTATTTCTTTTGAAATATGGAATTCGTTGCATTAGTAATTATTAGCACATTATAATTCAAATTTATATAATTTTGGCAGAACATTGAATAAGCACCAAAAGAATAAATATCAAATTCCAAGCATCAAATAACAAATAAATTCCAATGACCAATTTCAAAATTCCAAACTGACAGCCACGCTGTCATTCTGAACGAAGTGAAGAATCTTAAACATTTTTCTTCAAGATCCTTCGTCTCCCGACGTCCGTCGGGGTCCTCAGGATGACATTTCATGTCAGTTTGAATTATTTGGACATTGTGATTTGAAGCTTATTTGTAATTTGGATATTGTTATTTGGAATTTCCAGCTTTAGTTCCAACTTGCTTGGATTAGGTTTCGCTTAACGGAGAATAAATTATGACTCAGGGCTATAGGTCACAGAGAAGAAAAAAACGAAAACGCCAGAATAATCTGTTTTTGTTTCTTATTTTATTCTTTGTATTATTGATTGTTATGGTTCTTGTCCTTTTAAGACAGGTTAATCCTCTGGTCTCTCTAGATAATCTTATTAAGAAAACCAGTTCGATTTCAAAAAAACAAGTGGTTAAGAAAAACAATACCAAAGAAACAAAAACCACTTATCTTGTGACGGGTCTTCCTGCTAAATCTTCAAAGGAAAAAATAACTGATTTATTTTTAATTGTGGTTGATTTTAGTAAAGACAAAGCGAACGGCATTTCGATCCCCGGTGGAACTTTTGCAGATATTCCGGGTTACGGTTTTGAAAAAATAGGAAAACTTGCAGTCAAAGATGATATTTCAACGATGACTGCAACCATCAACAATCTTTTAGGGATTCACATTGATCATTATATTAAGTCTAAGAGTACGGATTATAAAGAATTTATAAATGTTAAAGATTTTGTTAAAATAATAGCAGAGGCAACAAATACAGATATGGATTTAAAGAAGCATACTTCACTAATCAAGTTTTTATCAAAAATGAATTTGTCTGATTTTAAAATGGATTCACTGCCGGTAAAGCCGCTCTCAATGAACGGTGTAACTTACTATGAACCAAAAAAAGAGGAAATGAATGAATTAATTTTAAAGATATACGGCAGAAAAAAAGGACTGGCAAACGAGAGGGTTCGGGTGATTGTTTTAAACGGTTCAGGTCTTCCCGGTATTGCGGCTGATGTTTCAAAAAAGCTCATAGACAGCGGATACAAAGTTGTGGATAATAGGAACGCGGATAATTTTAAATATACAACCACTCAGATAATAAGTTTTAAGATTGATGTTTCTGAGGCAATCAAAGTAAAGAAAGTGTTAGGGTTAGGCGCTGTAATAAGGAAGAATTCACCACAGAATCTTGCAGATATTGCTGTTGTAGTTGGAAGAGATTATCAGAATCAATAGAGGAGGCAAATAAGTTTATTGTTAAAGTCAATTGAGTTAGCCAAATTAGCTGTTGAGGCGGCAATAGAGAAAAAAGCAGAAAATATAGTAGTTTTGGATATCGGAAAAATTTTAACGATTACAGATTATTTTGTGATTATGAGCGGTCGGAATGAACGACAGGTTAAAAGTATATCCGATGCGATTCAGGAGAAGTTGAAGAAAGAAGGGATAAAACCGTTAAGCGTAGAGGGTGAAAGAGAAGCGCGATGGATATTGTTGGATTATTTAGATGTAGTGGTTCATGTATTTGTCGAGCAAGAAAGAGAATATTATCAGCTTGAAAGATTATGGAAAGACGCTCCCCTGATTGAATTTTCAGTCGAAAGTTTGCAGGACGCTGGTTTAAAGTAAGTTAGTCCGTTATTCATAATCTTGCTTTTTGGCAGAGCGTGTAAGATGGGTCACAAAGTCACAAGGACACAAGTCACAAGTGAAGAGAATTTTACTTGCGACTTGCAACTTGCGACTTATATGGGGGTATAGCTCAGCTGGGAGAGCGCTTGCATGGCATGCAAGAGGTCGGCGGTTCGATCCCGCCTATCTCCACCACAACTAATTGTAGATTTAATTTGTTTTCAAAATCAAATAACTCTAATTTAGTTTTAATTCCCCAAATCAAATCCTGTTTTCTCTGTCTAAATAAAGGAAAAAAATAAATTTTATTGAAGATAAAATATTGAAGATAAAGTAAAGATATTTTTTTTGAAAAGGAGATACAAATGAAAAAAATATCACTGTTCTTAATCGCGATTTTGGTTGTGATTGTTATTGGTGTTTTTTCTCTGATTGGCTTATATAATTCGCTTATTCAGAAAGATCAGGGAGTAAAAGAACAATGGGCGGCTGTTGAAACTCAGTATCAGAGACGATTTGATTTGGTTCCTAATCTGGTTAACTCAGTTAAAGGAATAATGAATCAGGAAAAAGCGGTCTTTGGAAAGATAGCCGAGGCAAGAACACGTTATGCCGGAACAAGAAGCGTTGAAGAAAGAGTTGACGCGGCAAATAAAATGGAAAGCGCTTTGGCGAGATTGCTGGTAATAATGGAAAATTATCCGGAACTAAAATCAAATGAGGCAGTTCAAAGATTAATGGTTCAGCTAGAGGGAACAGAAAATCGTATTTCAGTTGAAAGGAGACGTTACAACGAACAGGTAAAAGATTTCAATACAACAGTTAAAAGATTTCCTACAAATTTAATTGCGCCAATGCTTGGTTTTGAATCGAAAGCATATTTCCAAAGTGTAACAGAGGCAAAGGAAGCTCCAAAGGTTGAGTTCTAATGTTTAAAAGAATATTTACGCATAAAAATCTTTTCATCTTTACTTTAATGCTGGTATTTATTTTGCCAGCATTTGTTTTTGCTGCTTTGAATTTTCCAGAACCCAAGGGATATGTAAATGATTTTGCCGGAATGCTTAAGACAGAAACTGTTAATAATCTGGAAATTAAATTAATTGATTATGAAAAACAAACAACAAATGAAATTGCAGTAGTCACAGTTTTTGATTTACAAGGCACAACCATTGAAGATTTTGCAGTCAGACTTTTTGAAAAATGGAAAATCGGAAAAAAAGGTAAAGATAATGGCATTCTTCTTCTGGCTGCTAAAGAAGAAAGAAAAGTAAGGATTGAAGTTGGTTATGGACTGGAGCCCAATTTAACAGACGCGCAGTCGTATGAAATAATTCAAGATTATATTGTGCCTGCTTTTAAAGAGAATAATTTTGATAAAGGCGTAGAAGATGGGACAAATATGATAATAAGAGTGCTTTCCGGAGAAAATCTGCCTGAGAATCCGCCTGAAACAGAAGAGCCGCTCTCAAAATATTTTGATTTTTTTAACTGGTTTCCTTACTTATTTTTTATCATCGTTCCCTGGTTTGCTTCAATACTCGGCCGTTCTAAAAGCTGGTGGCCGGGTGGAATTATCGGCGCGATTATCGGGATTATTATTGGTATCTTTTCCGGTTTTTTGATTGGTTTGTTTTTGTTTATTTTCTTTGGACTATTTGGATTTTTATTTGATTACATTGTTTCAAGAAATTATCAGGAAAGCGTAAAGCACAACAAGAGGCCATCCTGGTGGGCTGGATCTGGCTGGGGTCCGGGTGGATGGTCAGGAGGATCATCAGGTGGATTCGGTGGTTTTGGCGGCGGGTCATCTGGCGGCGGCGGGTCGAGCGGCGACTGGTAGAAAAGATAAATGTCTAAATAAAGTCCGACGTCCTAAGTCCTAGGACTGAAGTCCAAAGTCCTAAGACTTAAGTATGATTTTAAAAATCAGTCTTCTTTTTAGAAGGATAAGTTCCCTTCTTTATGTAAAATTAATAAAAGATAATAAAAGACTTTAAAAATCCTTGAGAAATTTCATTTATTATCCAAACATCACGCACCCCTGCACTTTAAGCGCGTAAGTCGGATATTGTATTTGAGAAGAATCAGGGTTAATACAGAACAGGAGGTTTATGAATGAAGACGGTAAGAAAATTTAAATTATTAAAGTATTTGATTTTAATTGCTTTAATAATTGGTTTTACGATGAGTTTTTCTTCAAACGCTTTTTCCGATATTGAGACTGCTATATTTCAAGGATATACACTGAAGCCAACACCGGAGTGGAAACTTGGTGTGCTGGAAGGGTGGAATGAAAACGATTGGATTCCATTTAGGGTAAAATTTACCGAATTTGATCCTCGTGTAAGAAGCATCAATCTTGAACATGATTATATGTGGTTGTCAACTGGTGTAGTAGGTTTTGACTCAACCGGCAATTTTTATATTGGCAACGAGAATGGTGATACAGTAGCTGGAGCAACTGTTTCCCCGAAAACTCCAATTTATAGAATGTTACGCGGTGTTTTAGTTCTTCAGCAAACAGTTGATATAACCTTGCCGACAGGAGGTCCGTATTATCTTTATTGGAAAGCTCATTTAGCAACTGGTTCATCTAAGTGGGGAGATACTTATATAAAATCCCACACCACTGCAAACTGTGCCCAGTATGTTTATGTTAAACCTGAAGACCCGGGCTCATCTATCTCAGGCTACAAATGGAAGGATTTAGATGGCGATGGTATATGGGATTCGGTAGAACCTCCCCTTAGTGGCTGGACAATAGTCCTTGATGGAACAGATATAAGTGGCAACCCGATTCATCGACAAACAACCACAGATTCAAATGGTTATTATAAATTTATCAACTTGCCCCACGGAACTTACACGGTTAGTGAAGTACTTCAGAGTGGTTGGATTCAGACTGCGCCTAATCCCATACCGCCGGGCGCTCACACGGTATCAATCACTCAGGACAGCTCAAATATCACTGGCAAGAATTTCGGGAATGCGCTTGGTTCTATTTCTGGCTATAAATACAATGATTTAAATGGCAATGGCAAATGGGATTCAGGAGAACCTGGTCTTGGCGGCTGGAAAATAATTCTCGAGGGTCCGGTTCACAAGGAAGTATTTACAAATCCAGATGGTTCTTATAAATTTGATGATTTATCTAGGGGTACGTATAAAATAAGCGAAGAGCTTAAGGGTGGTTGGACTCAAACACAGCCCGGAGGCGGAAATGTAATCATTATGAATGAATCTACATCTATTTATCCGCCACCTCCGCCACCCATTGGTTCATCAAATTATTATACCGTAAAAATTCCTGAAGATGGTTTGAAAATTACAGATAAGGATTTTGGAAATAAAGAGGTGCCGCCTCCCGGTAAAATCTCTGGCCATAAATACAATGACTTAAATGGCAACGGCAAATGGGATCAGGACCAAGGAGAATCCGGTCTTGGCGGCTGGAAAATAATTCTCGAGGGTCCGGTTCACAAAGAAGTAATTACTGATCCAAGTGGTTATTATAAATTCACCAATCTACCAGCAGGTACTTATACAATCAGTGAAGAGCTTCAAGCTGACTGGATTCAAACTGCGCCTTCGGGTGGTACTTACTCTATTCCTGTTGTAAGCGGTACAGATTCTCAAAATAATAATTTTGGAAATACAAGAACACCACTACCCGGTAAAATCTCTGGCCACAAATACAATGATTTAAACGGCAACGGCAAATGGGATCAAGGAGAACTCGGTCTTAATGGCTGGAAGATAAACCTCACCGGACCTGTTTCAGGAAGTGCGACTACTAATTCGAGTGGCTACTATGAGTTTACTAATCTAACGGTGGGAGTGTATACAGTTAGCGAAGAACTTCAGGCTGGCTGGAAGCAGACTGCACCTTCAGGCGGAACTCACTCTGTTAATATTCAAAGCGGTACAGACGCTAAAGACAAAGATTTTGGAAATTTTAAATTAGGTAAAATCTCTGGCTACAAATGGAACGACTTAGATGGTGATGGTGTATGGGATTCAGGAGAACTTCCTCTTAATGGCTGGAAGATAAACCTCACCGGACCTGTTTCAGGAAGTACAACTACTGATTCGAATGGCTACTATAAATTCACTGATCTAACAGCAGGCGATTATACAGTTAGCGAAGAGCTTCAAGCTGGCTGGAAACAAACTGCGCCTTCGGGTGGCACTTATACTATTCCTGTTACAAGCGGTACAGATTCTCAAAATAATAATTTTGGAAACTTTAAATTAGGTAAAATCTCAGGCTACAAATGGAACGACTTAGATGGAGATGGTATATGGGATTCAGGAGAACCTCCTCTTGGCGGCTGGAAGATAAACCTCACTGGACCTGTTTCAGGAAGTGCGACGACTAATGCTAGCGGCTACTATGAATTTACTAATCTAACGGTGGGAACGTATACAGTCAGTGAAGTACTTCAACCTGGCTGGATTCAGACTGCGCCTAAGCCAATACCTCCAGGAACTTACTCTATTCCTGTTACAAGCGGTACAGATGCTAGAGATAAGAATTTTGGAAATAGGGAGAAACCCAGCACTATTTCCGGATTCAAATACCACGATTTAAATAGTAATGGAAGGAGAGATCCGGGAGAACTCGGTCTTGGCGGCTGGACAATAAAACTTGATGGAACAGACATAGGTGGTAATCCAGTTCACAAAGTAGCAATTACAAATTCAATTGGTTTTTATCAATTTGACGGGCTGGCGAGAGGTAATTATACAGTTAGTGAGGTGTACCAAAATGGATGGCTTCAAACTGAGCCCACTCCTCCCGGTACTTATACTGTAATAATTAATCAAGCCGGTTTAAATATTACCGACAAGAATTTTGGAAATAGAAAGTGGATATGGTGTTCCAGCGGGACTTTCCCCAAAACAATCGGTTATTGGAAAAACTGGAAAAATCATGATTATTCATTGGCTGAGATGCGTGAATTTGTAAGCAAGATAGATGAAATGTCAAATATTTTTAACGGAATCAGCGTAGATGATTTACCAACACTTTTGAGTCCCAATATAACGCCTAACTGGAAATGCCAGCTTTTAGCCGTGTATTTAAACGTTGTTTCAGGTAGACTAAAAATGGACACGCTGGTTTTTGTTTATAGAATCAACAATCCTGCGGCAACAACTCTGTTTGGTTCAATTACAACTGTTGGTGATGTTTTAACAAAAATTGAAAATAATTATACTGGGTGGAGTAATGCTCAGTTGACAACCGCGGGAGTAGTTTTGGATAACATTAATCAGGATATATATAGTAATATAATTCTTAATCCCTGATGAGCTGACTTAGAATTAAATTTTGTCAAAAAGGAGAGCAAGAAATTGCTCTCCTTTTTATATTGAACCAATGCTTTTTTTAATCTAAAATGAGTTACAGCTTTATTTAATAAGGAGACAGCTATGGCAGATAAATACAACTTTTTGGAAATCGAAAAAAAATGGCAGAAGAAATGGGAAGAAACAAATATTTATAAAGTTTTTGAAAATCCTGACCAGAAGAAAAAATATATTCTGGAAATGTTTCCTTATCCTTCGGGCGAACTTCATATGGGGCATATGAGAAACTACTCAATCGGTGATGTAATCGCCCGTTTTAATAAAATGAATGGCTACAATATTCTTCATCCGATTGGTTATGATGCTTTTGGTTTGCCTGCCGAAAATGCCGCGATTAAAAATAATGTTCATCCTAAAAAATGGACATATAACAATATTAATAATATGCGCGTCCAGTTGAAACGATTGGGAATAAGTTATGACTGGGACAGAGAAATAGTTACTTCTGATCCTGAGTATTATAAATGGGGGCAATGGTTATTTTTAAAATTTATGGAGCACGATCTGGTTTATCGTAAAGAGGCGCCGGTGAATTGGTGTCCAGCCTGTCAGACTGTTTTAGCAAACGAACAAGTTGAAGGCGGGCGCTGTTGGCGTTGTGAGAGTGTTGTTGAAAGCAAACAGCTCGAGCAATGGTATTTTAAGATAACCAGCTACGCTGAAGATTTGCTTGATGATTTAAAAATGCTGGAAGGATGGCCCGACCGTGTAAAAATAATGCAGCAAAACTGGATTGGAAAAAGCGAAGGCGCGGAAGTAGATTTTAAACTCGCGAAAAGCAAAGAAAAGATTACAGTTTTTACAACCCGGCCAGACACACTTTTTGGAGCGACTTTTTTTCTTCTTGCTCCCGAACATCCTTTGGTTGATGAGTTAGCCGCTGGAACAGAATACGAAAAAAATATTGCTGATTTTCGGGAAAAAATTAAAACAGAAACAGAAACAGATCGAATATCTTCCGAAATTGAGAAAAACGGATGTTTTACCGGCGCTTATGTAATTAATCCTCTCACCGGAGATGAAATTCCAATCTGGGTTTCTGATTATGTCTTGATGGGATACGGGACAGGCGCGGTGATGGCAGTTCCTGCGCATGACCAGCGCGATTTTGAATTTGCCAGAAAATATAACATTCCAATCAAAGTAGTTATTCAGCCTTATGATCGGATTTTGAACCCAGATGAAATGAAAGAAGCATATATCGAAGAAGGAATGATGACAAACTCAGAGCAGTTTAATGGAATACCAAGCATTGATGGAATAAGAGCGGTGACCAAGTATTTAGAGAAAGAAGGAATGGGAAAGCTTGCTGTTAATTACCGGTTAAGAGACTGGTTGATTTCAAGACAGAGATATTGGGGCAACCCTATTCCTATTATTTATTGTGACAACTGCGGGATTGTTTCTGTGCCAGAAAAAGACCTTCCCGTAATTCTGCCTGAAGATGTTGTGATAACTCAAAAAGGCGGCTCGCCGCTGGCTGAGAGTGAAAATTTTGTTAATACTGTTTGTCCGAAATGCTCGGGTTCCGCCAGACGCGAAACAGACACAATGGATACCTTTACTTGTTCTTCGTGGTACTTTTTGCGTTACACCAGCCCGAAAGAGGATAAACTTCCTTTTAATTTAAATGCGGCTAACTACTGGATGCCGGTGGATCAATACATCGGAGGAATAGAGCATGCCGTATTGCATTTGCTTTACGCCCGCTTTTTCACAAAGGTAATGCACGATATGGGAATTGTAAATGCAAAAGAGCCGTTTTCTAATCTTTTAACGCAGGGGATGGTAATTAAGGATGGACAGAAGATGTCTAAATCAAAAGGCAATGTAGTGGATCCGAATCAAATCATCGCGGATTATGGCGCTGATACCGCCCGTTTATTTATATTGTTTGCTTCTCCTCCTGAGCGTGATTTAGAGTGGAGCGATCAGGGAGTAGAAGGATCATTCAGGTTTTTGAATCGCGTTTACCGGATTATTGCTGACAATATTAATAATCTGGAAGGGAAGGAAAATATAGCTGATGAAGAAGATGAAAAATTGCGTCATCTTACTCACAAAACTATTAAAAAGGTAACTCTGGATATTGCCGAAAGATTTAATTTTAACACAGCAATCAGCGCAATAATGGAATTTGTGAACGCTCTTTCAAAACATTCCCCCCTTGATAAAGGGGGACATAGGGGGGTTAAAGAAGCGATTAAGAATTTAATTCTGCTTTTGGCTCCATTTGCGCCTCATATTGCAGAAGAATTGTGGGAGATGACAGGAGAGAAAGAAAGTGTTTATTTGCAGAAGTGGCCTAAGTATGATGAAGATCTTGCCGCCGCTCAAGAAATAACACTTGTGATTCAAGTTAATGGCAAGGTCAGAGACAGGTTGTTAGTTTCCGCTGATTTGAGTAAAGAAGAAATGGAAGAGTTTGCTTTAAATTCAGAGCGGATAAAAAAATTAATTGAAGAAAAAGAAGTTTTAAAAGTTGTAGTTGTTCCGGGAAAATTGGTTAATATTGTCTGTAAGGTGTGAGAAGACAGAACCACCCTTCAATTCCCCCCTTGACAAGGGGGGACATAGGGGGGTCAAAGAAGGTCAGGGAGATTATAAAGTCAAAAGGGTTTTTATTATCTTTGCAGAATAATCCTTTAGGTAACAAAGGAGGTTTTATGCGAAGCCTTTATAAGTTCTGGCTTTTTGTGGTAAGGCTCTTAATATTTTTTGTCGCATTAATGGGTATTTTATTCCTTGCCCGGATTGTTTTAGTCTTTTTCGGATTTCTTAAAACTTTTCCCGGCTATGATTTTATTATAAATGCAACCAATCCTTTCATTTCTCCTTTTAAAATGTCGCAGTTAATAAAGACCCCCTATGAAGGCGAATTTGATATTGTTGGAGTAGCTTTTCTGATTATTTTTATGATATTTGAATATCCCCTCGCGAGTTTTCGTTCAATTCTTAAAAAGGCTGTTGATAGAGCAGACAGAGAATATGAAGAAAGAAAGAAACAGGAAACTAAAAAGGAGTTATTGTGAATCAGAATGGGCCTAGAAATTTAAAGATATTTATTTCTATATTAATTTTATTAATTCTTGGAATAACGGCAACGCTTATCGGCGGCACTTTTACTTCTGATCTGAATCCTCAAAAATCTACTGAAACACCTTTGCCCGGCATTGTTGGAATGTATAAAGGACAAACTTCAACAGAAAGAAGTGGAGATGTTTCCGGTGTTCAGACGTCACCTACCGTAGATCGTAAAATTGTAAAAACAGCAGATGTGACTTTAAAGGTTGAAAAAGGAACTCTTAAAGATCAAATTAAATCAATAATGAATATCGCGGAAAGGTTTGGTGGTTATACGGCCAGTTCAAGCATTACAAGCAACAGAGAAACAGAACCACCGGTAATTGTAAGCGAACAGCCGATTAGCGGTGTAATTACAATAAGAGTGCCTGCCAAAAGATTCAATCAGGCAATAAGTGAAATTGGTCAGTTAGGGGCAGTTATAAGTCAATCAACTGGCAGCAGCGATGTTACATCTGAATACGTTGATCTTGAAGCCCAATTAAAGCAGGCTGAATCGGTTGAAAAAGCAATGCTTGAATTACTAAACAAAGCTCAGACCGTTGAACAGATACTGGCAGTCAGGGATAAATTAACGGCAATTCAGACTCAAATTGAGCAATTAAAAGGCCGCTTAAAATTAATGAAAGATCAGGCAGATTTTTCCACCATTACTGTTAATCTTTATGAGCCGGAAGGGCTGAAAATTTCGGAAAGAGACTGGGGGTTCGTAAAGGCGCTCAAAGAGGCAATTTACCGGTTTGTTGATACAATTAACGGAATAATTATTTTAGCGGGCATGATGGCTCCGATTTTAATTATTATTGCTATCGGGTTTGGAATTCGCAAGATGTTTAAAAAAGCTTAAATTTGTGCTATAATAAGCTCAAATGTTTAAAGGTTTAGCGCAAAAGATAAAAAAAATCAGTCTGATATTTATACTGCTATTTGCCTTTCTTTTTATATTTATCCGTACACCTTTTCTCTACGCTTCCCAAGATATTCCATTAATTAATTCTATTCAATCTGAGATAAAATCTGATGAAATTTTGATCGAATATAAAGACAATACAAAAAAAGAAGAGATGTTTTCTATCGAACAAAAACACAACACCAAACTGATTGATGAAATTGAGAAAATTAATGTCCGCAGGGTTAAAATTACCGGCAAATCAAATGTTTATGAAGCAATAGAAAAATTTAAATCCAACAGAGAAGTAAAAAATGCAGAGCCAGTTTATTTACGTCATCTTGAAGAAGTTCCTAACGACAGTCATTTCAGCGCCCAATGGTCACTTTCAAAAATTCAAGCGCCGCTGGGATGGGATATTGAAAAAGGTCTTTCAAACAATGTTACAGTGGCTGTTATTGATACGGGAATAGATTTAGATCATCCTGATTTGGTGAATAAACTATGGATTAATTCAGATGAAATATCTAATGACGGAATTGATAATGATAATAACGGATTTATTGATGATTACAATGGTTACAATATTGCAAGTAAAAATAGTGATATTAATGATTATTTAGGACACGGAACCGAAGTCACCGGCGTAATAGCAGCGGATACAAATAATCAGAAGGGAATTGCGGGTCTTTCATGGGGCGCTAAAATAATGATGGTTAAAGTTGCTTCCGAAGATGGATTAATTACTAATTCCGATGTTGTTGCGGCGATTATTTACGCCGGTGATAATGGAGCAAAAGTTATCAATATTAGTCTTGGAGGAAATTATTTTTCTTCAATAGAAAATGAAGCAATAGAGTATGCGAGCAACAGGGGGGTAACTGTAGTTGCGGCTGGAGGGAATGATAAGTCTGAAAGATTAAGTTATCCAGCCAGTTATGATAACGTGATAAGCGTCTCAGCTACAGATGAAAATGATGAGTTAACATATTTTTCTAACTTCAATAAAAAAATTGATGTTTCTGCTCCCGGCTACAACATATTCACTACAGCTTTAAACGGAAGTTACTCATATGTAGACGGGACATCTTTCGCTGCTCCTCATACTACAGGATTAGCCAGCTTAATTCTTTCACAAAATCCAAGCCTGACCCCCCTTGAAGTGGAACAGAAAATTGAACAAAGCGCTGATGATTTAGGCTATCCCGGCCGCGATGATTATTTTGGTTATGGAAGAATAAACGTATACCGCGCTTTGGGAGGAAATCCTGCTCAGCCGGCTCAGCCTTCAAGAGATAGTTTTGAAGATAATGATTTATTTGAAAACGCTAAAACAATATCAATAGACAGCGCTGTTCAACCAAATATTTATCCTTCCGGAGACAAAGATTGGTTTAAATTTCATCTGGGCAATCCGGCAAAGGTTTCAATTAAAGCAATACCTCCGGGACCGATTGATATTGTAGTTTCACTTTATGATTCATCCGGTAAATTATTAATGCAGGAAGATCCTAATCATGAAGGAATAAGCGAAACTTTAATCAAAAATTTAGCTGAGTCCGGAGATTATTATATATTAGTCAATGGATTTTATGGCAATGCTTCTATTAACAACTATTCTTTATCTGTTTCACTTTCTTCGTTTTCACCGACCGATATAATTGTTCCCGGTGTTTCAATAGATAGTCCTTTAAACAATTCTTATTTATCTAACTATATAAATTTTTTTATAAATTTTATAAATTTTATAAATTTCAAAGTGACGGCTGATAACGATGTTGAAAAAGTTGTTTTTTATTATTCATCTGATGAAGGTAAAACGTGGAAATGGTTTGATGAAGATAAAAATGGCGCTGATGGATGGACCGGACATCTTTATGGGTGGGGGATGGATGGCAGTTACAAAATCCAGGCGTTAGCTTATGATTTTTCACAAAATGTTGGTCGTTCAACTATTAATGTTGTAATTGACGATATTTCTCCTTCAAAACCAACCGGACTTTCGGCTTTGCCTGTTAGCAAAAATCAGATAAATGTTTCGTGGCTGGCTCAAGCGATAGTGTGTTGTCAAGAACACTTAACAATCAAATTCCAGTTGCTATTATAGATTCTATTACGCCTAGCCAGGCAATTAAAAATCAGAACATAGACCTCAAAGGTCATGGCACAGATACAGATGGAACCATCATAGAATATCTCTGGAACTTTGGAGATGGCTCAACCTCGACAGAACAAAATCCAACTCATACTTATACCAATTTGGGAACTTACACTGTATTTCTTAAAGTTAAAGACAATGATGGAGCTTGGTCAGATGAAACAACAACCACGGTTACTATTATTAACCAAATCCTAACAGCGATTATCGATTCCCCATCTCCAGCGTTTCAAACTCAGGTGTTACAAGTCTTAAACGGAGGAACAACAATTGCTCCAACAGTTATTATGTCGCCTGCTCTTCCAACTGGAAAAATAAGAGGAAGAATAATTAATATATCAGGTATACCAATTTTAGGAATGCCTGTTACTGTAAATGGCATAAGAATAGCTACTAACTTAAATGGAGAATTTGAATTTAATTTTGTAGCAGATGGAATATACACTTTATTTTATGAAGCACCGGGATATATTTCTCAAACTCAGGTATTAGTAGTTTCAAACGGAGGAATAACCAATGGTCCGACAGTTATAATGTCTCCAAATGGCAGCAGTTCTGTTTCAACTAAATCGGTTAAAGGTAAGAAGGTCAGAAAAGTTAAGGTTAAAGTTAGAAGAAGGCGTTAGTCCTAATGCTTTGTTACATATCAATTGCTATGTCGCCGAGTACCGGAATCCCCTATAAGCCCCCTTTAATAAAGGGGGCAGCGAGCAGAGCAAGCAGGGGGATTCTTGGGAAGCTTCATGTTCCAGACTCATCAAATCACGAGCAACAAGGTACTAGTACCCAGTTTCTTATGTATTGCTGGGTAAGTACCAAATAACAAGCACTAAATAACAAATAAATACCAAGTACCAAATATCAAACTTTAAGCTTGGATGTTAAGTCTGGACGGCGTAGGTTTTGTTTGGAATTTAAGAAATTGTAATTTATTTGGAATTTGGCTTTTGAAATTTGGAATTTATATAAACCATCAAAATATAAGCAACAAGGTACTAGAATAACTGATGCAAAAGACCTATGAATAAGACAATTTTTATGATAGAACAGATGTGCAATAGGTAATATGATGAGATGAACATCGATACATTATTACGTAAAAATTTTGATTTTAGTTGGAATTCAAAAGATAAGCTAAATGTGATAGTCAAAAATAATAAACATTTTCAGTGCAGATTGATTCAAGAAATTTATTTTATTAATTTTTGGATGTATAAAAATTGTTGTAGTCGAATAAAACTAGTGATTTAAAGGTTAGAAGATGGCTGGTGCTAAAGGAAAATTAAAACAACAAAAACAAAATCTAACTAAAAACAAAGCCTATCTCAAAAACAGCAAAGAGTATAAACAGTACGTTCAGTTTCAGGAGGAAGAAGTGAAGATTACAAGCACAAAAAGGACGATTACTATTTTTCTTTGCGTCTTATTGATGATGCCAGTCTTTGGCGGGATAACATTTAGCGAAGAACCAGCTAATTTTATTTCAATAAAAATAAATAGTGACAAAGCTCGTATGGCTGATCAGATAAATCCTGCAATTGATGGTGACAAGATTGTCTGGAGCGATAATCGTAATGGTGATAGAAACTGGAATATCTATATGAAAGATCTTGCAACTGGAGAGGAAAAACAGATTTCATCTAGCGCGTCTACCCAGCAATACCCTGCTATTTCTGGAAATAAAATAGTTTGGGAGGAATATGGCGCTATATACCTACGTGATCTTTCAACATCTACCGAAAAAAGAATCTCTACTCGAACAGGTCAGTATCGCCAATATAATCCAGCTATTTCAGGAAATAATGTAGTTTGGAAGGAATATGGCTTTATCTATCTACATGATCTTTCAACATCCAATGAAAAAAGAATTTCCACTCGCACAAATCAATATCTCCAATTTGATCCGGCTATTTCAGGAAACAATGTAGCTTGGAGGGAATCAGGCACTATTTATCTCCACAATCTTTCAACATCCAATGAAAAAAGAATTTCCACTCGCACAAATCAATATCTCCAATTTGATCCAGTTGTTTCTGGGGACAATGTAGTTTGGGAGGAATCAGATACTATCTATCTGCATAACCTTTCGACATCTGTCGAAAAAAGAATCTCTACCGGCACAGGTCAGTATGAACCATCTATTTCAGGTGATACTATAGTCTGGCAGGATCACCGCAACAGCAACACAGATATTTATATGTATAATATTTCTTCGGGTATAGAGAAACAGGTGACAACTGATCCTAACACACAGCTTAACCCAATAATTTCAGGTAATCGAATAGTCTGGCAAGACAATCGCAACGGCAACTGGGATATTTATATGTATGATATTGATACAAGTATTGAAACTCAGGTGAACAGCAATATTTCCTTTCTCTTTGCGGACCAAACAAGTCCGACCATTGATGGAGATAAGATTGCTTGGGAGGATAACAGGAATGGTGGTACTAATATCTATATGCGTGATCTCTCAAGCTCAACAGACCAAAGAATTTCCACTCGCACAAAGCAGTATAGTCCAGCTATTTCGGGAGATAAAATAGTCTGGTCAGAATACAAAGATAATTGGAGTGGCAGCGATATCTATATGCATGATCTCTCAACATCTACTGAAAAAATAATTTCTACTCATACAGGTGAGCATTACCAGGATGATCCGGCTATTTCCGGAAATAAGGTAGTTTGGCAAGATTCTCGAAACAACAATAGTATCTATATGCGTGACCTCTCAAGCTCAACCGAGCAAAGAATTTCCACTCGCACAAAGCAGAATGATCCAGCTATTTCGGGAGATAAAATAGTCTGGTCAGAGTATAGGGGTAATTATTGGAATGGCAGCGATATCTATATGTATGATCTCTCAACATCTACTGAAAAAAGAATCTCTACCCGGACAGAACAGTATTACCAAACAAATCCGGTTATTTCCGGGAATAAAATAGTTTGGCCAGAGTATAGATACGATACGGGCTGGAGCGTATACTTATATGATCTCTCAACATCTACTGAAAAAAGAATTTCTACTCACACAGGACAATATTACCAATTACGTCCATCTGTTTCAGGGGACAAAGTAGTTTGCGTCAGAGTATCACAATAGCAATTGGGATGTTTATATGTATGATATTTCTTCAGGCAAAGAAACTCAGCTAACAAACGATCCAAAAGACCAGGTTAATCCAGCCATCTCAGGTAGCAAAATTGTTTGGCAGGACAATCGCAATGGTAACTGGGATATTTATATGATTGATCTTAATCAACAACCTGTTGCCAATGCAGGAGAAGATCAAACAGTCAATGAAGGAGCAACTGTTAACCTTAATGGCTCAGCTTCTTCTGATCCAGATGGAGATACTTTAAGTTATAGCTGGACACAAACAGCAGGTCCAGCAGTTACTTTAAACAATCCTAATTTAGCGAATCCATCTTTTACCGCGCTCGAGATAACCGCAGATACAACTTTGACTTTTCAATTAACTGTAAATGATGGAAAAGGCGGAACAAACTCAGATACAGTAAGTGTTATCGTAAAGAATGTAGCTGCAAATTCTGGTGGTGGAGGCGGTGGTTCATCCGGAGGAAATTCTTCTGGCGGCGGAAGCGATGGAGGCTCACCATCTATTCAATCTATTCCAACTGGAAAAATAAGAGGAAGAATAATCAGCACATCAGGTCTGGCTATTCTGGGAACACCTGCTAGAATAAATGACAACAGAATGGCGACTAATCTAAATGGAGAATTTGAATTCTCAGGACTTTCAGATGGAATATATATAGTTTATTACGAAGCAGATGGATATAATACACAAACACAAGTCTTACAAGTCTCAAACGGAGGAGCAACCAATGCTCCAACAGTAATTATGTCTCCTGCTCGTCCAACCGGTAAAATAAAAGGAAGAATAATTAATACTTCAGGAATACCAATTTTGGGAATGCCTGTGACGGTAAATGGAATAAGGACAGCCACTAATTTAAACGGAGATTTTGAATTTAATTTTGTAGCAGATGGAATATATACATTATTCTATGATCCATTCGGCTATATTGCTCAGTTTCAGGTACTTGTAGTTTCAAGCGGAGGAATTACAACTGGTCCAACAGTTGTAATGTCTTCAAGTGGAAGCAGTTCTGTTTCAGTTAAATCAGTTAAAGGCAGAAAAGTTAAAAGAATAAAAGTTAAAAGAATAAAAAGAGGAAAACGTTAGTATTATGTCAATAGTGAAATATTGGGTAAAGGTAGTCTCAGGCTTTAGCCTGAGCAATCGCAAGCTGAATAAAGCTTGCGATTGCTATTTTTGGATAACCCTAACCCGCCAATTCTAGTTCGACAGAGTACTAATTGTGGTCTTAGGACTTAGTCCTAGTAAAAAATAGGACTAAAAGCCTATTGACTTTGGGACTATGGTTTAGTTAAAGTTTATATAATAAGAACTTGTACTCAGATTAAAAAGCCAGAGAAAAAACTATTGATGAATTAGAAAAAGTTGTTCAATTTTCAGAGGAGACAAAAATGAAGATTACAAGCACAAAAAAGTTTATTGCTATTTTTCTTTGCGTTTTATTAATAACGCCGGTCTTTGGTGGGATAACTCAAGGGGAAGAACCAAATAAGCTTATTCCGGTAAAAATAAACAGCGATGCGACTCGTCCGGCTGATCAGATAAATCCAGCCATAGATGGTGATAAAATTGTCTGGCAAGATAATCGTAATGGAAAGTGGAATATCTATATGAAAGATCTTGCAACAGGTCAGGAAAGCCAAGTTTCAGCTAGTGCAGCTACCCAGCAATATCCTGCTATTTCAGGAAACAAAATAGTTTGGTCGCAACATAAAGAAGGAACCTACGGATATACTTCAAATATTTACATGAAGGATCTTTCCAGTGGTCAGGTTAAAGAGTTGTCTAAAAGTGCCTCCAGCCAGCAATATCCTGCTATTTCAGGAAATAAAGTTGTTTGGCAGGATGATCGCAATCGTAACGACGACATCTATTTTTATGATATTACCACAAAGACTGAGACCAAAATTACTAGCAGTTTAGACCATCAACGATATCCTGCGATTTCTGGTAACAGGATTGTTTGGGCAGACTGGATGAATAGTAGTATTGATGTTTATATGTATGATATTCCAACAAGCAACAAAAAAAGGATTTCTCTTAATGTGGCTGATCAAAACTATCCAGCTATATCTGACAACAAGATAGTTTGGCAGGACTCTCGAAACGGCAGTAGTATATATTTGTACGATCTGGCAACTTCAACTGAAAAGAGAATCTCTACCTATACCCAGCAATATAACTCATCTATTTCTGGGAATGTTATAGTCTGGGAAGACGGTCGCAATGGCAATGTGGATATTTATATGTATGATATTTTTTCAGGCGTGGAACGTCAGTTAACAACTGATTCTGGTGATCAACTTAGTCCGGCAATTTCAGGAAATCGGATAGTCTGGCAGGATAATCGCAATGGCAACTGGGATATTTACATGTATGATATCGCAACGGGAATTGAAACCCAAGTAAACAGCAATATTTCTTATATTTCTGCAGATCAAACGAATTCAGCGATAGATGGTAATCGAGTAGTTTGGCAGGATAATCGGGATGGCCATCCTCATATCTATCTAAAAGATCTTGCTACAGGTATAGAACGGCGGCTCTCCGAAAGCGCTGCTACTCAGCAATATCCTGCTATTTCAGGAGACAAAGTAGTCTGGCAGGACAGTAGAGACGGCGGAAGCATTTATCTGTATGATCTTTCAACTTTGTCAGAAAGAAGGATTAATGGTGCAACAAGACAATATAGGCCACCCATCAATCCAGACATCGATGGGAATAAGGTTGTTTGGGAGGATTATCGTGATGATGGTAGGTTTAGTGATGTCTATATGTACGATCTGTCAACCTCGACAGAGAAACGGGAATCCGCAGCAACTCAGCAATATGGGAGATGGAATTATAACTACTACTCTAATCCAGCTATTTCTGAAAATAAAATAGTTTGGCAAAGTTATGGACGGTGGGACTGGAGTTACGTTTCAGGCATTTCATTATATGATCTCACAAACAATAAAGAAACATCAGTTATTTGGGATTTTGGTTTTGAAAAATACAGAAATCCGGTTATCTCAGGAAACATAGTTGTTTGGGAAGATTATCGAAATATTGGTTATTACTGGTACGGAAATCCTGATATTTATATGTATGACATTTCGACAAAAACAGAAACTCGTTTGACAACCAATGAGTATTTACAGACCAATCCTGCGGTTTCAGGGGATAAAATTGTCTGGGCGGATAAGCGGGGAGAATGGTATTTATCCTTCAACTACGGAATTTTTCTCTATGACATCTCAACTGGAATAGATACCAGGTTGACTGAAAGCCAGTCTCCTCAGGAAAATCCAGATATCTCTGGAGATAAAATTGTCTGGCAAGATTATCGCAATGGCAATTGGGATATTTATATGATCGATTTAAATCAAGCTCCCACTGCCAACGCGGGAGAAAACCAGATAGTCAATGAAAACACCTCGGTTAATCTTTCAGGAACAGGAACAGATCCAGACGGAGATACTCTTTCCTATAATTGGACACAAACAGCAGGGTCACCAACAGTTACTCTAAATAATCCTAATTTAGCTACTCCATCTTTTACCGCTCCGCAAGTAACCACAGATACAATTTTAACTTTTAAACTGACAGTAGATGATAAAAAAGGTGGAACAAACTCAGACGAAGTAATTATTACCGTAAAGAATGTTAACAAATTTCCAGCTGCTAACGCGGGAGTAGATCAAACAGTCAATGAAAACACAACAGTTAATCTTGATGGCACTGGTTCCTCTGATCCAGACGGAAATACTCTTTCTTATAACTGGAAACAGACAGCAGGAACACCGGCAGTTACTTTAAACAGTCCTAATTCAGCTACTCCATCTTTTACAGCTCCGGAAGTAACCACAGATACAATTTTAACTTTTCAATTAACGGTAAATGACGGCAAGGATGGTACTGCAACAGACACAGTTGATATAACAGTAAAGAATGTAGCTACAACTTCAGGTGGTGGAGATAGTGGCGGCGGAGGGTCACCCGCGCTTTCTATTCAATCTACTTCAACCGGGAAAATAAAAGGAAGAATAATTAATACTTCAGGTTTGGCTGTTCTAGGAACGCCTGCAAGAATAGGAAATACAAAAGTAGCAACTAACTTAAATGGAGAATTTGAATTTTCAGGACTTTCAGATGGAATATATACAGTTTATTATGAAGTTCCCGGATATAACACACAAACACAAGTGTTACAAGTCTTAAATGGAGGAACAACAATTGCTCCAACAGTTATTATGTCGCCTGCTCTTCCAACTGGAAAAATAAGAGGAAGAATAATTAATGCTTCAGGAATACCAATCTTGGGAATGCCTGTGACTGTAAATGGCATAAGAGCAGCCACTAATTTAAACGGAGAATTCGAATTTAATTTTGTGGCAGATGGAGTGTATACATTATTTTATGATCCAGTGGGATATATTTCTCGAACTCAGGTATTAGTAGTTTCAAACGGAGGAATAACCAATGGTCCGACAGTAATTATGTCTCCAAGTGGCAGTAGTTCTGTTTCAACTAGCTCAGTTAAAGGCAAGAAAGTTAAAAGAA
>JACQXZ010000010.1:0-4439 GCA_016208465.1 Actinomycetota bacterium
TTGTCCAATTTTCAGCAAAAAGCCCTAAAATAAATTCTACAGACAATCGCGTTCCCCTTACTGTTGGTTTGCCAAGTAAAATCTCTGGATCTGAATGTATGAATTTTCTCCAGTCAATCTTCATTGTTCGCATACTCCTTTTTAATTTATCATACCACAAAATAATACGATCTAAAATTCAAAACCAAGTTTTTGTATTGAGTTACTAAATAAATTGAGCACAAATCTTATAATAACTCCTGTAATTAACTTTCCTTCTGCGTTTTTTATTTTACCATGAATAACTCCTGTTGGCGCAAGTCCTGTTGGGTCTACCAGATTAACTGGATTGTTTTCCGCATAGATATATGGATTTTCTGCTGTTGTAGGTAGCATTTGGGTCTCTTGAGAGGAATCTGGCTGTGTCAGGATCGTAATATCTTGATCTTAGGTTTTTAGGCTTGTTGTATAAAACCCAGTTTGATGTGGTCAAGTAAAAATGGACACTTTCCTTAAGCTGCTTTTGTGAGAAGCCATGCCTCCTCAAATTGTCTGGGACTAACATATCCCAGATATGAATGTAACCTTTTGCTGTTGTAGAACATCTCCAGATAGTCAACAATATCTCTTTTAGCCTCCTCTCTGGTTTTGTAGCTTCGGAAAAACACTAACTCAGTTTTGAGACTGCCAAAGAAGCTTTCCGCTGGTGCATTATCAAAGCAGTCACCCTTATTACTCATGTTGCTTATTGCACCGCTGGTTTTTAGCAATTTCTGAAAGTCACAGCTACAGTACTGACTACCTCGATCTGAATGGAGTATTAGTCCCCGCTCAGGTTGGCGATACCAGAAGGCCATCCTGAAAGCATCCATAACCAGTTCTTTACCTAAGCAATTATTCATTGCCCAACCAACCACTTGGCGTGAAAATAAATCTAAAATAACTGCAAGATACAGCCAACCTTCTTTTGTCCAAACATAGGTAATATCTGAAACCCAAACAGAGTTCGGCTTTTTTGCTGCAAAGTCACGGTCAATCAAGTTAGGAGCAACCGGCAAGCTATGTTTGCTGTTCGTTGTTACCTTAAACTTACGGCGCTGTCTGGCAACTACGCCAGCCAGTCTCATCAGTGTTTTTGCCCTCACCCGGCCGCATGATATTCCCTCACCCTCAAGCGCTCTGGCCATTCTTCGGGTTCCATAGGTTTCCCTCGACTCCCTGTGGATCAACCGCACCAGGGGAATAAGTTTTTCGTTCTCCTTTCTGCGCACTGCCTTAGGACACTTCTGCCAGTTGTAATAGCCGCTTCTTGATACCTGCATAATTCTGCAAAGCACTACTGTTGGATAATTAGCCTTCTCCGTCCAGATAAACTGGTATCTCATTTCGATTCGTTGGCGAAGAAGGCTGCCGCTTTTTTAGTATCTCCCGCTCCATTCTAAGTCGGCGGTTTTCCTCACGCAGTAAACGAAGCTCTGCTTGTTGGTCCAATCCCAGATGTTCTCCTGATCTTTGTGTTTGAAGCTCACGTTTCCAACGGCTAATTATACCGGCTTGGATACCCATGTTTCTGGCCACCTCGCTTATCTTGTAGCCCTGCTCTGTAACCAGCTTTACTGCTTCCTGTTTGAATTCCTGATCATACTTCTTTCTCGTTCTCTTGTTCACTTTAAGACACCTCCTGATAAATATTAAAAATGACTCTTAGGAGAGTGTCCACTATTAGTCTACCACGTCAAGTAGTGCCGTTAACTGTTTTTGAGATTCTTCTTAATTAAGTTGCCATTTTTATCGTATTTGTTCTAGGGGGGGGTATTTTCAACTGGATCGATAATTTTTTGTTGATGCTCTTTTCTTTTTTTCTCGTAGTTTTTTCATTCTTGTCCTAAGTCTATCAGCCCGCTTCTCAATAGAAGTCACCACTTCTTCGCTGGTCTTCTCTTTCCATTCTTTGGCGAATTCTTCCCTAATCTTATGAAGTTCTGTAATAAATTTAGGTTTTATGGCTTCCATTTAAACCTCCTCGGGACTTATAATATCTATTTCAGGATAACCCTGTTCTTTATTAACCTTGTTTACTTTTACTTTAGTTTTCCAATTAACTATATGGTTAAAATCCCAGCTTACTATCAAATCTAATCCGTTAACCACAGCAATAGCAATATGAATAGCATCTGCTTTAACTCTTCCCGGAATTATTCTTTTTTTGATATATTCATCGGCCAACTCTTCACATTCTTCGCTTACTCGAAGCTCAATAATTCCTAATTCTTCCAAACTCACAATGAATCTTGTTAACTTATCACGCTTCACGCTATCTTTTGTTTCTTCTATTTCAGCAAGAACCAAATTTGAAATATAGGCTTCATACTCTTCTTGAGCAAACCTTTCAAATAATTCTACTGTTGCCTCAACCATATAAGGAGCATCATAAGCAAAAAGACCGTTAATAACAGAAGTGTCCAAATATATTTTTGGTTTTTCCATTCACTCCTCTTCCAGAAAGCAAAAATACATTTACATTATGACATGCTTTATAGAAAATGTAAAAGTTTTCGCATTAGACCAAAAGACTTCTCGTTAAATATTCAATGTTCTCTTATAGTAAACCTTGTCAGGTACCCATGCTTATTCTTGTGATGTCATCCACTGATTCTGGTTTATGCCGTCCATTTTCTAAGCAATTACTATTGCCTACCAACTATATCTCATAGTGGACGGCATGTTGTCAAATCTGAGCGTATTTTTCTCATAGAACCTCCCTTTAATTCAATTTTGTAGGCATTGTGAATAAGCCTGTCTAAAACAGCATCAGCAATAGTTGGATTACCTATTACTTCATGCCAATGTTCTATTGGCAGTTGAGAAGTTATTAATGTTGATTGTCTAATTTGTCTGTCCTCTACGATTTCCAGTAAATTGTGTCTGGCTTCATCATCTAAAACATTTAAGCTAAAATCATCCAGAATCAGCAATGCAGCCCTGGCAAATTTATTCATTAGGCGGATATAGCTTCCATCAGCTTTGGCAATTCTTAGCTCTTCAAGAAGTCTGGGCAGACGACTGTAGTAAACTTTGTATCCTTGTCTGCAAACACTATTGCCAAGAGCACAAGAAAGATAAGTTTTACCAGTTCCTGTAGCTCCGGTAATAATAAGGTTGTGATGTTTTTCTAACCAATTGCAATTAGTTAGAGTTTGAATCAGGTTTTTATCAAGCTCTCTTTTTTGCCGATAGTCTAAATCTTCAAGACAAGCATTTTCTTTAAACTTTGCTTCTCTAAGCAAACGGGATAGTTTACGGTTTTCCCTTAGAGTCCATTCTTTATCTACTAAGAGAGATAATTTTTCTTCAAAGCTGAGTGAGGCATTTTCTTTTATTTTAAGCATTTCATCTAAACCGGAGACCATGCCGGATAAGCGCATGGCATAAAGCTTTTCTTTGGTTTGATTAATTAACATTTATTTCACATCTCCTTTGCTTTGATAATATTGGTTTCCACGAATGTTAGAATGCTCGATTAGAGGCAGCGCCGGTTGATTATTTGATAAAACTTCCGAGTCTAGATTTTTCTCTAAAATTGACTTGATGCTTTTATAACTAAAAGCTTTAACATGCATAGCTCTTTTACAAGCCGATTCAAGTCTTTGCTTAGAGTAGCGTTTGCCTAAGCTAATAATTCTTAAGACAAGAGCGAAAACCATGTTCCGGGTGAATTTTAGAATTGAGAATAGTTTCAACTACAGAGCCGCAACAAGGGCCGACTGTTTTGGACCAGTTAATCATTCTTAGAGGAGTCCACTCCAGGTATTTCTGATGACTTTTAGGGCGATGCTCATCTATTGTTGAGAAGACGCCTTTTTTAAATAAACGAGGATGACTGGCAATTCTTTTGCCTTGATAAAGTACTTCAATTACTCCTGAAGTTATCCTGATATCTACTTTCTTTTTAATAAGTTTGTAAGGTACGCTGTAATAGCAGCCTTCAACTGCAACATGATAATCGATATTTACCTTAGCTTTCTTCCAGGTGGCAAATTCAAAGTCAGTAGAAGGTAGAGGCAGAAGAGCTTCTTTTTCAATTTCAGTGAATAGTTGATAGCGGCTGATCTAACTTTTGAAAAGAGACATGGTTGACTTCTTTTAAAAGCGGCTCAATGGCCTGGTTTAATTCACAAATACTAAAAAAGATATGTTTGCGTAACTTTGCCAGTATTCGTCTCTCAACTATTTGAACTGCGTTTTCAACCTTTGGTTTATCTTTGGGTTTAGCCGCTCTTGCCGGAATAATGATAGTTCCGTAATGCATAGCCATATCGTGATAAGTAGGATTAATGTCTGGTTCATAGCGGCAACTTTTACTAACAGCACTTTTTAAGTTATCAGGTACTATAATTTTAGCTGAGCCGCCAAAAAAATTAAAAGCTTTTTTATGACAGTCTATCCAGCATTTTAAATCC
>JACQXZ010000010.1:4457-17742 GCA_016208465.1 Actinomycetota bacterium
GGCTGGCTCCTAAGGCTGCTACAAAAATTTCGGCTTCGGTTATCTCACCGGTTTGTCTATCAACTACAGGCATTGTCATGCCGGCGAAATCAACAAACATCTTTTCACCGGCTTTATGAGTAAAGCGCATTATCGGTTTAGCGTAGCCAATGTGTTTTTTGTAAAGAATACAGAATTGGCTGTAAGAGTAACCGTTTTTATGAAATGCAATGTATTCTTCCCATAACAAATACAAGGTTACTCCTTTTTTCCTTAACTCTTTGTGAATGTAGTTAAAATCAGGAATAGGTTTGAGTCTGCCTATTCTTCCTCTGGACTTAAAAAACATTTGCTCAATAGTTAAATCATCTAAGTTTGCAACTTGCTCCCAGTCTAGATTAGCCTTCTTAGCTCTTCTTAAGTATTCACCTACAGTAGAATGCGCTGCCTTAATACTAGCTGCAATCTGTCAGTCACTTAAGCCCAAAGCTTTAAGTCTTAAAATCTCCTTCATCTTACGCATAGACATCCTTTCTTGAGCCATAATCTCCTCCTTTAAAAATCGTTTTCTAAAGAAGGATATTAAACGGTTTGATTTCGTCAATACCTACTAACCAAATCGTTCTGATTTATGCCGTCCACTTATTTTTGTTTTAAGTAAAAAGTGGACGATATTTACAAGAATCAATGGACGACATATTTCAGAATAGGTGGACGGCTTAGATAAGAATCAGTGGAGGGTATGGATAAGAATATGCATATGATATACTCCATCTGGTAGCGCTAATACCTACACCAGACTCTGTAGACCAACTATCATCTGTGGTAAATTTTTCAATATTAGCACCGAAATTATGTGCAAATTGATAAGTGAATCCATAAATTATTGCTTGAACACTAGACGAATAACCTGTTGTTATCTTTGAAGAAGAATTGGTTTTTGATACGCTTGCTCCTGGAGTTACAAAACCAGTTCCAATATATGGATGAATCTCACCAGAGGAGTCTTCAACTAAAGCACCTGCCGTTACACCAACACCAGCACCTGCCGTAACATTATAATTGGTGTATCCAGATTTACCATCTGCCCCTCCAGCTTTAAACACCAGAGGCTGACCTATTGCATTAGACCAACTCGGGGACATAATTACTGTTGGAGTGATAGTTGTGCCTATGACAGCTATTCCTTGTTGAACTTGTGAGCCATAGCCTGCGGCGTCATAGTAAATGGTATAAATACCGCTTTCAACTAAAGTAAACTGGAATTCTCCGTTTGAATTAGTTGAAATTACAGTTACGCCTATTCTTACTGCTGCTACTGCAACCGGTTTTCCTTCTGCGTTTTTTATTTTACCACGAATTACTCCTGTTGGCGCAAGTCCGGTTGGATCTACCAGATTAACTGGATTGTTTTCAGTGTAAATGTATGGATTTCTGCTGTTATAACTGGCATTGGGATCTCTTGACATAAATCTGGCTGTTTTTGGATCATAGTATCTTGCTTTTAGGTCTTTAGGTCTTGTTATATAAATTCCAGTTATTTAGTGTCTGAGAGAAAAGAGCTAAGCCCAATAAAGAGAATGGTTCTGGGGTAAAATCGCATTGCGAATAATTCGTTTCGGATAAAGAAAAGACTAGGAAATACGTAAAAAACATGAGAGAATATTAAAAGATTCGAGACGAAATGAGAGAAAGTATCAGGGGGTAAATTTTATGCGCAAAAGATTCGAGGAACAAATTGCATTTGGACAGACTCCCATAGAAAGCGTCGTTATTCCATTTAAAAGCAGAGACGAACTTCCGCCGGTGCTTGCGGCACTCCAATGGATTTACATCACCCCTGAAATTAACGAGCAAATATTTCAACTTCTGGAAAAGAAAGTTATTGGCAATAAAAAACAGACGGGTCGTAAAGGGATGGAATTGTGGCATATTTTGGTGCTTGGCGTGGTTCGCTTGGCGCTGGATTGTGACTATGATCGTCTTGAATACCTGGTTCATTATGACAAATTAATGAGACAGATCATGGGGTTGGACAGTACGTTTTCCGGAGAATTTGGCAAAGGATTCCATCAGAAAACAATCAGTGAAAACGTATGCCACGTGGATGAGGATTTATTGCAGAAGATTAATGAGATTGTGGTCAAAGCTGGGCGTAGCCTGATTAAAAAAAAAGAAAAAATCTTAGCAAAAACCGATACCTATGTTTTAGAAAGTAACGTTCATTTTCCAACCGATTTTAATTTACTGTGGGATGCTTCCAGAAAATGCATACGCCTGCTAAGCCAATTGTGCGAGGTCAAGGATATCGAGGGATGGAGAAAAAGCAAGAACTGGGAACAACAGATCAAAGGATTGATGCGCATGTGCGGCAGAGCGAATCATTCTGGAGGAAGCAAGAAGAAAGAACGCATCGATGAGTTGACCACCCGTTATCTTGAAAAAGCATATCAGCTGGAAGCCAAAGTCTACGCGTCGGTGAAAACGCTCTTTACCATGGAGCTTTCGCAAGTAGAGATGTTAGTGTTAGCCGATGTCAATTATTTTCATGAAATGCTGATTAAGCATATCGATTTGATCGATCGCCGGATATTGAAGAATGAACAGATTCCGCACGAAGAAAAGGTTTTTTTCCTGTTCGAACCTTTTACGGAATGGCTCACAAAAGGCAAGCTAAGGCCTTCCGTAGAGCTAGGGAAAAAGCTATTGATTACGACCGATCAATCGGGGTTAGTAATTGATTACAAAGTGCTGGAAAAATCCAGTGACAGCGCAGAGACGATTGGGGTAGTTGATCGTGTTCTCAATCGGTTTGGCGCAGATTTTATCGGGAGTATGAGTTTTGACAAAGGGTTTAGTAACGAATCGGATCGGGAGTTGTTGTCGCTTTTTATTCCCGAAGTCATTATGCCAAAGAAGGGCAGGTTGAGCAAGGAAGAGAAAGCACGGGAAGGGCATCGGAAATTTAAAGCCTTAAGACACCAACACAGTGCGATTGAATCAAACATCAACAGTTTGGAACATCATGGGCTAAACCGATGCAGGGACAAAGGCATTTCGGGATTTACACGATATGCAGGGCTAGGAATACTGGCCTACAATTTGCACAAGATCGGAAATCATCTTTTATCCAAAAAGAAGATCGTGATGTTCCGAGAAAAAGAAAAACTACTGAAGGCGGCTTAGGGGTCGCACAGAAGCCAGAGAATGACAATGAAGATAAAGTCTGAAGAGGTTTTGGTGTATTAAAATAGATTTTTCACTGACCTGTCAGGCAATGTTGAGCGTAAACAGCCAGAATCTGAAAAAAAACTTATTTAAATTGTCCTGGGGAGAAGAAAAAAAAGAGTTTTCTCTCAGACACTATTTACTTAAATGATTTGACACATTGCTCCGTTTCAAAAAATAAGCCTGTATTACAGTAAGAATGATAATAAAAATCAATCTCTCATTGTTGCCTTCAGATAAAGTAAAAACATAAAACAATATAATGATAAAGTAAAAAATAATTGAAAGAACCATAAAAAATCTGTTTTTAACAGGTTCTTTATGGTTAGTGTAAAAAAACAGTAATGGTATAAGAATAAAAACAATAAATTCATCTATTTTAGGCAAAATTTAACTCTCCTTAGAGCTTCTTAAAATAGTATAAAATTTAGCCAATGTGAACAATTCCAAAAATAAACAAGATACCAATAGTTATAAATGCTATGCCAACTATTATATTACCACCCTCACTCATCCTAATCTCCTTCTCGCCAAAGTGAAACCCCCACGTTTTATTTTGCAACTTTACATCTATAAGAGCAAGAGGCTTACGAAAAACCAACAAGATGAATCCTATTATTACACTAATTATACCTGTAGTTAAATCATTCATATAAGTTAATCCCTATATTGTTTCAGCATAAAAGAAGTTTTGCAGAGTAATTTGAGTAAGCAATAGCGAACCTTTTATGGTGTGTTGGAGGTAATGCCTTCAATAGTCTTTTTAGGCTCACGCCAAATATAAAGATACCAATAAACAGGCATTGCAACCACATTCCCCAAAAATAATACTACCGCCCATAACGCCTTTTTCTCTTTTGCAACTCGATTGTTCCTAAAAACATTAACGATATAAATTATCAGTAAAACAAAAATCCAAAGCATTGTTAAAAAATGAAGGCCAAAAATCACAAGAAACCATGTTGGTGGACTACTTGGTGACATCGGCCCTTCTTGCGAAAAAAGAAAAACCTGAGAAAATGTAAATACAAAGAAGATGGTCATATACAAAATTGGCCACAGACTTGCAATGCCTAGCATGATTTTAGTTGGTTTCTTCATGTTTTCCCCCTTGGCATGTCATCGCGTATTGTCAAAAGTTTTTAAGCAAAATGCCTGAAACTCTTTATTTTTCAGTATGTTGTTTTAGATTAGCTTGCCTCCCCCCAATATTAGGGTTAAGTTAGCATTGTTATCCACCAACAAAGGAGGCAAGCTAATGTCCAAAAAAACCTGCTTCTAAGAAGCAATCTTTTTCTCAAAAAGACTACAAGCTTCTTTTAGCTGAATATCAAAGCACTCATGGCAAATCACTTTCTTTGGTTAAACACCGCTCTTTCCATTTAAAGGTACCGGTACAAACTATCTGTCCTTTTTGCAATGCTCCTCATATCTATATCTACTATAATGATGGTAATAAAAGGTCTCAACTTAAATGTAAGGTCTGTAGTCATCTTTTCCAGTTAAACAAAAGATTTCACAAAAATAATAAATCTAAGTTCTACTGTCCCTATTGCCACCATGCCCTCTTTAAATGGAAAGAGCGTAAAGAGGTTACTATCTATAAATGCTGTAATGATAGCTGCCCTTATCGTCTTTCAGCTCTTAATAAACTTAATCCTGCTGAACGTCTTGTCCGAAAAAGGCTTAGTTCTCAATTTAAACTTTGCTATCAATACAGAGAATACCATTACAGACCAAGTGAGCTAGAACACTCAAGCCCTTACAGGTCTAATGTAGATCTTTCTAAAATCCATAACTCCCCAAATATCCTTGGACTTGTTCTTACTTTTTATGTCTCTTTCGCTATAAGTGCCAGAAAGACTGCTCTTGTTTTAAGGTCTGTTTTTAACATCAATATTTCTTACCAAACTGTTCTCAATTATGCCTCTGCTGCTGCTTTTTACTGTCATAGCTTCAACCTAAAACATAAAGGGTCTATAGACTCTGTTAGTGCGGGAGATGAGACCTATATCAAAGTTATGGGCAAACACCATTATGTCTTCTTCTTTATCTCTTCTTTAAGCCTTAAAATCACCGCCTATCATGTTGCTGACAACAGAGGTGTTCAACCTGCTATTGCTGCCATGAATGAGGCTATTTCTACTGCAGATAAAGAGCAGGATATTATCTTTATCACTGATGGTAATCCTTCTTATCCTGCCGGTATCCACTTTATCAATTCCCTCTTAGACAGTAATCCCTCTATCCAACACCATAAAGTTATTGGTCTTCAAAATCTCGATAAAGAGTCAGAGGAGTTCAGACCTTTTAAACAGCTTATTGAACGACTTAACAGGACATATAAATATCACGTTAAACCTTCTTGCGGCTTTAATAGTGTAAATGGAGCTGTTGCTCTTACTACTCTCTTCGTAACGCACTATAACTTCCTTCGTCCTCATATGTCCCTTAATTACAAGACGCCTGTCCAACTTCGGCAATTGCAGAATATCTTAACTATTCAGGGCAAATGGACAAAAATATTATCCCTTGCTGCTTGAGCTCCTGTTCTGTTTGTCAAAGATCAATGCTTTTCCCCGATTGCTCGAGGACAAGTTTTAGTACTCTTCTTTTGCTTTCTTTTCCTATTTATTCCACACTTGCTTATTCAAAACGCTTGTTGTTCATATCCTCGATTAAACTTAAATCTACACAAAACTGCCATGGATGCTTTTTCATTAATCTACCCTGTTTTTCATATAAGTTTTGACAATACCATGTCATCTAACTATTTTCATTAATACAAACAATTTTAAAAGATCCAATAGCCTGTAAGTGAAACCCCTCGTGGCCAACCATAACCAGACTCGGTAGACCAACTATCATCTGTGCCAAATTTCTCAATATCAGCACCAAAATTATGACTTAATTGAAAAGCATATCCCGCTTGTGCTTGAACAGCAGTTGAATATCCTGTGGTTACTTTTGAGGATGAATGTGTAATAGATCCACTTGTTCCAGATTTTATTACAAGACCAGTTCCAACATACAGATGTTTTTTGTTAGAAGAATCTTCAACCATTACGCCTGCTGTTACACCAACACCATAACCAACTGTAACATTATAATTGGTATATCCAGATTTATTACTTGCTGATGAGCGATAATTATAATTCCCAGTCAACGACAATTAAAATTCCCGAAAATTAAAAGGGGTGGTAAACTATTCAAGCTAATAAATAAGGAGGCTTGAATGGTTACCGATCAACAAGTAAGGAGACTGAGAATGCTCATTAACACAGAAGAAACAAAGGCAATAGCGGCATCAAAGGCAGGGATGGATGAAAAAACCGCTCGTAAATACACAAAATCCAATAAACTGCCAAGTGAAACTAAGAAAACCCATGATTGGAAGACACGGAAAGATCCATTTGAATCAGAATGGCTATTGGTTAATAATATGTTGGAAGAAAACCCCGGATTAGAAGCAAAAACAATTTTTAATTATTTACAACATGAATATCCTGGAAAATATTCCGACAACCAATTACGAACATTACAAAGGCGAATAAAAGTATGGCGCGCGACAGAAGGCCCGGCTAAAGAAATATTTTTTCCGCAGAAACATTACCCCGGGGAATTAAGCGCCTCAGACTTTACTCATATGTCTAAACTGGGGATAACTATTCAAGGTGAACCATTTAATCATCTCCTGTACCATTTTACACTGACGTATTCAAACTGGGAAACAGGAACAATATGTTTTTCAGAGAGTTTTGAAAGTTTAAGTAATGGATTGCAAAACGCGTTATGGGAATTAGGAGGCGTTCCAAAAAGACATCGCACAGACAGGATGAGCGCGGCTGTACACAAAGATTGTAATCCTGAAAAATTCACCAAAAAGTATCAATCATTATTAAGGTATTATGACTTAGAACCAGAAAGGATAAATTCTGGCCGAGCGAATGAAAATGGGGATATAGAACAACGTAATTCGAGAATAAAAAAAGCAGTTGGACAAGCGCTTATGTTAAGGGGCAGTCATGATTTTTTGAACCAGGATGAATATCAGCAGTTTTTGTTTAAAATATTTGAACAATTAAATGCCGGACGGAATGAACGGTTTAAGGAGGAAATGGCTGTACTTCGGCGTTTACCTGCGCGTCGCCTTGATGGTTATAAAGCCCTGGATATGGGAGTAGGCCCAAGCAGTACAATTAATGTACTGCACAATACATATTCTGTGCATAGCAGATTAATAGGAGAAAAAATAAATATTAAAATATATTCCGGGCATATTGAAGTATGGTACGCCCAGAAAATGGTTGAACAAATGCCAAGATTGCGCGGGGAAAGCAAACATCGGATACAATACCGGCATATTGTGGAATGGCTTATACGAAAACCCGGGGCGTTTGAAAACTACCGTTACAAATCGGATATGTTTCCAAGCAGTTATTTTAGAATGGCTTATGATTATTTAAAGAAACACACATCACAACAAGCCAACAAGGAATATTTAAATATACTATATGTTGCTTTTAAAGAAGGAGAATCAGTAACAGAAAATGCTATACGAATATTATTGCGGGAATGCAAAGACATATCAGTTGATGCTGTAAAAAGTATAGTATGCAAAAATAATCAGCTTCCTCTAGTAACAGAAGTACAGATAGATGATGTAATTTTATCTTCTTACGATGAATTGCTAAGTTTTAATAAGGAGGCTGCTGTCTATGGATAAAGATTTGCAGACAAAATTACACGAATCTTTAGGAGAATTGTATCTTACAACAGTTAGAAAAGTATATGCTGAGCAGGCGGGAAGAGCTTCTTTGGATTCATTAAGTTATGAACAATATCTATTTAATTTAGTTGAGCAGGAATGTGCAATCAGGCGCAATAAACGAATAGAAAGATTATTGCGGGAATCACATTTGCCATTAGAAAAAAATATTGATACCTTTGATAAAAACCGGCTGCCAAAAAAGGTAATACATCAGGTGAATACTCTTCTTAACGGCGAATTCCTGGGTTATAAAGAAAACATTCTGGTTTTCGGCAACCCCGGAAGCGGTAAAACACATCTTGTTTGCGCGTTAGGGCATGAATTGATTTGTAAGGGCAAAAGTATATATTTTACCACCTGCGCTATTCTTTTACAGGAATTACTTTTAGCCAAGAGGGAATTAAAACTTCCACGCGTATTAAAAAAATTAAATAAATACAACGCAATTATTATAGATGATATTGGATATGTACAACAGGACAAAGAGGAAATGGAAGTGCTTTTTACTCTTTTAGCGGAAAGATATGAAAGAGGAAGTGTAATGATAACAAGCAATTTACCTTTTTCTAAATGGGAAAAGATATTTAAAGATCCGGTAATGACAACGGCTGTAATTGATAGAATCGTTCATCACAGCGTTATTTTAGAATTAAATATACCAAGTTATCGTATGGATCAAGCTAAAAAAAGAAAAATGCAGGAAGAGAGGTGATTTCTTTTACTTTTTCAACGGGAAAAATAATTGTCGTCAATGAGAAATAATAGTTGACGTTTAACAACTGGTTTGTCAGATGAAGAAGTTTCAAGGTTCGCCAGAGATAAAAACATACCTAAATCAGAGAAACAGCGATATAAAAAAGAAAGGAAAGCCAGAGAAAAAAGTAAGAAATCAAAAAGAAAGAGATAGTATATGGACAATATTCAAAATAAAAAAATCAAGAGAATAAAAGAATTAGAAGCAGATGAGACAAAGGATGCTCTTGATGAATTATTGGGTTTTGTTGAAGATAATGATTTGGCAGTTAAACTTACTGCGATAGAAAGCCTTTCATTCTTTGATGCATTTCCAAGAGCCAAGAATGTGTTAATAAAATTGACGAAGGATGTTGACGAAGAAGTTCGTTACTATGCCGTAGAGTCTTTAGAAAGTTTTTCTGGTAATGATGTAGGAAATGCAATTATTTCCAAATTAAGAGATTCAGACGAGTTAGTCAGGATTATTGCGGCTGAAGTTTTAGGATCTCTTAAATTTAAGAAAGCAATTCCCTATCTAGTCAAGGTGCTATCAGATAAAAGTGAGATTGTCAGAAGGTATTCAGCTGAGGCTATAGGGATGATGGGTAATAAAGATTTAATTTCAGTATTAGAGGATAAACTAAAAAAAGAAACAAGAAATTTAGCGCGCCTTGGATTTTATACTGGGCTATATATGTTGGGTGAAAAACACTATTTTGATTCCATATTAAATATGCTGAAGGTTAAATATTATAGAGTCAGATGTGCAGCAAGTAATATTCTTGTTTATTTAGCGGATGAAGATTTTATTGATTTAACAAACGAATATAATATTGTTAAAATTATTGAGAGTTTAAATAAAGCCTTGTCTCGAGAAAAAACGATTGCGGCCAAATCTTCGATTACAAATGCTTTATCTGTATTTCGAGCTTTGCGAAAGGTCTAGCTTTTCAAATATTTCTTTTTTAGCTTGATTCATACGATAATCTGACATTTTGGGCAAAAATGAGCGCTTCGCTGCCCTATCTTTATTCTCTCAATTGGCGTTTTGCATTTAGGACAAGGTTTTCCTTCGCGGCCATAAACTTTTATAAAAGGAACATATCCACCTTTTTTTCCGTCAACATCAACGTAGTTGTCAACCGATGAACCGCGATGCTTAATCGCAGCGGGAAGTATTTCTTTTATTCCATCATATATTCTGGATATTTCATTTTCAGACAGCGTTGAGACGTCTCTTAAAGGATGGATTTTTGCGTAAAAAAGAATTTCATCAGCATAAAGATTACCGATTCCGGCAATGAATTTTTGGTCCATTAAAATCGGCTTTATTTTTCCTCTTTTTTTCTTTTTTAATAGATCTTTGAAATAATTTAAAGTGAAGTTTTCATTGAGGGGTTCCGGTCCTAAATCAGCTAATTCTTTAACCTGACCAAGTTGATCTGTTTCTACAAGCATTATGTAGCCGAATCTTCTCAGGTCGTTATAATGAAGTTCACTTTTGTCCTCAAAAATAAAGATTACGTGGGTGTGTTTGTCTTTTAGAGTATTCGGCTTTGAGTAGATCAACTGTCCGGTTAATTTTAAATGAATAACCATGCCAAAATTGTTTGATAGAGTTATAATAAGATTTTTAGCGCGTCTTTCAATATTTTTAATTGTAGCGCCGGTGACTCTATCGATAAAAGATTCAACGGAAGTGCCTTTAATAATCTTTGACAGCCTTATTTCAACCTTAATGATTTTTTTATCTTTAACTGTTTGAACTAATCCGGATTTAATAGTTTCAACTTCAGGAAGCTCAGGCATTTTTGCTCCTTTTTAAATAGATTCATCAATAATTTACAATTAATATGTTTTATTAGCAAGATCATGAATCAAAAGGGAGAAATTGTTTTTTAGCGAAGAAAGGAACGAAAGGATAATAATATGATTCCCAAATCTTCATTTAAAATCGGGAAGATATTTAATATATCTGTTGAAATCAACTACACTTGGTTTATTATTTTTGGTTTGATTTCACTAAGTCTGGGTACTTCTTATTTTCCCATTGAATATCCTCAGTTCTCTAAAACATTAGATCTTTTTTTAGGAATAATAACCGCTGTTTTTTTCTTTTTGTCAGTTCTTCTTCATGAGTTGAGTCATTCTCTGGTCGCCAGGCGAAACGGTGTAGTGATAAGAAGAATAACTCTTTTTATATTTGGCGGGATTGCTCAGATGACAAGCGAACCATCAAAACCTAAAGAAGAGTTTAAAATGGCAATAGCCGGTCCTGCTATGAGTTTCTTTCTTTCATCTGTGTTTGGTTTAGTTTATTGGTTTTCAAGGGATTTTTTAGTAGTTAACGCTGTTTCTCTTTATCTTGCAGAGATTAATCTTATGCTTGGTATATTTAACCTCTTTCCCGGTTTTCCTCTCGATGGAGGCAGAATCTTGCGTTCTTTCATCTGGCGGATTACGGGAGATTTAACCAAAGCCACCAAAATTGCTTCAAGTGCAGGCGAGGTATTTGCTGCTCTTTTGATCTTTTCTGGATTTTTAATTATTCTTGGCGGTTCATGGATAAACGGTATTTGGTTAACTTTTATCGGGTGGTTTCTTCATCACGCCGCTCAGGCAAGTTATCAAAACATTGTTTTTGAGAATATGCTGGCCGGGATTAAAGTCAGCGACATTATGACAAAAGATGTTGAAGTAGTGACACCATCGATTACTCTGGAACACTTGGTAAATGAATATTTTATGCGATTTAGACACAGCAGATTTCCGGTTGTTCTGGAAGACAAGTTTTTGGGCATGATAACTTTTTACGACGTGAAAAATATACCTAGAGAAAAGTGGTCTGAACTTAAAGTAGAGGATGTTTTGATTCCTTTAGAGGAACTTGAAACTATAAAGCCTGAAGAAAAATCAATTAGAGCTTTGGCTAAACTGTCTCGTGATGATGTTGGATATTTATTGGTTGTAGATGATAGTCAGAAACTGATTGGTCTTGTTACCCGGATGGATATAATGCGTGTAATAAGATTGAAGTCCGAATTGGAAGTATAGATTTAATTTGTATTTTAATATATAATGTGATTAGTATTATTTGGGGGCTGTTGAGTTTTTCAACAATCTCTTTAGGGCACCTTTAAACAAGAGCGTTTTCTGTTTTTGTTTTTAAAGAAAGCGCCTGTTTTGTTTATATTGATTTTTTGTTTATATAAGCCTCCGGGAGGGGATTGCATTGGAAAATTTTAATATCTTTTTTAAGGCTTTAAGCGACCAAACCAGACTTAAAATAATTGATTTACTTTCCAAAGAGAAGGAAATGTGTGTTTGCAATATTTACAAGACTCTTGAGGTGAGTCAGCCCCGTATTTCTAAACACCTGGCTATTTTAAGAGAAATTGGTTTGGTAAAAGACCGCCCTAACGGAAAATGGGTATATTATTCTCTTAATGATAATGCCATTAAAAAATTAGATGAGTTTTTGAGCGATTTAACTTCGAAAAAAAGAAAGAAAGCAGCGAAGTGTTAATTTAGACTATTCACTCGAATCCACAACTACCTGAACCCCCCAATCATAAATTTGATCTTGACATTATAAAAATTCTGTTTTATTGTATTCATATATTCTAATATACGAATGGTGGCAAATAAGTGATTGAGAAACAGATTTATCAGATGCACGCGGATATTTGCAAGGTTTTTACCAGTCCTAAGCGTCTGGAAATTATAAATATTTTAAGAAAGGGAGAAAAGTCGGTAGGGGAACTGGCGGAAAAAGCCGGGTTGAAGCAGTCTAATCTTTCTCAGCATTTAGCTATTTTGCGAGAGAAAGGTGTAGTGGCATTACGAAAAGAAGGACAGACTGTTTTTTATTCACTGGCAAATCCCAAAATTATTCAAGCCTGTGATATTATGCGGGAGGTTTTAATCGAACAATTAAAAGCAGATAGTGAACTTATAAAAGCAATGGGAAGAAAAAGCAGAAAATGAGAAAAGCAATAATTGATTTTGCAAAGTGCAAAGAATACAAACCCTGTTTTTCTAAGTGTATGGTTCAGGAAAACTGTAAAACAAAAGCAATTTTTAAAATTGATCCGGGAGAATCAGCGGTCGTAGATACAATAGCATGTAATGGTTGCGGGATTTGTGTTCCGGAATGTCCTGCGGGAGCAGTATTTATAAAAGAAGTGTAGAATTTAGAAAGGATGAATATGAAGAGACAAAGGAGTAATGAAATGAAGTCATTGCTGATTATTATTAATGATCCGCCTTATTTCAAATCAGAGAAAGCTTGGAATGCATTAAGGCTGGCAACAACAGCGATTCACGATGATCCACGCTTAAAAGTTAGAATTTTTCTTCTGAGCGATGCAGTATATCTGGCTCGAAAGAATCACTCTCCTTCTCCTGATTGGCCTAATCTTGAGGAAATGGCAGGAGAGTTAATATCGAGAGGGGTAAATATAAGTGTTTGTGCCACTTGTGTTAAATCCAGAAGTTTTGAGCCGGACGAAGAAGGGTATGGCTCTTGTTTTATTGGTTCTAGGGAAGGGGCAATGAGTGCGGCTGATTTGA
>JACQXZ010000010.1:17820-36073 GCA_016208465.1 Actinomycetota bacterium
GTTAATGCTGGGAGAAAGAGAACCCAGAGAAATCTCTCGCAAGATAAATCGCATAAGAAATAAAGGAGTTGAATTTATAAACGCCGAGATAGAAGAAATAAGCCCTCAGGGTAATTCTATTAAAACTAACAAACAGAATATATCTTATGATTATCTGGTCGTTTCTTTAGGTGTAGAACTTTCTCCTCAGATTGTTCCCGGACTTTCACAAGCCGCCTATAACCTTTATGATTTAGATGTAGCAATAAGACTAAGAGATGATTTAGTAAAATTTTCCAGCGGGAATGTGGTTATTTTAGTTTCCGGTATGCCCTATAAATGTCCGGCAGCTCCGTATGAAACCGCTCTTTTACTGGATTATTTCTTTAAAACTCGCGGTTTGAGAGATAAGATAAATATTAGCATTTGCACTCCTGAGCCTTTACCTATGCCTACGGCTGGTCCTCAGATTGGTCAAGCGATAAAACAAATGCTGGAGGCAAGAAATATTTCCTTTAATCCTTTAATCAAAATAACTTCTGTTAATTCTGACGAAAAAGAACTTCTTTTTGAAGGCAATAAGAATGTTCCTTTTGATCTTTTAGTGGTTATTCCTCCTAACCTGCCGCCCAAGGTAGTAAAAGAATCTGATTTGGCAGGTGAAGTTGGCTGGATTCCGGTGGATAGAAATACTCTTAAAACTAAATTTGATAACATTTATGCCATAGGTGATGTCACAGCCATCAAGCTTCCCGGTCAATATAAACCAGATGTTCCTTTGATGCTGCCTAAGGCAGGAGTGTTTGCTCATAATCAAGCCGAAGTAGTTGCTAATAATTTAGCGGTAGAAATTAATGGCGCTGGTTCTAAAAAAGAATTTAATGGTGATGGTTCCTGTTTCTTAGAGATAGGATATGGAAAAGCTGGTTATGCCAAAGGAAGTTTTTATAATCAGCCCCACCCTTTTGTAGATATGAAAAATCCGTCCCACTGGTGGCATTGGAGCAAAATTCTATTTGAGAAATACTGGCTGTGGAAATGGTTTAAGTAATAACCTGAACAAGTTGGAAATTCCAAATCTCAATATCCAAATAACAAATAAGCTCCAAATTTGAATGTCCAAAGATGAAAAATAAATCAAAAATCAAAGATAAAAAATCAAAAATACATATTAAAATTAAAAATTATTTTCTGCCTTTCAAAGTAAATGCGCAAAAGGTTAATTATTTAGCTATCTTTTTCTTAAAGAGCCCATCGTCTTTTAAGCTTATTTTTGAATTTTGATTTGTCATTTTTACTTTTGACTTTTACTTTTTGATTGTAATTCCCATAACCTCCTACCCCTAGCCCATCTAATAATTACACGAATTTTATAATTAAGGGATTACGGAGTATAGTTAACTTCTACATAAACCTCTGTAACACGTATCTGTGCCGGACCAGAAGTGTTTCGACTAACAGCGATCTGAAGGTTGTTTATATCAGAAAGACTTAATGAACCTCCGCCAGAATCAGTGGTATAAGCGTTAGAGGCAATAAGGTTATAGTTACCGGAAGTATCAGTAAGCACATTACCTTTCCATACAGTAGTTGCCCCTGTTTTGTAACCAATATTCATGGTTCCGGCATAAGGCGCAGCTCCGGGCCAGGGACCAGCTAAATATCTGGCATATACATAAATAGTAATGTTATTGATTGTGGCGCTTTCAAGCCCTGTTGAATCATCCAGGTTGACGTAAAAGATTTGACCTCCGGGCCCAGCTTCATAATGAGCATAACTGTCATCTCCATCATTGTTGTCCAAAATATTTGACCAATCGTCTGTTGGTGTGAATATGGGGTTTCCCTCTTCGTCTATTGTTGTGAATCCCCCTATGAATCCTCCGGTTGAAACTACGTCTGAAGGATGAAGTATAAGCGTTTGAGGAGCGCCTCCTCCGCCACCCGGGGCAGTAGTAAAGGATGTTTCTGTTGAATAATCAGACCAGGCTCCCTTGTTGTCCTGATGTCTTACACGCCAGTAATATGTGGTTGAACCAGCCAATGGTGTTCCCACAATGTGACTGGTCAAATCAATGGTAGAACCGCTATCGTATACCGGCGGGCTATAATTTCCCGATGTTATTGTAATCTGCCACTGGGATGCCTGGTGCGTATCTCCAATATCCGGATCAGAGAAAGCAGATGATCCAAGAACAGGTGTTGTTGATACGCCAGTCGCGCCATTAGCCGGTGAAGTATTGGACGGCACATTGGGCGGATTGCCAATGATGGTTGATCTGGTATAAGTTGTTCCGTCATTATGGCACATATTGCAGATACCGTTCTTTGAAACACTCCCTGGTCCGGGAGCAATAAAACGAGTGTTGCCTCCGGTACTGTTAGCCAGTGTCGGATAAAGCCCCGTGGGTGTGTACTGAAAATCTAAAGCTGGAACTTTATCAGTTGTTCCCGGGGCGCTGATAAGTTCACCGTGTCGCATCATCGCGGGAGAGGGCGATCCATGGACATTATGGCAGGCAGGACAACTTATTCTGGAGTCAGCGACTCCATCAAAATCAGAATCATATTGGGGCGTCTCAGGACCCAGTGGACCATTAGCGCCCCAAGTGTGCACGTCATGCAAGCTATAATACAAACCTATTACAGGTGACGGATTGCCCCCTCCGCTGCCATCGCTTAATCCACGGAAATTAGTACCGGCTCCTGCTCCGGTTATTGGATCTCCTCCGTTGAATAACTTATCCCTGTTGTGACAGGTGAAGCAAAGAGCAAATTCCTGATCTTCCCTGAAACCGGGTGGATAAACATGACCGGTTCTTGGTATATGCATTGGGTATTTTCCGTAATAGCCGGTTGATATGTCTTTCAGTCTAAATCCGATTTGGTAGTTAGCGCTTACAGGATCATATGTCAGGTAATCGCTGTCAGGTGTATATGTTCTGGCAGTTCCATCAGCATGTAACATTTCAGCATCATGACAATTCAGACATTCAATCCCGGCGCCTTGGGAGCCAGTAGCAGGGTAGTTTTTGTTAGACGGTAGCCCGTGTCCGGTTTTATAAAAACCATATCCTGTTCCATAATTAGTGCCGGCATCTTCATCTCCAATAACATCCGGCGCGCTAACACTTGCTATAACAGATGGCGTTTCGTCATGACACCCGGCGCACCATTTTTCTTTGCCTGTTTTTAGATTTCCATTTTCATAAACACCGTTTTGCCAATTATCTTTAGCTCCAACTGAACCGGATATGCTATTTACACCATTATAACTACCTAGAGGTGAATGACAATCATTGCAAACAGAAGTAGTTCCAAGAGGTTCACCATTAGTAAAGCTTACTATTCCATTCTTGTGACCACTTTGAAATCCTTGCGAAGCGCCATTACCATGACAGACATCACAAGAATTTATTTTTGGTCCTTTATCATCATTAAAATGGGTCTTGTGGGAACCTGTTTTTTGAGTTTGAGTGGTAGTGTCGTGACAAAGGCCATTCTCACAGCCGCCGCCGGTTACCTGATGACAATTCTGGCAAACACCTCGATCGTTTAGTCTGAGCAAAGCGCTGTCATTGGTTGGAGAAACACTTGCGTTACCTGTCATTGCGGCTGAGGTGCCGTGAGCCTGATGACAAGTAAGGCATTGGATCATGTCGTTTGGTTGAGCGTTTAGGTTATATATATTTTGATCAACAGGCAACTGGATATTATTGTTTAAATTATCTGCTATTTTTGAACGGATTAATTTATTAACTCCATGTCGGTATCTTACCACTGCTCCGTAGCTGTCACCAGCGTCATAGGTTCCACTGGTGTTTTGGACGCCGGTCACAGGGTTATCTTCTGGACGCGTGCCTTGCATGGTAAGATATTGTGTGTGGCAATCTACACACCAGGCAGATTGACCGCTCTTATATTTAATACTGGTAAAATCAGGAGTGGTTTCATTAGAGGTAATCGAATTCGGATTATATCCATTGCCCGGATTGGGGTCATCTTTTAAAATTCTGTAATCATTGGTTCCGTGCGGATCGTGACAGCTCACACAGGTTAATTTCATTGTTGGACCGGGTCCGGTATCGCCACCACCCCAGGCAGTATAATCTATTGTGTCCTCCAAAGCATTATGAAGAGAAGTAACAGATGTCTGACCAGTTGTTCTGCCAGAACGGCCGGTATAACTAAAAGCTTTAGAAAAACCGCCGCCATTAAGACCAGCATCCATCTCACCATGACCCTGGGTTCCCCAATTAGTCACTCCACCAGTAAATCTACCGTTATAAACATCTGTATTAGCTCCAAGACCGTTCTTGTGGCAGGTAAAACAAAAATCTGCATAACTTGGTCCACCTTTAAGTAGTTTTGTATGAATTGCTGTGTGTGCCCGATGACATCCTGCGCATTTGTCGGTTAATAATACATAATTTCCATGAGGACCATCATTGGCGGAAGCTAAATCGGTCATTAAGAGAAGTATTGTTAAGAGGAAGCTAAGAAATATTATTTTTCTCATTTGTTTGCTCGTTCCTGCTTTTTAGCAAATATTTATGTGTTAATTGTGTATTGATTATAGTGTATGAAAATGCGTTTTGCAACTACAAAAAGTGATTTTTAAATGACTCAGAGAGATTTTCAGGCTTGGACACCGAATAAGTTTTTGCGATAAATTCTTGTTGATTTTTCGCAATCGTAATGTTTACTACAGCTTTCTTGTCTTTAAACTAAATTTTTGGTAAAATTAGTTTTGTTCGGGCAGGTAATAAAGGGTAAATATTGAAATAAAAAACGCTTCCTTTTATGCTTTGCTTGTAAGGATGAAGCGTTTATTTTTTTGTTTGATTTTAAAAGACAGCAATATGTTATAATATTAACGATTTTGGGTGTTAAGTTTAATAATTTCTGTTTAAGTGGTCAGAATATAGAATACAGAATACAGAAGCCAGAAGAAATACAAATAGAAATACATCAGTTGGTGTTTTTCTGAATTCTGAATTCTGATTACTGAATTCTGTATTCTGAATAGTTAACATAAAAGCCAGAAGCCATATACTTATATATTTTATCGCCTCAGGGAGGTGAAATTCAATTGAACAAAAAAAGCAGAAATCGCCTGATTGTCATAACCGTTATTGTGCTGGTATTGATAGCTGTTTTAATGTATCGTTCTTCAATTGGTTCATATTCTTATTATAAAACTGTCAACGAGGTCAAGAGTGATAAATCACTGGTTGGTGTTCCGGTTAGAGTAAGCGGTAAGGTTGTTAAAGGCACGGTTAAGAAAAATCCGGATGGTTATCGATTTGAGATAACAGACAAGAAAGCAAATATGATTATTAATTATGATGGTGTGCTGCCGCAGACATTCGCCGTAGGAATCACCGTGGTCGCCGAAGGAACACTTAAATCAAATTTAGAGCTTGAAGCAAATAAAATAATAACTAAATGTCCGACTAAATATAAATCTAAGACGGAAAATGATAAGGGGAAATAAATGATATATATAGGTAAAATTTCACTCTGGCTTGCTGTCTTTATCTCTTTTATTTGTCTTATTGCAATACCATTTATCCTTACAGGAAGAGGTCGAAAAAAGCAAAGCCAGCTAAAAAATTGTTACTGGGGTTTGGTTTCTTTGGGAGGGTTGCTTACACTTTCCACGCTTGTTTTGACAATCGGTTTTATTACAAATGATTATAGTTTTCAGTATGTTGCTTCTTACAGTAGTCCTGATATGCATATTCTATATAGAATTGCCGCGGTCTGGGCAGGTCAGGAAGGATCGATGTTGTTCTGGGCGTGGCTGGTAGCAGTCTTTACGGCCATAATAGCGTTTAAAAAAAGAAGCGAGATTGACAAATTAAACAGTTATGCTCTTCTTATAATGAACATAGTTCTATTGTTTTTTCTGGTGGTAATGGTGGCGGATTCGGATCCATTCGTGCTTGCTCCTCTTGGAGTTGCCGCGGGAAGAGGAATTAATCCCTTGCTTTTACACTGGGCGATGACCCTTCACCCTTCTACTTTGTTTATTGGTTACGCGGGACTTACAATACCATTTGCTTACGGTATAGCCGCTTTGTTAATTAAAGATTCTGAAGCTGAATGGGTAAAGCGTTCACAAAAATGGACATTATTCTCATGGCTTTTTCTTGGAATAGGAATTTATCTTGGCGCTGTCTGGGCATACGTTGTTCTTGGCTGGGGAGGTTACTGGGGATGGGACCCGGTAGAAAATGCTTCTTTTCTCCCTTGGCTTACCGGGACAGCTTTAGTTCATTCGTTTACTGTTTACCGCCGTCGCGGCGGTTTTAAGCTCTGGTCTCTTTCTCTGGCCGCGATTACTTTTTTACTGGTTATTTTTGGCACTTTTGTCACTCGTTCAGGCGTAATTCAGTCAGTTCACGCTTTTGAACAAAATCCTTTAATGACCGCTCTTTTTGGGTCATTTATGGCGATTATTATTTTGGGCAGCGCCGGCTTGATTATTTCACGATTAAAGGAATTCAGTTCAGAAGAGCCTTTTGAATCTTTGTTCTCAAAAGAATTTTTGTACTATTTAAATAATATAATCCTTCTTGTTTCCACTTTTATAATCGTAGGGGCAACTGTGGTGCCTCCGCTAACCGGTGGGAATTTAGGTCCTGGTTTTTATAATCAGATTGCCCGCCCATTAGGATTTGTTTATGTTTTAATTCTTGCCCTTTGTCCATTGTTTGCCTGGAGAAAAACTAATTTAGGCAGATTCGGAAAATCATTGCTTTATCCGGGCATACTTGGTATCGCCTCAATAGTTCCTCTTTATTTCTACTGGGAAAGTCTTGAGGATCAGGTCAAAACAGTTAGTCCGGGATTGGGTCAGAATTTTTTGGGTTACATTGGATTAATAGTTGCGGCATTCTCAATTTTCGCTACAATTTATCTCTTTACCAGTTGGGCTAATCAGCTTAAGAAACAAACGGGCAAAAATTATATCAGCGCTTTTTTCTCAATTTTCAAAAAAAGCCGAAGCAGAAGCGGCGGTTATCTCGTTCATTTCAGTGTCGCGATAATGCTTCTTGGTCTTGTGGGATCATCAATTTACGCGACAGAGGTTAAATCAAGAGTAAAAGATGCAGGAGATGAAATTAAAGTTGCTAACTATACTTTAAAATACAAAGGCTCTTCAAGTTCAAGTGAAACAAGCAGAGATGTTACAAGCGCTAATTTTGATGTATATAATTCTGATACCAATGAACTTATCGGTGAAGTTTCTCCGCGGACTGTTTTTTACAAGACACAGCAGCAGCAGACAAGGGAAGTTGATATTCTTTATGAACTATTCAGAGATATTTTTGTGATTCTTGAAGGCCAGAACAGTGATGGTTCTTTAGGGATCAATGTTTTTGTAAATCCGCTTGTTTCTTTTGTCTGGGTAGGAGGAGCAATTCTAATAATAGGCAGCACTATTGCGTTATGGCCAAAGAAAAAAGCTATAGCGAGCGAAGGCGCCAAAGAGGTTGTTGAAGAGATTCCATCCAGGCTAGCTAAGAAACGAAAAAAGAGTAAAAGCTGGAAATGAAAAAGTTAGACTCTTTTTTGGGGAGAACCAAAGTTTAATCCAGATTCTTGCTTTTTTGACAGAACATATAAGATGGGTCACAAGGTCACAAGTCACAAGTGAAGAAATTTTTAACATGTGACCTGTGACTTGCAACTTGTGACTTTCAGTCCCGACTTGTTCGGTTTAAAGGAGACAAAGAAAATTACCACTGAAATAGACGTTGTAAATCTTAATAAGTCGTTTGGAAAAAGAAAAGTACTGGATAATGTTTCTTTTCAGGTTAAAAAGGGTGGTTTTTTAAGCATTTTTGGCCCTAATGGCGCAGGGAAAACTACCTTGATTAAGATATTGTCGACTCTGGTTGCTCCAACCAGCGGTAAGGTTCTTGTCTCAGGGATTAGTTTAGATGATGATCCGACTCTGATTCGAAAAAAAATTGGATTAATTTCCCATAGCCCACTTCTCTATCCGGATTTAAACGCTTATGAAAACTTAAAATTTTACGGTACTCTTTATCAGGTGCCTCATCTGGAAAAGAGAATAAATTTTATGTTGGACAAGGTAGAGCTTTCTCATCGTCGTTATGATTTAGTCAGAACTTTTTCAAAAGGAATGCAGCAAAGACTTGCAATTGCACGGGTGCTTCTTCACCAGCCAGCCATTCTTTTTTTGGACGAACCTCATAGTGGTCTTGATCCTCACGCGGTGGATATATTAGACGGTTTAATTAACGATATCAGAGGAGATCATACTTTTGTTATGATAACGCATAGTTTGGAAAAAGGAATTGCGCTGGCAGATGTGGTAATGATTCTTGAAAATGGAAAGATTATTTTTTATCAGGAGAAAGAACATTTAGATTCAGACAAATTTCGTAAAATATATATACAGACAGTTAAGGGTGAATCCTGATGTCGTCTCTTCGTCAGATTGCCGCTATTTTAAAAAAGGATATAATCTCAGAATTGCGCACCAAAGAGATGCTGACCTCAATGTTTCTTTTTGTTATGTTGACAATGGTAATATTTAATTATGCTTTTGGCGCGGACAGGAATAATTTGACTCCCTTCGGAGGTGGAATGCTATGGATAACTTTTCTGTTCACCGCGATACTGGGATTAAATCGTTCTTTTGTTCATGAAAAAGACGAAGGCTGTCTCGAGGGTTTGCTTCTTGCGCCGGTTGACAGACCAGTAATTTATCTGGGAAAAATGACAGGCAATTTAATCTTTCTTTCGGTGATCGAGATAGTTACTCTGCCGATTTTTACCGTATTTTTTATTAGCCATAACTATTTTCCTCAGATTGGCTGGTTTATAATCGCCCTTATTTTAAGCAATCTGGGAATTTCTGCCACAGGAACACTGCTTGCCACTATCTCAATTAACACCAAAACCCGCGACATGATGCTTCCTATTCTTTTTCTTCCTATTATTATTCCTCTGTTAATAGGAGCGGTTGTTTCAACGGGTCAGATAATGGCAGGAACAAAAAATTTTGAAAGTGTTTATTCCTCACTGAAGTTTCTTGGTGTTTATGATATTATATTTTTATTAATTTCATATGGTTTATATGATTTTGTTTTAGGAGAATAAGGAGAATAAAATGAAACAAAGAATGGGGTTAGTTTTTGGAATAATCGCGGGAATACTTTTGCTCGCGGTTTTCTATGGAGCGTTTATGGTGACTCCAATGATTGTCACGCCAAAAGCTCCGGATGGAGTATTTAGTCAGAAGATGTTTTATTTCCACGTTCCAATCGCCTTAACTTCTTTTGTCGCCTCTGCCATTGGAGCAATAGCGGCAATTTTATTTTTGGTTAAGAAAGAAAGAAAATATGATTTCATCAGTTATTCATCTGTGCAGTTGGCTTTACTTTTCGGATTTCTGGTTGAATGGACAGGTATAATCTGGACCAGAATGGAATGGGGAGCATGGTGGGCATGGGAACCAAGACTTACTACTTATCTGATCTTTATGCTGGTCTACGCCGGTTATTTTGTTCTTCGATCTTCTGTTTCTGATGAGAATGCGAGAGCAAGGTATTGCGCGGTTTATGCGATTATAGCGGCAATTAATACTCCTCTTTCTTTTTTCTCAATTCGTTTAATTCCAGCAGTTCATCCAGTCGTATTTACAACTTCGGGCGCAAGCATGGAAACAAGTATGCTGGTGACATTTTTAATTGGAATGGCAGGTATGACCTGTTTATTTATTTCTTTGTTAATTACCCGGACGAAAACTGAAAGTTTAAAAGAAGAAGTTGATTATTTAAAAAATATTATAGGAGGTTAGAACAATGGAATTTGGCGCTGCTTATCCATTTGTTATAGCGGGATATATGGGCATCATTATTGCCCTTATTTCTTTTGTTTTGGCTAATACTTTTAAGTTATCTCGTTTGCAAAAAGAAATAGATCTTTTAAATGAATTGATTAAGAGAAAAGAAAAGAAATAAGCATAAGATATATAAAGTATAAACAAAGTTTATGCTAGGAGTAAAAATTGGAAAAATTAGTTATAATTTTTTTCTGGCTCGCCTTCGTATTATACGCTGCTTCTTCCTGCATCTATATTTATTTATTTTTATCAAAAAAGCAGAGTCTGGTTTTATTGGCGCCTGCTTTAACAGGGGTTGGTTTGCTTTTCCATACAATAGCTATTGTCTTAAGATGGTATTCAGCGGGCTACATTCCAATCAGTGGAGCATTTGAGTCGTATTTTCTGTTTGCCTGGTTTGTAGCGCTTATTTATTTTATTGTCGAACGTGTTTTTCGATTTCAGATATTAGGTGTTGTTTTATTTAATTCAGGAAAATCAGTTAAAAAAGAGAAGTGTTAATATTTTCTTAAAACGTCTTCCTCCCCTTGAAACACTTGATGAGTTTTCGGCTAGAATCGTAGAATTTGCCGAACTTTTTATGACAATGGGCATCGCGACAGGTGTAATCAGGGCGATTAAGGAAGGAGAAAACTGGATTATTGATCCTTTGGTTGTTTCCACAGGAATAACTTGGTCCATCTATGCTTTTTATCTTTTTACCAGATCAGTTTGGGGCTGGCGGGGCAGACGAGCCGCGATTGTTTCGCTGATAGGGTTTTTAAGCGTGCTTGCAATTAGATTTGTTGTTAAAAATTACGCTTATTTTCATAAATTTGGGCTTTAATTGGATGTTGATTAAAAAAGAAAAGGTTCTTTCTCAAAGCTAAGTGGGTAAATAATATTCCCCTCTAAAAAGAGGGGTGCAGGGGTGTGTAGAAATGAAAATCATCTATAATTCAGGCATTAAAGAATCAGCTAGAAAATTAAGAAATAACGCCACTAAAGCAGAGATAAGACTTTGGGCTTATTTAAAGAGAAAACAGTTAATGGGTTATGATTTTCACAGACAGAAACCGATAGCCAATTATATTGTGGACTTCTTTTGCAATAAGTTGCAGTTAGCAATTGAATTAGATGGCTATACGCACAGCTTTGAGAAAGTATTTGAAAAAGACGAAAGGAAAGAACAGGAATTAAATGAATCAGGAATAACAGTTTTAAGATATAAGGATGTTGATGTAATGAATAATATTGAAGGTGTGTTAGAAGACATTAAGGGTTATATTAAAAAGATTGAAAATAAACACACCCCTTAATCCCCTCTTGCTAGAGGGGAAAGAATAAACAACATTTACCCACTTGAAATGAGAAAGAATCAAAGAAAATTGACCATAAGAAACAAAATATTTAATAGGGCTTGTGATAATATGCAAAATCTGTTATATTTAGATTGTTCAGGCATTTTAAGACAAAGTGCTGTTTTATACGTCATCCCTGTTAGGCCTGCCTGCCTGAACAACAATGCACTGCCTAACAGGGATGTTTTTTTGTCTTATTTTGTCCCCTTAGTCATCAAATTCCTGGTTTTCTGGCATAAAATTTGCAATTCTGATTTGCCCGGATTGGGGTTAGTTTGAAATGCAGATAATTATTGTTGGACTTAGTCATAAAACTGCACCTGTTGAATACCGGGAACAACTTTCTTTTTCTGAAGCTTTATGCGCAGAGGCTCTTCAGGAACTTTCAAAATGCAAAGATATAACAGAATCTGTTATATTATCAACCTGCAATAGAACTGAAATCTATGCTGTTACGGAGAACGTTAAAGAAGGGCAAAACTCAATTATTCATTTTTTAAGCAGTTACCGCAATCTGGACGAAAATGAGCTCGTCAAGCATCTCTATTTTTACGATTCGGTAAACGCGGTCAATCATCTTTTCAGGGTTGTCTCCAGTCTCGATTCTATGGTAATAGGAGAAGCCCAAATTCTTGGTCAGGCAAAGGAGGCATATGAAATTGCGTTTAATACTGGAACCACCGGAGCTATTTTAAATAGATTTTTTAGACATGCTTTTTCTGTTGGCAAAAAGGTGCGCACGGATACTGAAATTGGCGAAAGCGCTGTTTCTATAAGCTACGCGGCAGTTGAATTGGCAAAGAAAGTTTTCGGATCTCTTGAAAACAGAACGGTTATGGTTGTTGGCGCGGGTGAAATGAGTGAGTTAACAGCCAAACATTTGATTTCCAACGGAATAAAAACAGTTTTGGTGGCAAACCGCACTTATGAAAGAGCAGTAGAATTTGCGGAGCGTTTTAATGGAAAAGCGGTAAGGTTTGATGATTTATTTAATCAAATGGTTCATACGGATATAATCATCAGTTCAACAGGTTCTCCTTCTTACATAATCAAAAAAAGTGATGTTTTAAAGGTAATGCAGGCAAGAAGAAACCGTTCGATATTTTTTATTGATATAGCTGTTCCAAGAGATATTGATCCAAAAGTAAATAATATTTATAACGTATTTTTGTACGATATAGACGATTTACAGTCAGTTGTTGACGCAAATATGGCTGACAGGTCCAAGGAGGCAAAAAAAGCCGAAGTAATTATTGGGCAGGAAATAGAAGATTTTGTTTCTTGGCTGAGTTCCTTGGAGGTTGTTCCAACAATATCTGCCTTAAAGAAACAGGCGGAGAGAATCAGGCAGATGGAGCTTGAGAAGGCTTTAATAAAATTAAATGGTCTTTCTGAAAGGGAAAAAGAAATTATTGAAGTTTTAACAAATGGAATTATTAATAAGCTGTTCCATAAACCAATTGTTTACGTTAAAGAATGCGCAAACAAAAAAGACGGTTATCTGTATATAGAAGCGCTGAGAAGCTTGTTTGATCTTGATGAAAAAGATAGTTAGTTGATACTGAAAAATGTTGTAGTTGCCCAATTTATTGGGCTCCATGAATGGAGCAACGTTCTATTCAAGTAGTCAGAATTCAGTAGTCAGAATTCAGAAAAATACTAACCCCTATATTTCTATTTGTATTTCTTCTGTCTCCTGTATTCTGAATTCTGAATACCTGATACCTCGCAGCTTGCTGTGAGGTAGTTCATTAAATGATTTAGGCCTTTGTGATACTTTAGAGCTTTTAAAATTAATAGAAGAAGTCAGTAAATTATTAGAGGCATATTCTAATTGAATTCTGACTACTGACTACTGAATTCTGTATTCTGAGGGAAGGAGTTTATATTTTGGATATTGATAAAATAGTTATTGGCAGCCGCGGAAGTCAGCTTGCATTATGGCAGACTAATTTTGTGGCTGATTTAATTCGTGGATTAGGTTTTTTAAAAACAGTTCCGGAAATAGAAATTAAAAAAATAAAAACCTCTGGTGATAAAATATTAGATGTTCCTCTTGCTAAAATAGGAGACAAAGGACTTTTTGTAAAAGAACTTGAAGTAGCATTAATTAATAAAGAAATCGATTTGGCAATTCACAGTATGAAAGATGTTCCAACCGAATTGCCGGAAGATTTAACAATAGGCGCAGTTCTTAAAAGAGAAGATCAGCGCGATGTTCTTATTTCTAAAAATAAAATAACTCTAAATGACTTACCTGAAAGAGCAAAAATCGGAACAAGCAGTCTTCGAAGACGAGCTCAGCTTTCTCACATAAGACCCGATTTTGAAATTTTTGATTTACGAGGCAATCTCGATACCCGCTTAAAAAAGCTTGACACAGGGGAACTCGACGGGATAATTTTAGCGGCAGCCGGGATTTTAAGATTAGGCTGGGGTGAACGGATTACTGAGAGAATTTCAAAAAATATTTGCTTGCCCGCGGTGGGGCAGGGAGCAATTGGAATAGAAATCAGAAAAGATGATGAAAGAATAAGAGAAATAGTTGAAGGCTTAAATCATTACGAAACCCAACTTTGTGTTTTTGCTGAACGTGCTCTTTTAAAAACGCTTGAGGGCGGCTGTCAGGTTCCCATCGGAACTTATTCGGAAGTTAAAGATGGATTGTTGAGGCTGGAAGCAGTGATAGGCAGTCTGGACGGTAAAGAGCTGATTAGAGATTCTATTGCGGGTGTTGTTTCTGGATTGGAAGAAGTAGAAAAATTAGGAATAGAGCTGGCTGATAAATTACTTGCCGACGGCGGAGATAAGATTTTGGAAGAGATACGTTTGGGCAGTAATTGAATAGTATAGGAATTTCCTTTTTGATAAAAATCCTATAATTGCAAAATGAAAATTGCAAACTTTAAAATGCAAAATATAGATGGGTAATCCTTATTTTTCAATTTGCATTTTTCAATTTACAATTCAAATTAGCGAACGAAGTGAGCTTAATTTGTTGTGACTGGAGAAGTTATTAAATTGCGGGAAGAGCTAAGCAGGCTTGAGAAAAAGCCTTTATTTGGTAAAAGAATATTAGTCACCCGGGCAAAAGAGCAGGCAGGAGAGATTATTGAGGCATTTCAGGAGTTGGGGGCTGAAGTTATTGAATGCCCAACCATAAAAACTGTTCCTCCGGACGATTATTCCAGCTTGGATAGAGCGATTGATAACATATCTTCTGGTAAGGAAAAATCATATTACGACTGGATAATATTTACCAGCGCAAATGGGGTTAAATATTTTTTTGACAGGTTGAGATTTTTGGGTAAAGATTCTCAGAAGCTAACAGGAATCAAATTAGCCGCAATCGGTGAAGCAACAGCAGAAAGAGTCAGAGAATCAGGATTAAATATTGATTATATGCCAAAAAAGTTTGTTGCTGAGTCAGTTGTTGAAGATTTTAAAAAAATGGATATTAAAAATAAAAAAATTCTTATACCTCGCGCTGAAGTTGCACGGGAAGTTCTACCGGATGAATTAACAAAACTAGGGGCTAAAGTTGATATTGCAATAGCGTATAAAACAGTAAAAGATGATTCAATGAAAGATAAAATTAAAGATTTATTTTTAGACAAGAAGGTAGATGTTGTTACATTTACCAGTTCTTCAACCGCAGAAAATTTTTTAAAAATGATAGAAGAAGCTGGGTTGAAGGAAAGTTTAGAAAATTCAGCAATTGCTGTAATTGGTCAGGTCACTGCCGACAAGGTAACTAAATTAGGCTATAATGTTAACATTGTTCCCTTAGTTTATACTATTAAAGGATTAGTTGAAGCGATAAAGAATTATTTTATAGACCCTAAAGGTATAGGAGGTTAAATGTCTAAAAAAGATACGCTTGATTCTGAATTGATTCAGACATGGCTGGGAATTGATGAGACGATTAAAGAAGAAGAAAAACTAAACACGCTTCTTTACGACAAAGCTACCGGTTTACCCACGCTTCCTCTTTTTATGAAAAGAATTAAGCAGATTTTATCTGAACACAACCGGCTGGGTATTCTCTGTGTCAATGTGGTTAAATACACTGAAATTGAAGAGCTTTATGGCTGGAAGGTTTTTGATAAGATTATGCGTGAGATAGCAAAGGTTCTTACTGAGATGACTGGTCTTGTTATGAGGGAAGATGACATTGTTTCTCTTTTAATGGTAAGCGGTAATGCGTTTGTAATTGTTCTTTCTCCTTCTCGTTTAAGAGAGTTAACACAAAATGATGTTTCTAAAGTCAAAACACGATTGATTAAATATCTTGATTCTAAATTTAGAGATCAGTTCTTTGCTTCATTGAGGCATAATTTTTCCTGCTACGTGGGCGCTTCATTAATAAAAGCAAATAAAGATATAAGAATTGAGCGGTTAGTTTATAACGGTCTTGAAGAAGCGTTTGAAGATTCAAATTATTACAGATCAAAAGACGTTGAAATACGAAGTTTCCGCTTAAAAGATATCATAAAGAATGAAGATATACATATTGTTTTTCAACCAGTGGTAGATCTTCTAACTCACAAGGTTTTTGCTTATGAGGCGTTAAGCAGGGGACCGGCTTACACTGAATTTGAAAATCCAAGCAAAATGTTTAAGGTTGCCTATGAGGCAGGATTAGTTCTTGATCTTGAGAGGTTGTGCCGAAAGAAAATTTTCCAAAGCATTAATGATTTAAAAGACGATTATCTTTTATTTGTAAATATTGAGCCGGAATCAGTTGCTGATTCCAGATGGCGGCAAATCACCAGTTCAGGTTTGCTGGTTGATATTGGCATAAGTCCTGAAAGAATTGTGCTGGAAATCACAGAGAGATGCGCTATTGCTGATTTCGCTTCGTTCAGATCAGCCCTCAAATATTTTAGATCATTAGGATTTAAAGTTTCGGTTGACGATGCTGGCGCTGGATACGGGAGTCTTGAGGCAATTGCAGAAATTAAACCTGATTTTATAAAAATGGATATGTCTTTAATAAGAGGGGTTCATCAGGATCAGATAAGACAACAATTAGTTAAAATTTTTGTATTACTTGCAGAAAACACAGGGATAGAGTTAGTTGTTGAAGGAATTGAGACATCAGAGGAACTGCGTACTTTGGTTGATTTAGGAGTTAAATCAGGACAAGGTTATTTTTTTGCTTACCCCAACGAGTCGTTTGTGGAAGTTGAAAGCATGGATTGGGTAAAATAGGTTAGGATTGAGACCCTTCCCCTTCGCTTCACTCAAGGTCAGGGTGGGGACTAGAGACTTTTAGCAGTCCCCTTACAGTCCCCTTACTTAAATTAGTGAAGAATTTGACAATAATAAACCAAGCGCAAGAGGCAAAAACGTCTTACGTATTACATTTCACGTCTCACGTTAACAAAGGAGCAAAAATGTATTTTCCAACTTATCGACCCAGAAGATTAAGGCAAAATGAGAATTTAAGAAGATTAATCAGAGAGACAAAATTAAGTGTTGATGATTTAATTTATCCTTTATTTGTAACTTATGGACAAGGAGTTAAAAAAGAAATTTCATCTATGCCCGGCAATTATCAAATGTCTATTGATAATCTGGTGGAGGAAGTAAAAAGAGCGGAGAGTTTAGGAATTCCAGCAATAATACTTTTTGGCATACCTGAGCAAAAGGATGAAACAGCCTCAGGGGCATACGCTGACAAAGGAATAGTTCAGGAAGCAATCAGGACAATCAGAAAAGCGAACTTAAATATTCTGGTAATTACTGATGTTTGTCTTTGTGAATATATGAGCCATGGTCACTGCGGGATAGTCGAAGGAGATAAAGTTTTAAATGATCCCACCTTGGAATTATTGGCTAAAACTGCTCTTTCACATGCTGAAGCAGGGGCGGATATTGTTGCTCCTTCAGATATGATGGATGGAAGAGTTGCGGCAATAAGAGATATTCTCGATGAACATAATTTTTTTGACGTCCCAATAATGTCTTACGCGGCTAAATATGCGTCAGGTTTTTATGGGCCATTCAGAGAAGCGGCAGAATCAACTCCTCAGTTTGGAGACAGACGGTCATATCAGATGGATCCACCGAACTCACTTGAAGCTTTGCGCGAGACAGCGTTGGATATTGAAGAAGGCGCGGATATCGTGATGGTAAAGCCGGCTCTTCCGTATCTGGATATTATTTATCAGGTAAAACAGGAATTTGGTTTACCAGTTGCCGCTTATAATGTAAGTGGTGAATTTTCGATGGTTAAGGCAGCAGCATTAAAAGGCTGGGTTGATGAAAAGAAAGTAGCGCTTGAAGTTTTAACCAGCATCAAAAGAGCTGGAGCCGATATGATACTGACTTACTATGCGCCTGACGCGGCAGAATGGATAAGCGGTAAACAGCAATAAAATATTAACTATCCATCCCCTCTTTTTTAAAGAGGGGCAAGGGGAGATTATCAAGTTTTCGTAGGACAGGCGTCTCGCCTGTCAGAACAGCGAATAAACAAAGAATGAAAATTTAGACTTTTAAGAATGTTTTTAAGCATCAAAGGAATGAATGAGGAATGTTTACAAATCCAACCCCATCTAAACCTAACCCATCTAAAAACAAATCTCTCTTTTTTATTCTTTTCCTTTCTTTAATCTTTTTACTTCTCTTTACAAAAACTAGTTTTGCATCTGATACCACGCCGCCTTTTGTAAACAATCTAACCCCGGCAGAAAACAGTTACACACCTTGGCATAAACCATTAATTCAGGCAGATATATTTGACAGTGAAAGCGGAATAGATCAAAACTCAATTATTCTAAAAATAGATGGGATTCCTGTCTCATATAATTACAATCCTTTAACTGGCCAACTTTCTTATCTGCCGGTTAATTTTTTATCTACCGGAAAACATATCTTAAGTTTAGAAGTAAAAGATAATAATGGGAATACTTCATATAACTTACACTCCTTCTACATTCAAACAGTTTTCTATTACACCCTTTTTTCAGATAACAATATAGAAATAAAAGGAAACCCTCAGATATTTGGCAATACATATTCCAAAGCCAATACTAATTTA
>JACQXZ010000011.1 GCA_016208465.1 Actinomycetota bacterium
CATCGCTAACCGGATTATCAACAAACACCTTGTTATCATCAATCTTAATATTCAAATCAGCAGAAAAAGTCTTAACTAATTCACCCAGTGGACCTTTTACCTTCACTGTTGAATTATCTATTTTAACTTCAACATTATTTGGAATATCAATAGGCATTTTTCCTATTCGTGACACCTCTTAAGCCCCCTTCGATCCTTTCATAAACAAACCTTACCAAACATAACAGATAACTTCTCCGCCTAACCCAAGACTTCTTGCCTCTTTCGCAGTTACAACGCCTTTGGAAGTAGAAAGAATTGCAATACCCAATCCTCCTAAAACACGAGGAATCTCATCTTTTCTGGCATAAACCTTCAAGCCGGGCCTGCTAATTCGCTTAAGCCCCCCGATTACTCTTTCGCGGAAAGGTCCGTAATTCATCGTAATCCTTATAGTGTTAACTCCAAAACCTTTTGTAATCTTAAAATCTTTTATATAACCTTCTTCTTTTAATATTTTAGCTATTTCCAATTTAATCTTGGAAGCTGGTACATCAACATAATCTTTGTATGCGGTATTCGCATTTCGCAATCTAGTTAACATATCAGCAATTGGGTCTGTCATTCCCATAGATAAACCTCCTATATTGCCAAGACAACATTTTAAATTACTATATTTCTTTACTTTAATTCTTTATAGAAACATCCTTTATACTAAAGTCACAAGTTGTAAGTCACAGGTCACAGGTTAAAAATTTCTTCACTTGTGTCTTGTGACTTTGTGACCTGTTTGCCTATACTACCAACTTGCCTTAACAAGTCCGGGAATTTCTCCTTTATGAATTAATTCCCTCAAGCAAATCCGACAAAGACCAAATTTTCTAAAATAACCCCTTGGTCTGCCACATCTAACACAACGATGATACTGTCTTACGTCGAATCTCTGTTTTCTTTTCGCTTTGCTTACAAGAGATTTTTTTGCCACTAATACCCTCCTAATTATTATTTTTCCTTGAAAGGAAAACCAAAATAAGCCAATAATGAACGAGATTTTTGATCATCTGATGCATTGGTAACAATAGTTACATCCATTCCTCTGACTTTGTCAATTTTATCATAGTCGATTTCAGGAAAAATTAATTGTTCGGTCAGTCCAATTGTATAGTTGCCCCGTCCATCGAATGATTTATTAGATAATCCTTTAAAATCCCTAACTCTTGGTAACACAATATTTAAAAGACGATCTAAAAATTCATACATCCTGTCTCCTCTTAAGGTAACTTTCGCACCTATGGACATACCTGCTCTTAACTTAAATCCGGCAATTGATTTTTTAGCTTTCGTAATCAGCGGTTTTTGGCCTGTAATAATTGTTAAATCATTCACCGCCGCATCCAGCGCTTTCGCGTTTTGTGCTCCTTCTCCTACGCCCATATTAACAATAACTTTTTCCACTTTTGGTGCTTCAAAAGGATTTTTTAAAGAAAAGTCCTTCATCATTGCTGGTATAATTTCATTTTTGTATTTTTCTTTCAACCTTGGAACCACTTATAATAAACCTCCATAAGTATTTATTCTATGCAAGGCTAAAACCTCGCTCTCTTGACAGGCGAGACGCCTGTCCTACTTGTGACTTGTGACCTGTGACCTTTCCTGCATCTGTCTTCTTACTTATCTTTTCCCATTGCCTCACGTCTCACGCCCTACGTCTCACGTTTTATACGTCTTACTTATCAATGTCTTTCTGACATTGTTTACAAATCCTTACTGAAACTCCATCAGAAGTTATTCTCTTTCCTATTCTGGTTTGTTGACTACACTCAGGGCAAATCAATTGAACATTGGAAACATCAATCGGAGATTCCTTTGTTATTATTCCCCCTTGTGGATTTTTTTGAGTTGGACGAGTATTTTTTTTAATAATATTCAAACCTTCAACAATAACACGATTCTTTTTAGGCAGAGATCTTAGAATCTTTCCTCTCTTACCCTTATCTTTGCCAGTTATAACGACAACTTTATCCCCTTTTCTAACAAATAATACCGGCATTTAAACTTTATCCTCCCGCAAACAATTAAATTTTGTTATTACCAAATCTGTCTATTTTACTTTCTTCACTTGTGACTTGTATCTTTGTGACTTTGTGACTATCCTACAAAACTTCAGGAGCTAACGAAATAATTTTCATAAAATTTTTATCTCTTAATTCTCTTGCCACCGGCCCAAAAATACGGGTCCCCCGCGGATTCATTGTCTCATTAATTATTACTGCCGCATTTTCGTCAAACCTAATGTATGAACCATCCGGTCTTCTTATTTCTTTTTTTGTTCTGACAACAACCGCTCTTACAACATCACTTTTTTTCACGACACCAGCAGGCGCCGCATCTTTAACCGCTGCCACAATCACATCGCCTATTCCCGCATACCTTCGTTTTGATCCGCCCAAAACTTTTATACAACATATCACTTTAGCCCCTGTGTTGTCTGCTACTCTTAATCTTGTTTCTAACTGAATCATTCTCTATCTCACGTCCCTAAATACAATTTTTATTCAGCTTTTTCCAAAATTGAAACCAAACGCCATCTCTTATCACGACTCAGAGGCCGGGTTTCAGCAATTTTAACTGTATCACCAATCTGACATTCGTTCTTCTCGTCATGCGCTTTTAGTCTGCTGGTTTTCTTAACTGTTTTTTTGTATAAAGGATGTCTCACAAGTGTTTCAACGGTTACCACAATTGTTTTATCCATCTTATTACTGACTACCTTGCCAGTTCTTATTTTTCTTCTGCGACGCTCCTCCATTTATCCTCCCGTATTAAGCTTTGTTTTCTAAGCAATTTGTTTTTCCTGAATTACTGTTTTGATTCTTGCAATATTTCTTTTTATTTCCCTTATTTTCAGTGGGTTATCTAATTGACCTGTCGCTAACTGAAAACGCAGATTAAATAACTCAACCTTAGCGTCTTTAAGTTTATCTTTTAACTCATCCATTGATAAATCGCGAATTTCTTTAGCCTTCATGAACAGCTTCCTCCCGCTTTATGAATTTAGTCCTAATCGGAAGTTTGTGCTGAGCAAGTCTGATTGCTTCTCTTGCCACTTCTTCGTTTACACCGGATAATTCGAACATTATTCTTCCCGGTTTCACAACAGCCACCCAGTGCTCTGGTGAACCCTTGCCGCTTCCCATTCTTGTTTCAGCCGGCTTTTCAGTTACTGGTTTATCCGGAAAAATATTAATCCAGACTTTTCCGCCTCTTTTAATATATCTGGTTATTGCTATTCGTGATGCTTCAATTTGTCTGTTTGTTATCCAGCCTGCTTCCAAAGCCTGAAGTCCATAATCACCAAAATTTATTTTAAATCCACCTTTGGCTTTACCTCTTCTTTTGCCGCGCTGAGTTTTTCTGTGCTTAACCCTTTTTGGCATTAACATATTAAGCCCTTCCCCTCACAGTCTTTTCCCGACCCTGATTTTCTTTTAGCTTTGAATAAATGGACTTTGTTTTGATATCACCTTTATAAATCCAAACCTTAACACCAATTATTCCAAAAGTTGTGTGAGCCTCTGAAAATCCATAATCTATATCTGCTCTTAAAGTATGAAGAGGCACTCTGCCTTCCCGATACCATTCTGTTCTTGCCATTTCAGCGCCGCCCAAACGTCCTCCGCAAGAAACTTTCACACCTTTTGCTCCTGCCCTAATAGCTGACGCAACCGCCTTCTTCATCACCCGTCTAAAAGAAACTCTTGCCTCCAACTGATCGGCAATAGATTGAGCAATTAGATTTGCATCTAATTCTGGCCTTCTAACTTCAATAATGTTTACCTGAACCTGACTCCCTGTAATTTTTTCCAAATCACTTCTTAAAATATCCACCTCAGAACCCTTTTTACCTATTACAATACCCGGTCTTGCTGTAAAAATATCAATTTGTAATCTATTAGCAGCCCTTTCTATATCAATTTTTGAAATCCCGGCTCTAATTAATTTTTTCTGAATGTAATCACGAATTTTAATATCATCTTCAACGAATTTAGAAAAATCTTTATTGGCAAACCATCGTGATTTCCAATTATAAATAATTCCTAGTCTTAAACCATGCGGATTTACTTTTTGACCCAACTTTAAACCTCCTCTCTATTGCCAACTACAACTGTTATGTGACTTGTCTTTTTATGAATACTGCTAGCTCTTCCCATCGCCCGGGGTCTGAATCTTTTTAATGTGGGACCCTGGTCAACATAAGCCGCTGTTACAAAAAGCTTGTCTTTTAAGTTGTAATTATGTTCTGCATTATGAGCAGCAGATTTAACCACTTTAGATAAAGTTTTCGCAGCCGCCTTTGGGCAAAAATTAAGAACTTTCAATGCTTCTTCAACCTCTTTGCCTCTTATTAAATCAGCAACCTGACGTGCTTTTCTCGGTGTTACTCTAATATATTTTGCAACTGCTTTCGCCTGCATTTTAATTCTCCTCATATAAGATGTAAGATGTGAGGCGTAAGGTGTGAGAAATAATCAATCTTACTTCTTACGTTTCACGTTTTACGTTATTTTGCGCCAGTCGATTTCTCTGACTTGCTATGCCCCCTGAATAATCTCGTTGGAGCAAATTCACCCAGTTTGTGTCCCACCATCGATTCAGTAACATAGACAGGAACATGTTTTCTTCCATCATGAACAGCTATGGTAAATCCTACCATTTGGGGAAATATCGTAGATCTCCTTGACCATGTTTTAATAACTTTTCTTTCATTTCTTACATTCATTTCTTCTATTCTTTTAAATAATTTTGAATCTACGTAAGGACCTTTTTTAAGCGATCTTGACATTTAACTCCCTACCTCTTCTTTATCTTGCGTCTTCTTATTATTAATTTATCTGACATTTTGTTCTTTCTAGTTCTATAACCAATTGTTGGAACTCCCCACGGAGTGGTCGGTAAATGACCTTTGGATTTACCTTCGCCGCCGCCGTGCGGATGATCAACTGGATTCATTGCCGTACCTCTTACCGTTGGTCTCTTTCCTGCCCATCTGCTTCTTCCTGCTTTGCCAACAGAAATATTCTCATGATCAAGATTTCCAACCTGACCAATTGTTGCTTTACAATTCATATGGATCATTCGTACTTCTCCCGAAGGAAGTCTTACCTGACCATAATTTCCTTCTTTTGCAACAAGCTGAATCGCAGCGCCTGCTGATCTTCCTAATTTTGCTCCCCCGCCTGCTTTTAATTCTATCGCATGAATAATTGTACCTAATGGGATGTTTTTTATTGGCAAAGCATTACCGGGTTTAATATCTACATCAGAACCAGCAATCACTTCGTCTCCCACATTTAATTTTAAGGGAGCAAGAATATATCTTTTTTCTCCATCCTTGTAATGCAAAAGAGCTATTCTTGCGGACCTGTTTGGATCGTATTCAATCGAAGCAACTTTTGCCGGAATTCCTTCTTTTTCCCGTCTGAAATCGATAATTCGATATTTTCTTTTATGTCCACCGCCAATGTGTCTTGTTGTAATTCTGCCATAAGAATTGCGGCCGCCTGTCTTTGATAATGAAACAGTTAATTTTTTCTCTGGTTTGTCTTTGGTTATTTCACTAAAATCGGAAACACTTACAAATCTGCGTCCCGGTGAAGTTGGTTTGAATTTTTTAATTCCCATTGTTTATTTCCCTTCAAAAAATTCTATTTTGTCTCCCTCTCTTAAGGTAACAATAGCTTTTTTCCAGTCAGATCTTTTGCCTTTTGTGCGGCCTTGTCTTTTTGGTTTACCTTTCATCGAAATAGTGTTTACTCCGGTTGTGGTAACCTGAAATATTTCTTCAACCGCTCTTCTTATTTCAATTTTTTCAGCATCAGGGTGAACAGCGAATGTATATTTTCTATGTTTAATTAAGTCATAACTTTTTTCCGAAACGATCGGTTTTAGAATAACATCTCTAAGGTCTCTCATATTAACATACCTGCAACTTTCTTTAATGCTTCCCGGCTAAAAACAATAGTATCATTGTTTAAAATATCATATACATTTATTCTATTTACAGAAATTACTTTTACACCATCTAAATTTCTAAAAGACATTGAAGCATTTTTATCATCTTCATTAATTACCAAAACCACTCTATCATTTGCCTCGATGTTTTTAAGAATTTCAATCGCTTCTTTTGTTTTTGGCTTTTCAAATGCTATTTTATCAAGGACAATAAGTTCAGACTCGTTTATCTTTAAACTTAAAGCAGATCTCAAAGCTAAATTTTTTAATTTCTTAGGTGTTTTAATATCATATTTTCTCGGAGACGGACCAAAAACAGTTCCTCCACCTTTCCATATCGGAGACCTGCTACTGCCCGCTCTTGCACGTCCTGTTCCTTTTTGTTTCCATGGCTTCTTGCCCCCGCCTCTGACTTCTCCTCGAGTCTTTGTAGAAGCGCTTCCTTGTCTTTCAGCAGCGCGCTGAGCCACAACAACATAATGAAGCGCCGATTCGTTTATGGGAGCAGTAAATACATTAGCATTTAGTTCAATTTCATCAATTTTATTGCCCTTATTATCATGAACAGGTATCTTTAACATTAAAAACTATCCCCTCTAACATCCTGTATTCACTTCGTGAATACAACATTGTAAAGTGAAACCTATTTTTACATTATTTTTTATTTTTCATTTTGCAACTTACAATTTGCAATTCAAGATAGGCGAGACGCTTGTCCTGCTTGTGACTTTTAACTTGTGACTTCCCTCACGTCTCACGTTTTACGCCTTACATTTTACAGCGCCTTTTATAACAACCAGATTTCCTTTAGCGCTTGGAACATTCCCTTTAAAAAATAAAAGATTGTTTTGGACATCGACTTTAACAACTTCTAAATTCTGAATAGTTCTTCTAACACTACCCAGATGTCCCGGCATTTTTTTACCTTTATAAACTCTGGATGGAGTAGCGCTCGCCCCGATTGAACCGGGGATACGATGAGAATGTGAACCATGAGACGCTGGTCCACCGCTAAATCCCCATCTTTTAATACCGCCAGCAAATCCTTTACCTATAGTAACCCCTGACACATCAACTTTATCACCAACATTGAATATATCCGTTTTAACTTCCTGTCCAACTTTATAAAGAGATACATCTTCTACTTTAAATTCTCTTAAGTATTTTTTTAACTGCAACTTATTGCTGGCAAAATGACCCCTAAGAGGCTTGTTTGTTCTTCTTTCTTTTATGTCACCGAAACCAACCTGGATAGCTGAATAACCATCTTTTTCAACAGTCTTGATTTGTGTAACAACACAAGGTCCCGCTTCCACCACAGTAACAGGAATTACTCTGCCGTCTTCCATAAACATCTGGGTCATTGCAATTTTTTTTCCTAAAATTGATTTCAAAATTATTCACCTCTAACGTTTCACGTCTTACGCCCTACGTTTTTATAGCTTTATTTCAATATCAACACCAGCAGGTAAATCTAATCTCATTAATGAATCTACTGTTTTTGGTGTTGGATCAAGAATATCAATCAATCTTTTATGTGTACGCATTTCAAAATGTTCTCTTGAATCTTTGTCTATATGCGGTGAGCGAATTACACAATATAAATTTTTCTCAGTTGGCAACGGAACTGGTCCTGAAATCTTGGCGCCCGTTCTCTTTGCTGTTTCCACTATTTTCTTGGCTGATTGATCGATTATTTCATGATCATACGCTTTTAATCTTATTCTTATTTTCTGATTTTTCATAAAGCCTCCACTAAGAACTCTTCCTTGAGAGCTTTAGAGCTTATTTAATAATACTCGTAATACTTCCTGCTCCTACAGTTCTTCCACCTTCACGAATAGCAAATCTTAAACCTTCTTCCATGGCAATTGGTGTAATTAAGACTACTTCCATTTCTGTATTGTCTCCCGGCATAATCATTTCTGTTCCTTCTGGAAGGGTAA
>JACQXZ010000006.1 GCA_016208465.1 Actinomycetota bacterium
ATAGCAAACAATTTTTTATCAAGAGCCAAATCCTGAAGCGCAGTAATGCCAATCGAACCTTCTTCTACTTTTGCAGTATCCATTGTACTTGCTAACATATACCGCATCCAGGCTGGATTATCAGTTCTTACAGTTTGATGGGTAAATATTCTTGAGGCAGGCAACCCTGCTTCTCTTGCCCAGTTAACCTCATCCTGAACATACGACTTAACCAGATAGATACGAAAATCGGTCCATTCCTCCCAGAATTTATTTCCACCAACCGCTATTCTTTTATCTTTTGGTAATTTACTCTCTTTTGTCGGACGAGGAGGATCTATCTTGTTCCAGTTAGCAAACTTTGTCCCCATCTCATCATTAAATGCTTTAATGTCATCTTTATATTTCTCTTTCTCATAATCTATAAATTCTTTAATTGTATCAGGATTATAGTCACTGTAATAAAATGGATTCATAAATATCTCAGGGTCAGTGGTGATTCCAACAAATAAATCCGGTCTTCTATTGGCAAAATCAGCGATTATCTTTACCGCAGCTTGAAAATTTCTTTTATGATACTTGCGAACAGTCTGATTTATATGATTGTAAGTAAGAATTCTATTCAATCCCGGTAATGGACCTGAATCATCATCGGGAACAGTGCCATCATCTTTCCACTGAACATTTCTTTTGTCCTGTTCAAGAAATTCAATTAAATCCGTCTTGGGATTATGAACCACATCTCCCCATGGACCCCCATTCAAGGCAATGCTAACAGGCATATTGGTATCAATTGATAATTGTAAAACTTTATTTAAAAGAGTTGGATCAAAAACATAGTCTCCTGCCTTGCCTTTTGTTTCATTCATATATCTAACAACACCCATAAAACCAGTCTTTGCAAACCTTCCACCTATCCCAATTCTTGATTTCATCTCTCGAATATTTTTTAAATCCAGATTATAATCACTTTGAATTTCATAATTAGGCATAATATAAAAAGTATTTTCAAATGTAGGTTTTACGTTTGTTGTAACCTTTTTGGGTTTTTTCTTAACAACCTTCTTTGGTGCTTTATTAAAACATCCTATCGCCATAATTGCCATCACTAATGCTAGAATAATTACTGTAATTTTTTTGTACATAAAAGACCCCTTTCCCTGGTTATTTGCTTCCTAATATACAGTAGTTTGGCAAAATTCTGTAGTTGCCTGATTTATCAGGCCATTGTCCGCCTTCGCAGAAAACCACGGGTTTACCCCTAGAGCTCCATTGCCCAATGAATTGGGCAACTACCTTGATTTCATCGATGTTTTTAGAAAATTTGCCAAACTACAGTTAGTATATATATTTCATTTTTTATTACAATGGTTTTTCTTTCTATTTTGCTCAATTTTTCTTTGAAAGAATTACTGTTGGAGTAGTAACAGCGCTGCCGTTCACTCTGATGTTCTCCTGAGTCTGTCCTAAATAACCGGGAGCATCGTAATAAATTGTATAGACGCCATTGTGAATTTTAGTGAATCTAAATTCTCCTCCCGGATTGGTTGGCATAAGTGAACTGTTAATTCTGATTGCTGTTCCCGGAATAGTCTGGCCGGATGAATTTACTACTCTTCCTTTGATTTCACCGTTGGGAGCAGAAAGAATTACTGTTGGAGTAGTAACAGCGCTGCCGTTCACTCTGATGCTTTCCTGAGTTTGTCCTAAATAACCGGGAGCATCATAGTAAATTGTATAGACGCCATTGTGAATTTTAGTGAATCTAAATTCTCCTCCCGGATTGGTTGGCATAAGCGAACTGTTGATTCTAATGACTGTGCCGGGAATAGTCTGTCCAGTTGAATTGATTACTCTTCCTTTGATTTCACCATTGGGAGGAGACATAATCGCCGTGGGAGGAGTGGTTGTCTTCCGGCTAACTACCACAATTCCTTCCTGAGTCTGATTATCATAAACATCAGAAATGTAATAAAGTATATATTTACCGGGTTGGACTGAAGTAAACTTAAATACACCGTTTGAATCGGTAGTGGTAGTATTTAAATCTTCAAGTTTAACTGTGACTCCGGAAATTGGTTTCCTGGTGGTTTTACTGACAACTTTCCCTGAAATTTCACCGGGCAGGCTTGCGTTTTGAGCGCTATTGCCCGGCATCGGCACACTTCTTAAGTATGGGTAGTAACCCCATCCCACATCTTCGCTGTTTTTAGTTGCCACTCCGCCGCAATATCCGGAATATGCAGCCACGATAACCTTACCATCATAAGTCACTACTTCTTTTGCTGTTGCTTCAGTTGCTGCCCGATGATTTGCCCCATTCCAATAACCTATATATTGCTGATCGTTGGCTGTAGCATCAACATCAAATATATTAACTCCCGCGCTATTGCGATGTTTGCCTCCATACAATATCTTATTTAAAACATAAGTCCTTGCCGCAACTGCCAGAGTCCTAAGACCTTCTTTGGGCCAGATATCCGGTTCTTCCAAAATCCCTGCCACATATTCTTCCAAATCAAGTTCATTGATTGCCCAGAGTAAATTATTATCAGCAAGTTTTTTGGAATCGAAAATAAAACGAACTTCTATGCTGCCTCTCATCTGCCGTGCGTAACCATTCCAGTTAATCCAGCCATCAACTTTCAGGAAAGTAGATGCATCGGTTGGAATAAACCTGACAAAAGACTGTCCCGCGTATCGGGGGGACGGTTCGCCTATTTTGGTAACAGAATATATTCCTTCAAAGCCACCGGAATAAGCAACCTGATAAGCATCGCCAGCAGCTCCATCAGCTATTAAATTATTATTTGAATCTTTCACCTGAAAAGGACCAGTTGTTCTGATGGTTAAATTAAGGGGATCAGAAGATACTCCTACTCTGACGTTTAAAATGGCATCCCACTTTTTTATTTCAACACCAGTGTAATAATATTTTAAAATACTCTGATAATCACTTCCGCTCTCAGCAAGAACTTTTACTCCGGTCATACACAATCCTACTCCGTGAGAAGCGCTCTGCGCAAAGACTGGGAAAACTGAAATAATCAAGAAATTAATTGATAAAAATAAACTTAGAAATATTTTTATCAATCTTTTTTTCACTTTAATCCTCCCTTGAAATTAAATCTTCTCGTCTTTCAATAGGTTCTCTTAAATCATATAATTCTTCGCCAATTCCTTCAACCTTGTTGCCATCTATTAATATCTGAACTTTTTTTATTTCAGGAAGTTCTGTTAAAGAATTAACTATTCCAAAAATAGTCATTATTTCTCCTGCTCCTCCGCCGGAATGTTTCTCTTTAAGCTCACGACTAAAATCAACAAAAGCAGTCTGGTCTTTTATTGTTATACTGTTAAGCCTTGTTCCTTTTGGAACTATAGCAAAATGTTCCTTTTCTTTCGGTCCTTTAATTAATTCTTCCACAATTAAATTTTCAGTTTGATCACTTTTCTCAACAACTCGAAGTTCAGGAATAACAAATTGCGCCTGCTTGTCTGAGAAATAAAGTTTTAATCTAACTATCTCTTTCTTTACGACTTTTTTCTTCTGCTTTGATTTTGGCTTAATATTGCTTTTGCACCCGGTAGCTAAAATTAAAACAATCAGTCCAATAAATATTATTTTTGTTTTTTTCTGAATTTGGTTAAAAATTATAGATTTCATAACTTCTCGCTTATTTAAATAGAAGATATAGGCAGGAAAAATTAATCAGAAAGAACACAATTTTAGTATCTTGCATTCTTTTTGTGATGTTTAATCAATATAAAACCTGCCTGCCTTTTTCGACCTTTATATTAAAACCTTTTTAGTGATTAGTCAAATTCTTGTAGTCACTCTGTCAAGCCAATTTAGAAATGTCCTATTCTTACCAAAATAGAAATGTCCTATTTGGCAAGACAAGGCACCTCCTTTTGTTTGTTGTATTTCTTGTCTATTGATACATTCCTCCAGGGA
>JACQXZ010000023.1 GCA_016208465.1 Actinomycetota bacterium
CGTAATTGTAATGTTGGTAGTCGTGCTGCTATTTCCTATGTTTGGCGCAACATTGGTAACTGTTGGATTTCCGATTGGCGGCGGAGGCGGAACATTGCCCGATTGCTGAACTATCACTTGAGTTGTTACCTCACTAGACCAAGCTCCATCATTATCTTTAACTTTAAATGAAACAGTATAAGTTCCTGGATTAGCATAAGCATGAGATGGATTTTGAGCTGTTGAGGTAGAACCGTCTCCAAAGTTCCAAGAGTATTCTACAATTGTTCCATCTGTATCTGTGCCGTGACTTGTGAAGTTAACTGGTGTATCCTGATTAGCTGGATTAGGTGTGCTTGAATCAATGATAGCTTGAGGCGCCAGATTTAAGATTAACATCTCGGTTGTTATTGTCTCTGACCAGGCTCCATCATTATCTCTAACTCTAAATGAAACAGTATAAGTTCCTGGATTAGCATAAGCATGCGATGGATTTTGAGCTGTTGAGGTAGCTCCATCTCCAAAGTTCCAAGAGTATTCTGCAATAGTTCCATCTGTATCTGTCCCATGTCCTGTGAAAGCTACTGGTGTATCCTGATTAGCTGGATTAGGTGTGCTTGAATCAATTACTGCCTGAGGTTTCTGGTTAACATTAAGAATAACAGAAACTTCATCCGACCAAATTCCATCATCATCCTGAACCTTGAAATATATAGTGTGAAGACCAGCGGATAAAGAAGCTGTATTAAACGAAGCTGAATTGCTCAAGTCTCCATCAACACTACTTCTCCAATTCCATCCAATTATTGTTCCATCTGAATCTTCTCCGTGACCTGTGAATAATACACTTTCCCCATAAATTGCAGGACTTGGATTTATAGAATCAATATATGCCGCCGGTGGTTGATTTGGAGGAACTACTTTAAACCCATTTACAAGAGTTCCTTTAAGGTTGCCCGGATTTATAACACTAACATCGTATATGCCTACTGGAAGCCCGGCCGGAACCGTGGCATAAATAGTATTTGCATTAACCCATGTAGTGCTGTCAAGATAAATTTCATTTAATTTCACTTTTGCCCAAGAACTAAAACCAGTTCCTGAAATAACAATTTCTGTATCAGCATTGTTTTCTCCAACATTCGGTGAAACAGATTTTACCACTGGTTTTGGTAAAATTGACGTACCTATATCTGGAAGTATAATAACAGGCGGATCTTCTTCAGAAGAAGAATTCATATTTGCTCCACTTGATCCGTCTCCTTGATTAGAAGAATTCAAGGAATCGTGATCTGCTGCATTTTCATCTGCTTCTGTATTATCGCTTACATTATTAACATTACTCTGAACCGGTGGGGGATCAATTACTGTATATCCGTTTTTAAGAATGCCGCTTACGCCGCCCGGGTTAATTACATATAAATCATAAGTTCCCAAAGGCAGTCCTGCCGGAACAGTTGCTGTAAGAGTCGTTGAGTTTACATAAACTACGTTAATCAGATAATATGAGTTCCCCAATCTTGCTTTTGCGGATGAACTAAAATTCGAACCTGTAATTGTAACGTTCGTACTATAAATATCTTTGCCAAAGTCTGGAGAAACAGAAATTACCACAGGTTTTGGTAACAATATTCCGCCTCCGGGTGGAGGTGGTGGTGTGCTTCCGCCTAAAGTTGTTACAGTGAAAGCATTGTTAAGAGTTCCTGTTAAATCCCCCGGATTAACTACAGATATATCATAAACACCCACGGAAAGACTAGATGGAACAGTTGCAGTAATAGTGGCATCACTTAGCCAAACTACATTAGTTAAATTTATATTGCCGATCTTTGCGTTAGCGCCGGATGCAAAATTAGTTCCGTTGATTGTAATGTTCGTAGTCGTGCTGTTGTCTCCTGTGTTTGGCACAACACTAGTAATGGTTGGAGTTAATACTCCGGGTGGAGGTGGTGGTGTATCTCCTCCTCCGCCTCCGGGTGGAGGTGGTGGTGGGGGTGGAGTGCCTCCGCCTCCATCTCCGCCTCCGGGTGGAGGTGGTGGAGTAATGCCGCCTGAAGTTACAGTAAAAGCATTGTTAAGAGTTCCTGTTATGTTGCCGGGATTAACTACAGAGATATTGTAAATTCCCGTTGCAAGTCCGGCAGGAACAGTTGCATTAATGGTGTTGGGGTTTACCCAGACTACATTGGTTAAATTTGTACTGCCAATTTTTGCAGTAGCGGCAGATGCAAAATTAGTTCCGTTGATTGTAATGTTCGTAGTCGTGCTGTTGTCTCCTGTGTTTGGCACAACACTAGTAATGGTTGGAGTTGGAAGAGTTGGTATTCCCGGAACAGCCAAAGCATTGCCACCAAAAACAAAAAACAACCATGCGCTTAAAACAAGCAGAATTAAAACTAATCTTGTCCGGCTGGTTGCTTTTAAAATTATCATTAGTTCCCTCCTTGTGTAAGATCTTGCTATTAATTGCTTATCTGCTAAAAACAAAAATTCTAATGAGCTTAACAAATCAAAAAAAACTAAACCAAAACTAAACCTCAACTTTAAATTTAAACTTTATTTAATTTTCAAAAGAAGTTTGGCTGTAAAATCTGTCCCTAAGCATAACGAAGAAAAGGTATCTCTAACTGCCAATCATAGATTCTTTATCCTCCGATAGTCACCTGATCCGAACAAGTCGAAATCGCAAACTTTTGAATTGTCCGAAAGCAGCCGCCCACCCTAAACTCGCTTTTGACTTTTAGCTCTTTTGATTTTTCAAAGACAAAAATCTGATTGCAATAATTATGATAATAAAAACCCAAAATGATTTTTACGTTGAGGTGCAGCGACTAAAATAAACAAATATCTAATTTACAAACCCATCAATACTAAACGAAAAATAAAATTAATATAGAAAAACGCATTAAGTGGTTTTAATTTTATAGGAATGTCATCAAAGTTAACATAAGACAAGAGGCTGATTTTTTAGTAAGACTATAGTCTGAGTACAACTAGGTCTAAAGTCGTAGATCGTCTACATCCATAGTCCCTTACATCTCTAGTGTCCCTTTCTCGTTCCGAATGGAAAAAACCCCTTCTTATCAAGGAGAAGCAGGGGAAGTTTATAGAGTCACAAGTTGCAAGTCACAGTCCACAAGCTCTTTTACCTGTGTCTTTGTGACTTTGTGACTTTGTGTCTCACCTTCTTACCATAACTATAAACACTTTTTATAATCGCAATAATTTCTTCAATAGAAGATCCTTTTAAAATATAAGCGCTTACCCCGGCTTCTATTCCTTTAAGTATAAATTCATTATCTCCATGAATGCTGGCTAAGATTATTTTTATTTCAGGATAATGACTTTTCAGATAACTTATCCTTTCAAATGCAATCATTTTTGGTAAATCCAAATCCATTAATATAATATCTACGCCTGCTTTTTTGTTCTTTAGAAAATCCAAAAGCGAAGAGAAATCTGCTATTGTTCCAACTACTTTGAATTCCTTTTCCGTCTCTACCAGCATTCTTAAATCTCTAAGAACTATTTGGTTTTGATCAATAATTAGAATTTTTATTTGTTCCATAGTTTGCCAGTAACCCCTAACCCGAACGAGTCGGAACTGAAAGTCACAGGTTCAGAGGACAGAAGCAAGAAGACAGAGGACAGACCAAAATAAATAAAAGAGAAGTGAGATTTTCAAAAAATCTGTTTTCTGACTTCTGTAATCTGTCTTCTAAACTTGTGACTTGTGTCCTTGTGACTTTGTGACCCATCTTATACGCTCTGCCATAAAGCCAAGAATTTGACAATTAAGAGCCTAAATAATTTTGGTTCTATCATAACTGTTATAAAGACAAATGTAACTCCGTCATTGGATGTCTTTATAATAATAAATCGGTCAGCCCCGATCTTATTGCATATAAAACCGCCTGTGTTCTATCTGGTTGACGCAGCTTATGTAATATACTGCTGACATGTGTTTTTACAGTTTTTTCGCTTATCCATAAAGTATCAGCTATGTCTTTATTTTTTAAACCCTTAGCCATTAAATTTAAAACTTCTTCTTCTCTTACGGTTAAAGAAGAAGACAACTTGCTGTTATCTGTGCGATCAGAAAAAGAAGCTGAAAATTTATCCAACAATGTCTTAGCAACTGATGGTCTTAAAAGAAGCTGGCCTCGCGATATCGAGTGAATCGCACTTATTAAATCTACCGAAGATACATCTTTTAAAAGATAACCAGAAACACCTGCCTGAAGCGATCCAATTATATCTTCCCCTCCCTGAAAAGCAGTAAGAATCAATATTTTTATATGGGGAAAAAGAGTCTTTATTTTTTGGGAAGCTTCGATGCCGCTTATGCCCGGCATCTTTAAATCCATCAATACAATATCGGGAACTAATTTTTTTACTTTGTTTACTACTTCGTTGCCATCAATTGCTTCTCCAACTATCTCAAAATCATTCTCAAGCTCCAATACAGCCCTAAGCCCTTTACGAACTAATTCATGATCATCGGCAATCAGAATTTTAATCTTTTTCATATGCTCTCCCTCAGGTAAAGCAAGGGGTCCTTTCTGCTTCTAGGTCGGAATTTTAACGGCAATTTTTGTTCCCTTCCCCGGTAAGCTATCAACTAAACACGCACCACCGCAAGATTCAACCCTGTTTTTTATGTTTGAAAGCCCCATTTTTCTGTTATCTTTGTTGAGATCTTCAAATATCTTTTCAACATCAAAACCAATTCCATCATCTTCTACGATCAACGACGTGGATTCATCTTCAAAATTTAAACTAACAACAATCTTTTCAGCCTCTCCATGTTTCGCGGCATTCCCTACGGCCTCTCTCGCTATCTGATAAAAAGTTTTTCCGATTTCACCATCCAATGGTCTTTCATCACCATTAACCACAAGATCCACACCAACATCATCAACCTTGCTAAATGTCTTAAAATAACCTTCAAGAGTGCTGACCAGGCCTTTTTCGCTTAAACCGTTTGGTGAAAGATTATAAATGTATTGACGAGTCTCCCTCAAACTCCCAGCGGCTAATTCTCTTAACTCAGTTAATCTGATTTTTGTTTCATCAACGTTTGTATCTATAAATCTTAAGCAAACATCAAGACCGAGAATTATGCTGTAAATAGATTGGGCGAGTCCGTCATGCATATCTCTTGCTATTCTTTCCCGTTCTTCGTGGACTAAAAGAATATTATCTTTTAACTCTTTAGCTTTTCTTTGAGAAGCCTTATATCTAACCGTAACGTATAAAAATATCCCAAAGAAAAACATTAAAACAGCAAAAAATAAATACATCTATAAACCTCGGTTCCTAAAAATAACTAATCCCGATATATTGTCGGGATTTATCTGATTTTAAATTTGGCTTATTTGTAAACGGTTTTAAATATCGAAATATATTTCTAAAAATACTGAACAATGAAGAAGATAATAGATTAAAAAACGAGGAAACAGACAAAATACAAATAAATATTGGATTTTCAGCCCAGTGTATTATATCGAACAAATCAATTTTTCTACTGTTGTATTCCGCTAAATCTGCTGATAACAAAATCTCTTCCCCCTTGCACTATCATAGACAAATCGTCGAAGAGATATAAATGATATAATACACTTTTAAAATTTATCTAACTCAGTTCATATTCCAAAATTCATTATGAATTTGTACAAGAAATTTCTCAAGTGATTTATGATCAAGTATAAGACTACAAATCAATTAAAATTCTTTTAATGTCAAAATAATCAATTAATCTAAAAAGCAAAATAATTTTAGCATATGTCACTCAAAGTGGTCAAGAATTAATATTCACCACTGCTTTATCAAAACCAATCACTTTATTCCTACCCGTGTTCTTAGCCTGATACAATGCCTGATCTGCTTTTTCAATCAACTGGGCAGGATCATTAATAGTTATATCCTCCGGATAACCAGCTACTCCTATACTAACTGTTTTGCTCACCATCAAACCATCTTTGTTGCCCTCAAACTCTTCTTCTTCAATTTTCCTTCTGATTCTTTCAGCCAAAACAAGAATACCATCTTTATCTGTCTCCGGAAGAACCGCAACAAATTCTTCGCCTCCATAACGTGCCGCGATGTCAACATCCCGCATATTTCCCTTTAATATTGCCGCTATTCTCTTAAGAACCTGATCCCCTTTTGGATGACCAAAAGTATCATTAAATTTTTTAAAATAATCTATATCCATTAACAAAATAGAAAGCGGATGTTTAAAACGAACTGCCCTTTCCAGTTCCTCTTTTAAACGTTGCTGGAAATAACCATGATTATAAAGGTCTGTCAGACGGTCAGTAATAGAAAGCCGCTCAATTTCTTCATGAAGTAAAGCGTTATGAAGGGCAAGGGAAGCCATATTTGAAATATTTACTAATCTATCTATTTCGTCTTCTGAAAAAACCCGCTTCGTTGTAGATGCGATTCCTAAAACACCCAACATATTTCCCTTTATCCCTAATGGAACAACTATCAGTGATTTTATCTCTTTATCGTTTTTAAAAATACCAGTAACATATTCAAAACCAGCTAAATCAGATCGATTGATTACCTGATTTAGATTCACTGCCTCCCATATAATTGCTTCGTTCCTCTCTGTATTGGGTCTTAAGTTTTCTTTTTTTGTCCCTTGAATGCTCTTAAGATAAAATTCATTTTTGGTTGGATTTAAAATATAGACACAACTAATTTCCGCGCCCAGAATTCCATTCGCTCCATCAACAATCAAACCTGAAACCTCATTTGAATCAATAGTTGAGCTAAAAGCTTTGGATAGTTCATGAATAAAAAATATTTCAGCCAAGCGATTATTTAACTCAGCATTTGATTTCTCAAGTTCTTCCTTGTGATGTATGAGCTGCCAATTCAAATCTTCTGCTTCTCTTTTCTTCTGCGATTCATGCTCGGAAAACAACGTAGTCGATATTCCAAAAATCCATAAAAACCCAATTCTTGCAATGCCATTCCCCCAATAATAACCACCAGTAAAATAAACATAGCTATTGGTAAAGTCAAAAAGCACAGCCAGCGCTGTAACTCCGAGTCCCACAGGAAAACTATAGTAAAACGAATGGAGAATTACCAAAAGATAATAAGCAATAAAAAAATAACTTTGATGACCACCTGTAAGATTAGTTAGAAGAGTAACAACAATTAAATCAGGAATAAGAAGATATAAATACAAAGTTTTAAACTGATCCGACAATCTAAAATTAATCAGATAAAATATAATGCTATATAAAAAAAATATAAACATTAAACTAAAAATGGAATAAAATGTCTGCGTAGAAACATTGCTGCCAATCGTCCATATCAAAGTTCCAATTATGCCTGCTGTTCTAATTAAAAAATAAACAATATCGATCTGATCAAAAACCAGTTTTTTGTTTTTATACATTTTTATTCCTCAATCCAAATGAGTTGGAATCAAAAGTTAAAAATTCCAAACAACCACTCAAAAATCCAAATAACCAAGCTCAAAGTTCAAATGAAATCCAAAGGTCAAATTACAAAATACACAAGAATTTTTTGACATTTAGATTTTGAACTTTAACATTTATTTGGTATTTGGGCTTTGTCATTTGAACTTTGTTTCTGAGCTTATTTTTAAGTTTTGATTTGTCATTTTGATTTTTGACTTTTGCATTTTGATTTTTAGCCTATTGCCTATAGCCTCTTACCCCTGACCTGATTTTCATTAAATCTCTCTCGTTCCTTTGCGAATCGATTTAATAATAACTTTTCCTGAATCTAAAAAAAACTCTAATGAGCGGGCATAGTTTTTGCCTGTATCTTCTTTTTCAATTGGGATGTGTTTGCGAGAAAGAATCTGTTTAACTGCATAAATATTTTTTGCTCCAATACTGCTATTAATTTTATTAAAAGATTTACTGTTCTCTGAAAACATATGGGCGCCGCCAACAATTTTTGCTTTTATATATTCCTTTTTTGCGCCCTTTTTTAACATTTCTTCTAACATAAACTCAACTGCTGTATCAGCAAATTTACCGGGTTTATGGTTAATTTCCATCTCATTTCCATAAGGCAGCATTATATGGGCAAGACCACCTATCATTGATTCAAAATCATACAAAATAATTGCCACGCAAGAACCCAACGCCACACAAAGCAAAACATCCGGACTGTAAGAAACAATAACTTCTGCCAATCCTACGTTAATCATCCTTGTCATTGAATTCATTTCACTCCAAGCTTATCCATAATAACCTCGAGCGATCTAAAATCCGGAACAAAAAACAACTGTCCGCTTACTTTATTTTCTGCTTCCACAAATTCAGTCTCTGCCAGAATTGCATGCTGTGCCCGTAAGTCAATATCAGCAATTATTGAATCAATTACTGCGCCTACCATATCAAAGGCAAAAGATTCGGAAGAAGAAACCAGTGTTAATTTAGCAAAACGAGCGAGAGCGCTAAGATACGCTTTGGCAAGCAGCCCTCCTGCCTGCTTCAACATTTCTTCATCAAGTCCTGAAATAATCTTTGTAATTCCAAAATTATAACCTTTAAGCAAATCAATCATTAAAAGAGCGCTGTCTCTTGGCAAAATAAAGAAAATACCGCCTGTAATATCTCCTATTATATGAGTGTAAATAACCGCCGTTAGATCTTCTGGATTACCTGTAATTGTTGGAATTTCTTCGATTCTCACAAAATCGAGCTTCGGCACAGTAATAAGAATTTTTCTATCAACCAGATGAGAAAGAGCTGTAGCTGCGTGACCTGCTCCAATGTTCGCAACCTCTTTTAGCGCGTCTAATTGTATTTCATTTAATTCCATCTCTTTTTTCATCGCAAACCCCCCGATTTATTAATTGCAATCCTTCGTGTTTGAGTCGAAGCAATCTGAATGTAGAAATATATCATCTGTCGCATTTTGATTTTAATTCCTATAGCCCCTTGCCTCTAGCCTATCGCCTATAATCACTTGAACCCTCGAATCCACTAAATACTTCTACTCAAACCAAGCAGACTCCTTACATCTAACACAAGCGCTACTTTTCCATCTCCAAGAATTGCAGCGCCAGCGATTCCCATAATTCCTCCAATCACCTCTTCTAATGGTTTGATCACAATCTCCTGCTGACCAATTAGTTTATCCACGACTAAACCTTTCCTTTTCTCGCCTATTTCAACAACAATTATATGCACATTTTTAATTTCAAATTTTCCGTTGTCTTTTATACCAAAAACTTCTTCCAGATGGATTAAGGGAACGATTGCGTCATGCAGCACAAAAACTTCTTCTTTCTTAACAGTTTTAATCTGAAAATCCTTCAATTCGACGATCTCAACAATATCAGAAAGAGGAATTGCATAAGTCTCGTTCTTAACTTTAACCAAAAGGGCCTGAATAATTGCCAGAGAAAATGGCAATCTTAAAATAAATTTTGTCCCGCTTCCCAGTTTCGACTTGATTTCCATACTTCCGCCAAGAGCCTCAATTTTTGTCTTAACAACATCAACACCAACACCTCTGCCAGACAAAGAAGTAGTTTCCTTAGCAGTTGAAAACCCCGGCAAACAGATAAGCCGCAAAGATTCTTCTTCGTCCAACATATCTGCTTCATCCTCTGAGATAAAACCCTTCTTAATAGCTGATCTTCTGATTTCAGCTGGATTCATTCCTCTGCCATCATCTACAATTTCAATTATCGCATTGTTCTTCTCTCCTCTGGCAGACAATATAACCATCCCTGTTCTTGCTTTGCCAATTCTTTCTCTCTCATCAGGCATCTCAACCCCATGACCTACTGCATTTCTCAAAAGATGCATCAATGGATCACCTATTTCGTCTAATACAGTTCTATCTAATTCAATCTCTTTACCTTCAACAACAAAATTAATCTCTTTTTCTAATTCACGGGAAAGATCTCTTGCCATCCGGGGAAAACGATCAAAAATGTGTCCAATTGGAACCATTCTTGCAAGCACTACTTCATTTTGAAGATCATTTAAAATCATTTTCAATTGATCCAGAATTTCATCCAATTCCAAATCTTCATACCTGAAGGCTATTCTGTCCAGTTTAGCTTTATTAATCACTAACTCACCTACAAGATTCATAATATTATCAAGACGTCCAATATTTACTCTAACCGTCTGTGTTTTTTTGCTTCCGGCAACTGATTCTTTTTTAAATAGATTGACCGCATTTGTTTGTTCTTCTTTGCACTCATCCTTAAACAATTCAATTTCAACATTTTTGACATCTGAAATATCTGTCACAGTTTTCCTGATTTCATTTATCTGTTTCTTTGTCCTAAGATAAACTTCAAAGTCAAAATTAAATTTTTCGTCTTCCAGATCATGGGACGAAGGAATTGATTTTACTACCTCGCCTAATTCGTTCAAACATTTAAAAACCATATAAACACGGACACTTTTTAAGGCACAATTTTCTTCCAAAAAAATCTTTATTTTGTAATAATTCAGATTATTTGAAGATACCGTTGGTGTTGATGTTTTTACTAAAGAGTTTCCTTTGTTTTTTTCAGTTTCATTCTTTAAATTTTCAATAAGCTCTGAAATATCAAACTCATCTGACTTATCAGAAATAACTCTTTCAATCATATTTTGCAGCACATCAACACATTCAAATAAAAGATCTGTTAAAGAAGGTGATACTACGCATTCCTTTTTTCGGATTCTATCAAGCAGATTTTCCATTTGATGAGAAAGCTGAGCTATACAGGTATAATTCATAGTTGCAGCCATACCTTTAAGGGTATGAACCGCTCTAAAAACAGCTTCTATCGGTTTTAAATCATCGGGATTTTTTTCTAAAGCAAGCAGGGTCTCGTTTAAAGATTGAAGAAGTTCTATTGCTTCTGAATTAAAAACCTCTGTGTATTGCGATACATCCATAAAATATCGTCTTTCTATTTTTAATGATTTTTAATGATTTAACCCAGCTTAATTCTTTATTTCGATTGTTAAACTCAAAAGTCACAAGTTTTAAGTCACAAGTCACAGGAAATGACACCCGCTCCACTTATATAGGTCATGCATCCTGTCTGACATCCAAGGCTAGAAGCCTCGGCTATTAGTTGGTTTACCTTTCACCTTTCACTTTTCACGCCTTACGTACTTAACTTACTGCTTTTATAATCTCGTCCGCAATCTGCTCCAAAGAAGCAACTACATCTACGTATCCCTGACTAACCGCGACTTTTGCCATTCCGAATACAACGCTTGAAGCCTCGTCTTGAGCGATTGTTCTTCCCTTATTGTCTTTTATCGCTTTTAAACCAATCGCTCCATCACGCCCCATACCAGTAAGCAATACTCCAACAGTATTGGAACCATAAATCTTTGCTGCGGATTTCATTGTTTTGTCAACCGATGGTCGAAGACCCATAATGGGAGGAGCTTGATCAAGATAGATAACCTTCTCTGATTTTGAAGTACCTTCGTATTCAACTTTATTTACAGTCATATGATAATTAGCCGGAGCAACAATAACTTCTCCTCTTTTTAAAACATCACCATTTTTTCCAATTTTCACAACAAGCTGGCTTATAGAATCCAGCCTTCTAACCAGGTACTCAGTGAAACCTTCCGGAAGATGCTGAACAACCAGAACGGGAATATTGAAATCTTTCGGAAAAGCTGAAATAATAGTTTCAAGAGCAGATGGTCCTCCTGTAGATGATCCAATTACTATAATTTTTTCAACCAAAAGATAAGGTAAAACTGGTTTTATTATCACGGGAGAAACGGTTTTGATTGGTTTAATTTTTTCTAAATCTACACCAGCCGCTATCTTCACTTTCTCAATCAATTCGTTTCCTACTGTATCCAAATCTCTTGAAAAAGAACCTGACGGTTTAATTAAAAAATCAATTGCTCCTAACCTTAATGCATCTAAAGTTACTTCCTGATCAGTCAAGCCAGTTAAAACCACAATCCGGGCTGGATTTTCTTCCATAATATTTTTTATCGCAACCAACCCGTTCATTCGAGGCATATCTATATCTAAAGTTACCACATCCGGCCTTAAATCCTTTATCTTTTCAATTGCCTCAAATCCGTCTGCGCCAAATCCAATTACTTCTATGCCTGAATCTGCCTCAAGAATTGTTCGCACCACATCCCTGATAAAAGCAGAATCATCTACAACTAAAACTCTAATTTTATTTTTCATAGAAACACCTTTTTTGTAATAAATTTTGTCAAATCATCCATCTGTTCTCTGTCTTCTGCTTCAATTACACTTTTGCTCTACTAAGAACTTTCTCGATTATTTCAATCACCTTAGCGGGCTGAAAAGGTTTTACAATAAAATCATTTGCTCCAGCCTCCAATGACTCAATTATTAGTTTTTGCTGACCCATCGCGCTAACCATTAATATTTTTACTTCACTGTCAATTTTTCGAATATTTCTAACTGCTTCAATTCCATCCATTTCAGGCATAGTGATATCCATTGTGATAAGATCGGGTTTCACTTCTTTAAATCTTTCAACTGCCTCAAGACCACTAGCCGCCTCTCCAACAATTTCATATCCCGCCTTCGTAAGTATATCCTTGAGCATCATTCTCATAAATGCCGCATCATCAACAATCAGAACTCGTATCGACATTGGTTATTCCTCCTTACCCTCATCCAACGCAACTCTTTCCTGTTTGGTTAAAATTCTATCTGAATCTATTAAAATAATAAGTCTGTCGTTTAATTTTCCCACACCAGCAAGACAATCTTTCTCATCAATGTGTGTTACCATATCAAATGAAGCTTCAATAGATGAAACGGGAATTTTCAACACTTCACTAGCTAAGTCAACCCTCACCCCAACCATCTGACCTTTTATATCGACAACAATAATACGAGCATCCGTTGTTAATTCTCCGTCTGTCAAACCAAAGCGTTTCTTAAGATCAACTACTGGAATTATTTTCCCGCGTAGATTAATCACTCCCTCAATAAAATCCAAAGCGCGAGGTATTACTGTCATTTCAGAAAGCCTGATGATTTCAATTACTTTATTTATTTCTATGCCATATTCTTCTTTTCCTAATTTAAAAACAACAAGCTGGATATCTTTTTTATCTGTAATTGTTTCAACCATTTTATCCTCCAGCGCTAATTGAATAAGAAAAACCAAAATTTAGAAATCCCAAATAACAAATAAATTCCAATGACCGAAATTCCAAACTTAAAATTCCCACAGTTTGAATTATTTGAACATTGGAGCTTATTTGAAATTTGAAATTTGGGATTTGGTATTTTATCCTTTATATTTATCTAACTCCAACTTACACCTATCGCCTCTAACCCATAACCCTTACTAATAATCAGACCTTAAACTTACTTACCAATTCCTGCAACTGTTGAGATAACTCAGCTAATCCCTGAGTCGAAAGAGAAATTTCTTCCATTGAAGCAGTTTGTTCTTCTATCGCCGCGGCTGTTTCCTCTGCGCTTGTAGCGCTTTCTTCGGTCACTGAGGCTATTTCTTCAATTGCCTGTAATACTTGTTCGCTATTTGATGCTTCTTGCTGCATAGCAAAAGCTATTTCCTGACCCAATTTGGTTGTTTCCTGAACAGAAGTAATAATCTGTTCCAATGATTTGCCTGCTTCGTTTACAACCGCCATACCTGTCTCAGTCTCTTTTGCTCCTATCTCCATTACATTAACAGCCTTGGTGGTTTCACTTTGAACTTCCTGAATCAAATTGGCAATTTGTTCTGCCGCTTTGGCTGACCCTTCCGCTAATTTGCGAACCTCTTCTGCCACTACCGCAAATCCATGACCATACTCACCAGCTCTTGCCGCTTCGATTGCCGCATTTAAAGCCAAAAGATTAGTCTGATCAGCTATATTTGTAATCACTGTAACAATACTTCCAATCTCATGCGAACGATCGCTTAAAGATCTTACAGCATTAGAAGAATTAATAATAACTTTTTCGATTTCCTCATATTTGTTAATCGCTTCAAAGGTTGCCCTGCGTCCAGTTGACGCTATCTGAGCTGCTTCTGTCGAGGATTGCGCTGCTTTTTGAGCCTGAGATGCAGCCTGATGAATAGACTCAGTCATCTGCTTCATTACTTCAAAAGTCTCCTCAACCTTCTTCGCCTGAACCCCTGCGCCTCTTGCCAAATTTTGCATTGTCACCGCAACCTGTTGGGAAGATGAATTAACTTCTTCCGCTGAAGCCGAAAGTCCCTCGGCAGATGAAGCAACCCTGCTCGAAGTGTTTAAAACTTCTTTTATGATTCCCCTTAACGCACCCATCAATCGGTTAAAAGCTCCCGCAAGCTGTCCGATTTCATCCTCTGTTTTAACATCTACCTGCTGGGTTAAATCAGCTCCACCCTCAGCGATAGCGCCTAATTGTTTAGAAACCTGACTAACAGGTTTTGCAATTGCGCGGGAAAGAAAAAAGGCTAACCAGCCAACAATCATTACCGCGAAAAGGAGAGTGGGAAAAGTAGTAGTAACCCAGCGTAATAACTCGGGCGAAGAAGCTTCTTTTTCTGAGAATTTTGCAAATACAATCCATTCCCTTCCCCTATAGTCTTTATAACCATTACTCAAAGCATAGCCAATAATTTGTCTTTCTTTTCCTTTTTCTACTTCATCAATTGTATAACTATTTTTTCCATTCAAAGCCTCTCTAAAAGCCTCTAATCTGCTGTAACTGGAAGAAAGTATTTGTTTTGAATCAGAGTCTGCAATAACCAAACCTTTTTTGTTAACTACAAATATATCGCCTAATTTATGATTAGTTGCTCCTTCCACAATCTCCTGAACCACATCCATCTTAAATTCTCCTGCCAGAACTCCAGTAACTCCTCCGTTTTCATCTTTTAAAGGCACCGCAAATGTAATCAGATTTATCTCATCTCTTAAACGATGCAGCTCTGAGGTCGCAAAATCCTCCTGAAGCGCTGTTTTAAACCAATCCTGACTATTTTGGTTCCTCGCAAATATATTCTTGTCAGTTCCCGCAACCAGATTACCGTTTAAATCGAACAAATAAAAAGCTTTATAGTATTTACTGTAAACCTCAAGATTTTTCTTTAGGATTTTTGTCTTATTAATCGAAGAGATAGTTGGTGACTTTATAGATGAATCATTTGCAATGCTCTTAATATCCAGCCAGCGATCGTAAAAAACCTTATCAATATCCTTAGCTGTTTCAAGCGCTATAATGCGAAGATCTTCGCCTTTATTTTTCTTTAATGAGTCGATTCCGGTATACCAGTCTACCGGACTGGTGAACAATGTCGGAACAATTGCCACTATTAAAAACAAAAAAAGTAATTTTCCTCTGATGCTTTTCTTAAACAAGGTAAACATCTTAAAAATCCTCCCGCGATAATTAATGCATTAAATTAAACAGGTATTTTTGAATAGACTCTTTCCTTTGAATCGACCACTTTAAATTTTTTGAAAATTCCTCCTGTTAAAACTTCGCTTTTACCAACAATAAAATAACCATTGCTATTGAGTGAAGAATAAATTTTATCAAACAACTTATCTCTTTGTTCGCGAGTAAAATAAATTACCACATTGCGGCAAAGAACAACGTCGTTCTTAAGCAATGGTTTATCCTTGAATAAATCAAGAAACTTAAATTTGCAAAGATTTCTTATCTTTAAAGAAATCACCAATTTATCATTGTTGCTGCGGATAAAATATTTTTTGATATATTTTTCCGGAACATTCTTTATCTTTTTAATATCATATTCTCCTGTTTTGGCAACAATTAAACTTTCTCTATCAATATCTGTGCCATATATAGAAATAAAAAAATCATCCAGCTTATTTCCTAAAACTTCCGCAAAAATCATTGCGATTGAATAAGACTCTTCGCCGGCAGCGCATCCCGCGCTCCAGACACGAATAAACCTCTGTTTTTTTGATTGCTTGCTAATTATTAAATCTGGTATTATTTTTTCTTCGAGAAGACTAAAAACACCTGCGTCGCGAAAAAATTCGGTAACAGCAGTCAAATCCTCTTTCTTCAAGAATTTTTTTAACCAAAATATCAAAATGTTTAATTTCTTCTATAATTTCTCTCATATCTTCCAATTTTTTTATTTGGTTAATATTCGATAACAATCATTCTAATTCCTTATTTTTTCTCTATCTCTTTTTTGTCCTGAGCTAATTCCTCTAATAAACTAATCTGAATCTGTTGAATTTCCAGAAGTTTTTGCCACTGATGCTTCAATAATAAATCAATTTTCTCTTGTAAATGGCGAATCTCTAACTCAGCCTTTAAATTTACCCTGTAATCATGTTCCGAACGCAGCCTGTCTTTGGCTTCCTGACGATTCTGGCTCATCATAATTATTGGAGCCTGAATTGCCGCGAGACAGGAAAGACAAAGATTTAATAATATGTAGGGAAATGGATCAAATGGTCTTAAAAGAATTGCCACCGAATTAATTATTATCCATGTCACAAGAATAAAAGCAAAAATTCCTATGAATATCCAGCTTCCGCCAAAATCAGCTACTTTATCAGCGGCACGCTGTCCAAATGTTAATTTCTCATCAAACTCTTTGTTAATATTCTCAGATAATATCTCTTGATCTTTAAGACTTTGAATAACTTCCTGATCAAGAGCGGATATCTCTCCTTTTTCTTCCTCAAGCACTTTAGTAACATATTCTGACCCCAATAAACTCAAACAATTAAGACAAACAGGGCTTTCAGGGCTCCATTCAGGATTTTTATTTTTAATAAATTCCAAAATTGGTCTCGTAATTGTTTCAGGAGATACAAGTTGATTAGACGCTAAAAGCTTGTGGCAAATCGAGCATTTTTTGTTGTTGTTATTTTCTGTGGTTTTTTCCATAATAACCTCCCGACCCGAACAAATCGGAAATTCCAAATTACAAAAGGGGCAATAGGCGAGGGGCTAGGGGTAATAGGATAATTATTTAAACTTTCAATCCAAACCTGCGCCCTATAGCCTATCGCCTTTAACTTCAAATTTGATCTTTGGATTTCATTTGAACTTTGAGTTTTGTCATTTGAACTTTATTTTTAAATATTTCGCCAAAATACTGAAATGAATTCAGCGCAAGATTACACAAATTTAAATCAAACATTAAACTTAAAAGTAATCACATCTCCATCATTTACAATATATTCTTTGCCTTCCAAGTGTAAATGACCTTTTTCTCGGGCAACCGCAAAAGACTTATCCTCAATTAAATATGAGTTCGTTTAATCCTGATTCCTTTAAACCTAAGTCGTTTAAAAAAGCAATTCTCTCTTCGTCTTCTAATTCTGCAATTTCTGATTCTATCTTAGCTGAGACAGTTACTGTTTCTGACCTTTCAGTTTTTGCAATCTCATTTATTTTTTCAACCAAAGGATTGTTCTCAATTTTATTTTCATCAACATTGGCTACATAAACAACCGGCTTTGAGGTTAATAAACTTAAGTCTTTTACTTTATCAATCTGATTAAATAAATAAGCCATTTTATTTCTCTGCAAGTGCTCTTTCAGCATATTAAGATTTTCGTATGTGTCTTTGAATTCTTTTGTCCCGCTTTTAGCCTGATTTTTTACTTTTTCAAATCTGGTTTCCACTGTTTCCAAATCGGCCAGTATCAATTCAGTCGTAACCATTTCAATATCTCCCGCTGGATCTATTGACTCATTTACATAAATTACATTTTTGTCCTCAAAACAACGAACAACATGAACAATCACATCAACCTCTCTAATGTGACCAAGAAATTGATTACCTAAACCTTCACCTTTACTTGCGCCTCTAATAAGACCAGCAATATCGACAAAACAAACAGTCGTCGAAACCATTTTTTCCGACTTCATCACATCGTAAATTTGTCTAAGACGATCATCAGGCACAACAGCAACGCCCACATTTTTATCAATAGTAGTAAAAGGATAATTTCCTACCTGCGCTCCCGCTTTGGTAATCGCATTAAAAAGAGTTGACTTGCCAGCATTTG
>JACQXZ010000024.1 GCA_016208465.1 Actinomycetota bacterium
AAACAGTTGATGTCAACAACAAACGTCTTACCTATACCTACAATGACACCAATAAAGAAATTAAAATTACTGATAATCACACATGAACCAATAGAATAACAAACTTTACTTACAATGCCGAATCAGACGAATTAGAAAAAACCACCCATAGTAATAATAACTATGCAGAATATACCTATGACGCCTCAGGCAGGCTAACCCAACTTAACAACAAAAAAGCAGATAATTGGGGAAATCCAAAAGAATGTAACTCAGCAGGAACAGCCGGCAATTACTTCTTATATGCAGGCTATCAATATGATTCAGAAACAGGACTTTACTATCTAAAAGCAAGATATTACGATTCCAACACAGCCAGATTTACGTCAAGACTTGTGCTGAATTTGTTTCAGTATCGAACGGAGAACCAAAATTGATTTATTCAAAAACATCGCTTAGCTTTTAAGTCGAATAATGATGTTATATTTAGTATCAGATATAGTATCAGAAAGGATGTGAAATAGAATGTCTATTAGTTTCACAGATGATTTTAAATCAGTTTCTGACTTAAAGAAGAAAACTAATGAAATCTTCAAACAGATACATTGTACCGGTCATCCAATCATTGTTACGGTTAATGGAAAACCCAATGCTGTTCTACTTGAATTTGCTATTTAAGGTGAGTGAAAAATTTAAATCAGTTAAATGTTGCTGGCTATAATTATGATTCAGTTAAGACCAAATCTCAAAAATGCCCTATCCACTCAATCCCAACAGTAAAACTCTAAACCTTAAATCGCTATGAATCCAAACAAGGAATTTAGCAAATAATTATCGAAAAAAGTACTAAATTAATAAAAAAACCGTAAAAGAGGAGGATATTGAATGAAGAAGATAGTGGTGGTTGGCGGTGGAATATCTGGTCTAGCGGTTGCTTATGCAGTTATTGATGGCGCCAGAGAAGCATCTCAGGAAATTGATTTAACCTTGATAGAATCTCAAAATCGTCTGGGCGGCAAAATTCAAACTGAAAGAATCGATGGTTTTTTGTGCGAAGCAGGCCCAAATGGATTTCTGGATAATAAACCTGAAACTTTAGAATTATGTTCTAAGCTTAATTTAGATAACATTCTTCTTCGTTCCAACGAAAGCGCGGCTAAACGCTTTATTTATTCAAAAGGTGTATTGCATCAACTACCTGCCAGTCCTCTTGGTTTTATAGGCTTCAGACTACTTTCTCTTAGAGGAAAATTAAGAATTCTGGGAGAGCCTTTTACTAAACCAATTTCTTACACAGTAGATGAAACAATTGCTGATTTTGGCCGTCGTCATTTGGGTACGGAAGCGGATAAAAAATTAATTGATCCAATGAAAAGAAAGCGCCGGGGAAAAAGGGAGGACCAATGGGCCCGGGAGGCAAGCTAACTTCTTTTGCGGACGGAATGGGAGTTTTAATAGATACCTTGACTCAGGGATTAAGAGATAATAACAGCAATATTGTTACTGGTAAAAAAGTTGAAAAAGTTGAACAGGATGGTGGGAATGCTTTTAAAGTATTTGTCGAAGGAGAAAGTCCTATTGAGGCTGATATTGTAATACTGGCGGTTCCTGCTTATTCCGCCGCAGAAATTTTGGATAAATTTGAGTCATTGTTGATAGGAGAATTAAAGAAAGTCCCTTATCCTCCTGTAAATGTGGTTATTTTTGGCTACCCGAAAAATAAGATTTCTCGTTCCTTGGATGGATTTGGTTTTTTGATTCCAAGCAAAGAAAAGCGGAGAATATTGGGATGTCTCTGGACGTCCAGTATTTTTAACGGTCAAGTTTCCGAAGGGTATGTTTCTTTAAGAACAATACTTGGAGGAGCTCGCAATCCGGATGTTTGTTTTTTGGATGATAATGAAACAATTAAAACAGTTCAAGAAGAATTAAGAGACATAATGGGCGTAAGCGCGGATCCGACGTTTATAAAGATTTACCGTCACGAAAAAGCTATTCCTCAATATGTGGTTGGTCATACTGATTTTTTAACTAAGGCGGAAAGATTTTCAAAGAATTTTCCGGGATTATTTTTAGTCGGGAACGCCTATCGTGGAATAGGAGTAAACGATTGCACTCGTAGCGCTTTAAATGTTAGCAGGAAAGTTATTAATTATTTGAAATTTAACAGAAGGTGAAAGGAGGGTCAAAAAATGGCTTTAATGGAGATAAGTGTTGTGCCAATTGGAACTTCTACGCCCAGTATTGGTGACTATATAGCTGGCGTGGTAAGAATTCTTGAAGGAGAAGGCTTGAAATATAAACTTACTGATATGGGAACTATTATAGAAGGAGAAGCGGATGAGCTTTTTTCTATTGCCAGAAAACTTCATGAAACTCCCTTTAAAGATGAAATTAAAAGAGTGATAACCCAGATTGAAATTGATGACCGAAGAGACAAGAAAGTAGGAATAGAAGATAAAGTAAAATCAGTAATGAGCAGGCTGAGATGATACCTCATAGTCTTTAGTAGGACAGCCGTCTCGGCTGTCAAAGAATGAAGGGCCCCGATATCTATCTGGGTCATACTAGTGAGAGAGCGTATGGATTCAAAAACTTATCATGTTTCAATTAAAATTATAGATATACTTGGTAAAGGCGCTTGTCCCAATCATCATAAAGTCGGTGATCTGTTTAAGGTCGCCGGAGCAGAGACGGTGAATGGTCTTTGCGGCTGGGCGTATCATGCGATGATGCCTTTTATGACAGTTCTTCGTTTTGGCGGTGAATTTCCTTGGGAGGAAGACAAAAATACCGCGATTGTTTGTTGCCCCGATCCTCATAATCCTGTAATTTTTGAGCTTCGCAGAGAAGACATTTAAACGACTACTTCGAGTGATTGACCAACCACTTAAAGTGATGTATAATAATTTTATCTCATTTTTTTACCTGTGCTTTAAAGTCTTTTAAAAAAGGAAGGAATGAATATGGCAGAACCATTACCTAACGCAGATTTACCTTACGAAGAAGATACAGAAGGAAGGGAAGAATTTGAGGTAAAATTAGAAGAAGAATGCAAGAAAGTTATTCAAGACAAAATCATTAACGCTTTAAGAGACATAAGTTTATGCACGGGTTCGATAAAGCTTGAGAGAGGAAGAAAAGAACTATACATTGTGGTTAGGGTAGACGGGCAGGATGTTGATAAGTTGAAGGAGACGAAAATAAAGTACAGTTTGCCCGAGTTTGACAGACGCAGGACTGTCAATTAAAGGAATTAAGAAATTTTAATTTAATATTTATAAAGAGCAAAAAGGGTTCTTTGATAAAAAGAACCCTTTTGTTATGTTCTGCTTCTTCTTCAGTAGGACAGCCGTCTCGGCTGTCAAAAAAACAAAGGACAGGCGGGACGCCTGTCCTACTTTTGTTATTGGTTAAAAAAGATTCTTTTAAGGATTTTATTTTGTGTTAAAATGAATGTTATCTAAATAATATGGAGGTGGTCTTAATGACAATAGATGAAAGATTAAAAGATGAACATGTTGATAGTTTATTCGAAGCGATTTTATTGTTAGGGGGCATTGAAGAATGCTATCAGTTTTTCGAGGATTTGTGCACAGTGAATGAATTAAAAGCATTAGCCCAGCGGTTTGCAGTTGCTAAGAGTTCACCTTCATACTCATTCCGAGTTTTCCCTCCTTGACGGAGCATCAAGAATAAAAGATATGGTAAACCGCGCCAAAGAATTAAAGATGGACGCTATTGCTCTGACCGATCATGGTGTAATGTATGGAGTGGTTGATTTTTACGAAACTGCAAGCAAGGCTGGCGTTAAGCCAATTGTTGGTTGCGAGGTTTATGTAGCGCCTGAAAGCAGGTTTGATAAATCTTCACGCAAAGGAAGCGCCGGGCCATATCATCTGGTTTTGCTGGCTGAAAACAGTCAAGGTTATAGAAATTTAATGCATCTGGTTAGCTTGGGCTTTCTGGATGGTTTTTATTATAAGCCAAGAGTTGATAAAGAACTGTTAAGAGAATATCACAATGGCTTGATTGCTTTAAGCGGCTGTCTGGCCGGTGAGGTTTCAACCTTAATTCAAAATAAAGATTTTAAAAAAGCAAAAGAAACAGCTCTTGAATATCAAAATATATTTGGTGAAGGAAATTTCTTTTTAGAGGTACAGGATCACAGAATCGAAGAACAGAAATTAGTTAACGAACATCTGATAAAAATATCCGCTGAAACAGATATTCCGCTTGCGGCTACAAACGATGCTCATTACACCAACAAAGAAGACCATACTGCCCATGATGTTCTCCTCTGCATTCAGACAGGTTCAACTGTTGAGGAACAGAACAGACTGAAATTTTCTACCAATGAATTTTATTTAAAGTCATTTGAGGAAATGGCTAAGATATTTCCGAATAACCCGGAAGCCCTTGAGAACACAGTAAAAATTGCAAATCGATGCAATCTGGAAATTGATTTTGATAAAATTTATTTGCCTGAATATGAAGTTCCAAAAGGATATACTCTGGATTCTTATCTTGAGGAATTATGCAGAAAAGGACTTAAAGAAAAGTATTCTGAAGTTACAAGTGAGCTAGAGGAACGGCTGGAGCATGAGCTCAATGTGATTAAGGAAATGGGTTTTTCAGGGTATTTTTTAATTGTTTGGGATTTTGTGAATTATGCCAAGGAGAATGGGATAAGAGTAGGTCCGGGACGCGGCAGCGCGGCTGGCAGTATTGTTTCTTACGCATTAAATATCACCACCATAGATCCTATAAAATACGGACTTCTTTTTGAAAGATTTTTAAATCCTGAGCGAAAAAGTATGCCTGATATTGATATAGATTTTGACGATGAGAAACGCGATAAAATAATTGAATATGTAGCTGACAAATATGGGCAGGATAAAGTAGCTCAGATTATTACCTTTGGAACCATGAAAGCGCGAGCCGCCACCCGTGACGCCGGAAGAGTTTTAGGATTTCCTTATGCCAGAGTAGATAAAATTGCCAAGCTCATTCTGGAAACTCCGGGCGCAACTATTGAGGAATCATTGACAGCAGTCCCCCAGCTTCGTCAGGAATATGAAAATGATGCTGATACAAGAAGAATTCTGGATAGCGCAAAAACACTGGAAGGGCTTGCGAGACAGGATTCAATCCACGCGGCGGGCGTAGTCATATCCCGCGGAAAAATGACTGATTATGCGCCGGTTCAAAAGAAAGGTGATTCTGAAACAGTTATTCAGTACCATATGGATGCAACCAAAAAAATTGGTTTGCTGAAAATGGATTTTTTGGGACTGCGAACTTTAACTGTAATTAATAATGCTCTTCAGATTATAGGGCAATCCAAAGGGATAGATATAAATATTGATGAGATTCCTTTAAATGATCAGAAGACATTTTATATGCTCCAGCGTGGAGACAGCACAGGCGTATTTCAGTTGGAAAGTTCCGGAATGCGTAATTTATTAAGAGACTTAAGACCATCCGCGTTTGAAGACATTGTTCATCTTCTGGCTCTTTATCGCCCCGGCCCGCTTGGAAGCAATATGGTAAAAGATTTTGTTGACTGCAAACATGGCCGCAAAGCAATTTCTTATCCGCATCCCTCTCTGGAAGAAGTTTTAAAGGGAACTCATGGAATTATTGTTTATCAGGAACAAGTAATGCAGATTGCGAGTGTGATGGCTGGATTCACAATGGCAGAAGCTGATATTTTGCGGGGAGCGATGAGCAAGAAAAAGCCGGAAGTTCTCGCGGAGCAGCGTGAAAAATTTATCGGCGGGGCACTAAGCAATGGAATTGACGCTGATACTGCTGGCAGAGTTTTTGATTTAGTAGTTCATTTTGCCGGTTATGGTTTTAATAAATCTCACTCAACAGCATACGCGGTAATTTCATATCAAACAGCTTATCTTAAAGCTAATTATCCGGTTGAATTTATGGCGGCTCTTCTTACCAGCGTAATGGGAAATAAAGATAAAGTGTCACAATATGTAAATGAGTGCAGACGCTTAGGAATCGAAGTTCTTCCCCCCGATGTAAATGAAAGTTTTCAGAGCTTCACTGTTGTTGGAAGCGCGATCAGGTTTGGATTGTCGGCAATTCGCAATATAGGAGACGCGGCAATCGAATCTATAATAAAAGCAAGGAGCGAACGGCAATTTAAAGATATTTATGATTTTTGTGAAAGAGTGGATTTGAGCGCAATAAACAAAAGAGCGCTTGAAAGTTTGATTAAATGCGGGTCTTTTGATTCAACTTTAATGAGCCGCAAATATTTATTATCTATCTACGATAAAGCAGTCGATGCTGGTCAGCGCAAACAAAAAGATGTTAAGGCAGGACAATTCACTTTCTTTGATTTAGCGCCGGCAGAAGAAAATAGTTTTTATACACAGAAAGAAACAGGCGAAGAGTCGAAAGAAGAATTTCCAAAAGATAAATTGCTTGCATATGAAAAAGAGATACTTGGTCTTTATGTAAGCGATCATCCTTTGCTTGGACTGGAATCAGCAATTAAAAAACAGGTTGATGTTTCAATAAGCGATTTAAGAGAACAAAGAGATGGAAGTTTTTTGTGGATAGGAGGACTTATTGCAGGTATAACCAAGACAACAACCAAAAAAGGTGATATGATGCAGTTTTTAAGAGTAGAAGATATAGAATCATCTGTTGAAGTGATTGTTTTTCCGGCTGTTTGTGAAAAATATCGTGATTTGCTTTTTGAAGATAATATAGTTCGAATCAGGGGACGGTTAGACGTAAAAGAAGATTCAGCCAAATTAATTGCTCAGGAAGTAGAAATTTTAGATAAAACTAAAGTCGGACCTTCGTCTCTTTGTCTTAAAGTTAATGTTAAAAATACAAACAATAATTTAATGAAAGAGCTTAAAGAGATTTTAAAAAGACATCCGGGCGCTTCACCTGTTTTTTTGGAGCTTGAAGAAGAAGAAAGAATGACAAAAATGAAGTTAAACGATTCTTTTAAGGTGAATAGCAGTAATGGTTTGTTTGCTGAATTAAAGGAGTTATTAGGCGAAGAAGCTGTTTGTTTACAGTAGGAACGTAAGACGTGAGGCGTGAGATGTGAGACGTGTGTAGGTAATGGGTGGAAAGTCACAGGTCACAAGTCACAAGTCACAAGTAGGACAGGCGTCTCGCCTGTCAGAACAGTAATAGGTTGGCAATATAATATACGAGATTTGACAGAGAGGTAAAGATAGGATACAATTTTATTGGTTAATAATGTAATACTTTAATATGTTAATATGAGATATAATGGAAATTTTCATTTTTTCTATGCGGTTTTTCGGGTAAGAGCAGGTCTCCTGACCTGCCTTCTGGGAAGATCGGGGGAGACCTGAAACTACCCCGCTTTCGCAGGGACCTGTGACTTGCAACCTGTGACTTTATAGTGAGGTGTTGAATGGTACCAGTAGTAAAAATTAAAGAAAAGATTGATAAAAAAATAATAGAAGAAATAATTCCCCGAAGCATCTTAAGAGATAAAGAAGCAATTGCTTTGGTAGAAAAAATAATCGATGATGTGAGAGAAAGAAAAGACGAAGCGCTTTTTGAATATACTTTGAAATTTGATGGAGCTGATTTAAGAGATAAAGGTTTAAGAGTTGGCGAGGATGAGATTGGAAAAGCTTATGGAGTTGTAAACAAGAAGTTTATTCCAAGCATAAGAAAAGCCAAAAAGAATATTATTTCATATCACAAGAAAAAATTATCTAAATCCTGGAGCTACAAGAAAAAAGGAATTACATTGGGGCAGATTATTCAGCCTCTTTCAAGAGTAGGAATTTATGTTCCGGGCGGTCAGGCCGCTTATCCCTCTTCTGTTTTAATGAACGCGATTCCGCCTCAGGTGGTTGGCGTTGAAGAAATTGCAATGTGTGTTCCCCCTGATTTATCCGGTGAAATTAATCCATATACACTGGTTGCGGCTGGCGAAATGGGACTTAAAGAGATTTATAAAGTCGGCGGCGCGCAGGCGATTGCCGCTTTAGCTTATGGCGCTGAGACAATAGAAAAGGTTGATAAGATAAGCGGTCCAGGAAATATTTACGTTACACTTGCCAAGAAGCTGGTGGTGGGGGAAGTTGGTATTGATATGCTGGCGGGCCCGAGTGAAATTGTTATCTTAGCCGACGAAAAAGCGAATCCTGTATTTGTTGCCGCAGATATGCTGGGACAGGCAGAGCATGATGCAAGAGCTACCGCGGTTTTTATTACCACCTCAGAAGAATTAGCTGAAAAAGTTAAAAGTGAATTAGTTTATCAAATGAGCAAATTAAAGAGAAAAGAAATAATTGAAAAATCTTTGATTAATTCGGGGAAAATTATTTTGGTGGATTCGATTGACAGAGGAGTTGAAATTATAAACTTGATTGCGCCTGAACATCTTGAATTAAATATTGAGAATCCATTTTATTTAGTTGATTCATCTAATCCAAACAGAATAAAAAACGCGGGGGCGATTTTTCTGGGCGCTTATTCTCCGGAAGCTTTAGGCGATTATTTTGCAGGACCGAATCATATTTTGCCAACAGCAGGGGCGGCTCGTTTTTCTTCACCCCTTAACCCGGATGATTTTGTGAAAAAATCAAGTTTGATTTATTGCACGGAGGAAAAATTGAGAAGAATGGCCGGATCAATCAAAACAATTGCCAAGGCAGAAAGACTGGACGCGCATGCGAATTCAGTTGCGGTAAGAGTTGATAAAAATGAATAAAAAATTTGTTCCACGACAGGATTTGGCAGGCTTAAAACCTTACTCTGTTCCAAAAGTTTCAGCCAAGATAAAATTAGACGCGAATGAAAGTCCTTTTAATCTTCCTTTTGAGATAATCAGTGAAATAAAAAGTGAGTTTGACGGATTTTTGTTTAATCGCTATCCGGATCCGCTTTCCACGGGATTAAAAAGAAAGATTGCTAATTATTATGGTTTAAGTGAAGAGTGTGTCGGAGTCGGCAATGGCGCGGATGAAATTATAGAGTGTCTGCTTTTGGCTTATGGAGGGAGGGGCAGAATGTCTCTTGCTTTTGAGCCGACGTTTTCAATGTATCAGATAATTTCTAAAATAACAGCCACTGAATTTATTTCTTTGAGGCTGGATAATTCGTTTTCAATAAGTCTTGATAAAACTATTTCAACAATTAAGAGATTTAAACCCTATCTGATTTTTATATGCAGTCCCAATAATCCATCAGGAAATATTGCTCCTAAAAAAACAATTGAGGAGATTTTAAACCAGACTGACGCATTGGTGATTGTCGATGAAGCTTATGGTGAATTCAGCAAACAATCGGTTGTTGATTTGCTTGGCAGTTATCCTAATTTAGTGGTCTTAAGAACTTTTTCCAAAGTATTCTGCCTTGCGAGTTTGAGAGTCGGTTATATGCTTGCTGATTCTGAAATTGTGACGGAGTTAAACAAAGTCAGACTTCCTTACAGCTATAATTCATTTTCCCAGATGGCGGCGGCTAAAGTTTTTGAAAGACGGGATATATTTGATTCTTTTGTTGAAAAAATAATTAGCGAGAGAGAAAGAATAATGAAGGCATTAAGAGAAATGAAAGGAGTTTACCCCTTTCCCAGCGATGCTAATTTTATTCTCTTTAGAACAGAGATTAATAGCGACGAAGTTTTTAAGAAACTGCTTGGTTATGGGATACTGACAAGAAGCTTCGAAGGGGATCCTCTGCTTGAAAATTGTTTACGAGTTACGGTTGGAAGCGCGGAGGAAAACAACGAGTTTTTAAAAGCGCTTGAAAGAATCACTCAGGAATGAGGCAAATGTTTGCATACGAAGAACCAGAATCAAAAATTTTTGTAAGGTCTGATAAACTTGAATTGATTTCAAAGGTTGATAGTATTGTTCTTGATATAGACGGCGTAATACTGGATGTTAAAGATTCATTTCGTTTGTCAATCAGCCAGACAGTCCAGTTCTATTTTTCGAAGATTTTAAACTGGGATGGAAATGCTGTTCTTGTAACACCCAGGGAAACCCAATTATTTAAGAGAGTGGAAGGGTTTAATAATGACTGGAATTTAACCTTTGCGGCAGTTTTGTTTTATCTTTACAAGGCTTATAGTTTAAAAGATTACAATCTGGACTTTATAAGACAAAACGGTGAGCCGCTTGATAGTTTTACCAAGAGGGTAGGCGATCTGGGCGGAGGACTTGAAGCAGTTGAAAAGATTATTTTTGGGGGCACTTCCCCCCTTACCAAGGGGGGATACAGGGGGGTCAAAAAATTATGGCAAAAAGATAAGATAAGAAAATTGTTTGATGAAATTTATGGTGGGATCGATTACTGCGAAAAGCTTTATGGACACAAACCGGCGTATGTGTTTCAGAAAGGATTGTTAAACAACGAAAAGGTTTTATTAAATTCAGAATTGCTTAAATCATTTTATCCTAAAATCGCGATTATTACAGGAAGAGCAAAGAAGGAGGCTCATCTTGCTCTTGAGCGGACTGGTTTAAAAGATTTAATCAGCGAGGATCGATTAATTTATGATGATGGCGTGCTGTTTAAACCTAATCCTGAAATTTTAGAAATATTGGCAAATCGTTTAAAAACAAAAGTTGGGTTGTATATAGGTGATACTTATGATGATTTATTAACTGTTAAGAATTTTGAATCCCGAAATGGTTTGATTAAATTTTTGATGTGTATAATATCCAGAGAAAATGAAGATGAATTTTTTAAAGAAAAAAAAGCTGATATTTTAGCAAAAGATGTAAATTCTGTTATTGAGTTTGTGAAATATCAGAATACAGAGGAAGATAGTCACAAGTAAGACAGGCGTCTCGCCTGTCGAGAGGCAGAATTAGCCTTGCTAAAGAAAGGGGAGGATAAAGTGGATAGAACAGGATCAGTAAAAAGAAAAACAACAGAAACTTCAATAGAATTTTTTCTTAATCTTGATGGCAAAGGTGATTCTGAAGTAGAAACAGGAATCCCTTTCTTAAATCATATGCTGATTCTTTTTGCCAAACATGGATTATTTGATATGAGAATAGAAGCGAAGGGCGATCTTGATATTGACGGTCATCATACGGTTGAAGATTTAGGAATTTGCCTTGGTCAGGCGATTAAGGAGTGTTTGGGGGATAAGTCAGGAATAGAAAGGTACGGATTCAGCATTCTTCCAATGGACGAGACACTTGTTTTGGTTTCGCTGGACATAAGCGGCCGGCCGTATCTTGTTTATGAAGTTGATTTGCCGGTTGAGATTATTGGCAGTTATGATACCAGTCTGACAGTTGAATTTTTGCAGGCAGTGGTTAACACCCTTGGCTTAACTTTACACGTAAGGCTGTTGTCAGGAAAAAACACTCATCATATTATTGAGGCGGTTTTTAAAGCATTGGCAAAGGCGCTGAGTCAGGCGGTAGGAATTAACCCTCGGATTTCTGGAATTCCATCGACTAAGGGAATGCTGTAGGGTGAAACGTGAGACATAAGGTCACAAAGTCACAAGGACACAAGGCACAAGTGAAGAAATTTTTTTAACTTGTGACCTGTGACTTGCAACTTGTGACTTTTCAAGCCCACTACCAAAGAACTGTTATTTTTTAATTGATAATAAACTAAACCAGACGTGAGATGTGATTTTATTGATAGCAATAATAAACTATGGAATGGGAAATTTAAGAAGTGTTCAAAAGGCAATCGAAAAGGTTGGCGGCGAAACAATAATTACATCTGATCCTGAAGTGATAAGAAAAGCCGACAAGGTTGTTTTGCCGGGCGTAGGAGCTTTTTTTGACGCGATTGAAAACTTAAAATCAAATAATCTGGTTGAAGTGATAAAAGAAACAATTGATTCCGGTAAGCCATTTTTAGGAATTTGTCTCGGACTACACTTATTGTTTACCGAAAGCGAGGAAGATGGATTACATAAAGGTCTGGACATTCTTAAAGGAAGAGTTGTTCGTTTTTCCGATGAGGTAAAAGTTCCTCATATGGGCTGGAATCAGATTGAAATAAAAAATGACAATCTGATATTGGAGAATATTCCTGATAATTCCTATTTTTACTTTGTCCATTCTTATTATCCCGTTCCAGAAGATAAAGATGTGATAGCAACAACCACTGATTATGGGATGGAGTTTGCTTCAAGCGTTTCAAGGGATAATATCTTTGCTACCCAGTTTCATCCTGAGAAGAGCAGTGACTTGGGACTTAAAATTTTAAAGAATTTTGTGAGCAAATTATGATTATTTATCCAGCAATAGATATAAAAGAAGGAAGATGTGTTCGTCTTTTTCAGGGGAAGATGGACGAAGTGACTGTTTTTTCGGAAAATCCATCCGAGGTGGCTAAGAAGTGGGAAAGCCAGGGAGCAGAGATAATCCATCTGGTTGATTTAGATGGGGCAGTTGCCGGTGAACCAAAAAATCTAAAAGTAGTTGAGAAAATCATAAATAGTATTAATATTCCTGTTCAATTTGGCGGGGGAATTCGTCAAATCAAAAGTTTAGAAATGGTTTTTGATATTGGAGTAAAAAGAGTTGTGCTCGGAACAAGTATAATAAGTAACCTTGAGTTTGTTTTAGAAGCCTTAGAAAAATTTAAGTCAAGGATTATTGCAGGAATTGATGCTAAAAACGGTATGGTTGCGACTAAAGGGTGGAAGGAAATTAGCAATGAGAAGGCAGTTGATGTTGCCAGACGAATGGAGCAGATTGGTGTAAAAAGGATTATTTATACAGACATAGAGACAGATGGGACACTTAAAGGTCCAAACATCGACGGGACGCGTTTGATTACTTCCGAAACGAATATTTCCATTATTGCTTCGGGCGGGATATCAAAACTGGATGATATTATCAGGCTGAAGGAACTGGAGTCTTTAGGTGTAGAGGGTGTCATAATAGGCAAAGCTCTTTATAGCGGAGCATTTAGTCTTACTGAAGCAATAAAGGTAGGTTATAGGTCGTAGGTCTAAAGTCCTAAGACTTAGTCTCTTAGTTATAAAATTCGTGCGATTTTTGGCAGAATACATAAGATGGGTCACAAAGCCATAAGGACACAAGTCACAAGTGAAGAAATTTTTAACTTGTGACCTGTGACTTGCAACTTGTGACTTTTAGTTTCGACTTATTCGAGTTAGGAGAAAGAGAGTAGAAGGTGCTGGCTAAGAGAATTATTCCCTGTCTTGATGTTCATAGGGGCAGGGTGGTAAAAGGAGTAAAATTTTTAAATTTAAAAGATGCCGGTGATCCGGTTGAACTTGCGTCTTTTTACAATAAAGAGTTTGCCGATGAATTAGTTTTTTTGGATATCACAGCTTCTCATGAAGCGAGAAACATAATGATTGATGTAGTCAGAAGGACATCCGAGCAGGTTTTTATTCCATTTACCGTTGGTGGAGGAATCAGAACGCTTGAAGATATTAAATTAATGCTTGAAGGAGGAGCGGATAAAGTTTCTTTAAATTCAGCCGCGGTAAAAAATCCTGAATTAGTGAGAGAATCGTCCAGAAAATTTGGAAGTCAGTGCATTGTAGTTGCGGTTGATGCTAAAAAAATTGCTGGTTCAGAAAGATGGGAAGTTTATATTAATGGCGGCCGTATCCCGACAGGTCTTGATGTTATCGAGTGGGTAAAGAAAGTTAAAGAATTGGGAGCAGGTGAAATTCTTTTAACCAGCATGGACACAGATGGAACAAAGGACGGTTATGATATTCCTTTAACTAAAGCAGTAACTGAAGCGGTTAATCTTCCTGTTATTGCATCTGGTGGAGCAGGCAATCTTCAACATCTTGTTGATGTAATAAAAGAAGCAGACGCAGATGCTGTTTTGGCGGCGTCAATATTTCATTATGGAGAATATTCAATTATTCAGGCAAAAGAATTTTTAAAAAATAATGGAATTTCAGTAAGGAGCTGATAAAAGCAAAATGACATTATCTGAAAGATTTAAAAAAGGTGAATTGATTCCTGCAATTGTTCAGGATGAGAACACCAAAGAGGTTTTGATGTTAGCTTATATGAACGAGGAATCACTTAAGAAAACACTTGAGACAGGACGTTCGTGGTTTTGGAGCAGAAGCAGGCAGGAGCTTTGGTGTAAAGGAGAAACTTCCGGAAATCGTCAGTTTGTTAAAAAAGTATTTTATGATTGTGATGAAGATACAATTTTGTTAATAGTTGACCAGATAGGAGTTGCTTGTCATACAGGAAACAGAAGCTGTTTTTATCGTGAGTTGGAAAGATAGATAGAGATAGGGATAGAGATAGAGAATAGGTTCTTTTTCGAATGAGTGGGTAAATTATTAAGTTCCCTCTCCTCTTTGTGGGAGAGGGTTAGGGTGAGGGGAAGATGGAGAATGAAATCTTTAATCAGCTTTATCAGGTAGTTTTAAGCCGCAGAGAAGAAATGCCTGAAAACTCTTATACAACAAAATTATTTAAGGCTGGTTTGGATGAAATATTAAAAAAAGTTGGAGAGGAATCAATTGAAATTATTCTCGCGTCTAAAGAAGACAACAAAGAACATCTTGTTTATGAAATTGCTGATTTTATTTATCATCTGATTGTGCTTATGGTTGAGAAAGATATTTCGTTTAATGAAATAGAGAAAGAACTGGTTAGGAGACGGAAATAATGTATTATCCTTTAAAAGATGAGTTTGTAAATCTGGCGAAAGATTTTAATTTAATTCCGGTTTATAAAGAGATAATAGCGGATATGGATACGCCTGTTTCTGCTTTTAGTAAATTGGGTAAATCTGAATATTCTTTTCTTCTGGAAAGTGTTGAGGGAGGGGAAAAGATTGCCCGTTATTCATTTCTTGGCAGTGATCCATATCTTATTATAACTGCTCGTAATGGTGTGGTTGAAATCAGTGAGAACGGGAAGATATCTGAAGAAAAAGTTTCTGATCCGCTTGATATAGTTGAGAAATTTATTTTGAGATATAAGCCGGCATCTATTAACGGGCTTTCTTCATTTCACGGCGGCGCAGTTGGATATGTTGGTTATGACGCAGTTAAATATTTTGAAAATGTTCCAGAGACAAATATTGACGATCTTAATCTGCCTGAGATGGTTTTTGTTTTTACTGATACTATTTTGATATTCGATCATCTTAAGCATAAAATAAAAGTAGTTGCTAACGCATACATAGAAGGCAATGCAGATAGCGCGTATGAGAAGGCAATATTAAGAATAGATGAATTGGTTAACAAGTTATGCCAGTCATTAAAACCTCGTCCACTAGAAGAACACCCAGCAGGCGAGATAGAAAATTTAGAATCAAATGTAAGCAAAGAAAACTTTATCGCCAGTGTTGAGAAAGCAAAAAAGTATATTCTGGCAGGGGATATTTTTCAAGTGGTTCTTTCGCAAAGATTTTCCACTGAAATTCACTGCGATCCATTTGATATATACAGAGTTTTAAGAATATTAAATCCTTCTCCTTATATGGGTTATCTTAAATACAAAGATATGACATTAATTGCTTCCTCTCCTGAACTTTTAGTAAAACTAGAAGGAAAAAGAGTGGAACTAAGGCCTCTTGCCGGGACACGCCGAAGAGGTAAAGATGAATTAGAAGATGAGATGCTCGAAAAGGAACTTATGGCAGATGAAAAAGAACGGGCAGAACATATTATGCTGGTTGATTTAGGAAGAAATGATTTGGGTCGTGTTTGTGAAGCGGGAACCGTAAAAGTAGACGATTTGATGTTTATAGAAAAATATTCGCATGTGATGCATATTGTGAGCAGTGTAAGCGGTATCTTAAGAAAGGATAAAAATGCTTTTGATGTTTTAAGAGCGGCTTTCCCCGCTGGAACTGTTTCGGGCGCTCCCAAGATAAGGGCAATGGAGATTATAAATGAACTCGAAGTTAATCAGCGCGGTCCCTATGCTGGCGTATTTGGGTATTTTGGTTTTTCTGGTAGTTTTGATACAGGAATTACAATAAGAACAATCATTATTTCGGGCAATAAGGCATATGTACAGGCAGGAGCAGGTATTGTGGCTGATTCAATCTCAGAAAGAGAATTTAGTGAAACTGTAAACAAAGCCAAAGCTTTGTTATTGGCGGTGAATATAACTCAAGGCTAAGCAGCCCCGATTAATTGGGGTTAAATTGTAAATTGAAGATTGTAAATTTCCAATTTGCATTTTACAATGAAGCGAAGCGACTTTCAGGAGGATGTTTTGTTCTTGGAGAATAGTAGAAGTTCGTCAATAGATGCTATTCCTGTTTTTTTAAGATTTTACAGATGGCTGACTCTTCTTTTAGCTTTTCTTTCAATCCTTTTTATAAAAAACAAGGATGTTTATCTGATAAATCCTTATCTTCTTTTTTCTTTGGTATTTATATATACGGCGCTCCTTGATTTTTTCCACCGTTTCTTGCATGAGTATGCTCGCTCTCATCCTTTAATTCTATCAATCGATGTTTTTGTCTGCACAGGCTTAATAATTATAAGTTCTTATTTTAATGGAAGCTGGGCAAGCGGCTATTTCCTTTATTCTATTACCCCGGTTATGCTGGGAGCATATTTGTTTAAAATTAAAGGATGGTTAATTACAGCGGGTTCTTTTGGCCTAATGAATTTCACTCTTTATTTTCTTCCCAAGGAATTAATAAAACGCCCGGTTATTCCGTTTAAAATAAGCTATTTGATTGCGGATGTAGTGAGCTATTATCTGGCTGGCTTATTCTTAACACTCCCGGCTGTATTATTAGACAAGCTAAACAAAAGTACAATTTTTCTTGAAAACACAAAAAATGAATTGATAAAAGTAAACAAAGATTTAAAAAAAACAAACGATCAACTGCTTGTTCTTCAGAAGGCATGTATTAATATTCATTCCCAAACAGACATAAAAAATATTTTAGAATTAACACTGAGCATAGTGGCAGAAGAGCTGGGTTTCGATAAAACAGCAATTGGTCTTTTGGATGAAAAAGAAGAAGTTTTTAAAGAATGGGTCTTTTCAAAAAATGTTTCCAGCGAAGAAATAGAAAAATTAAATCGATTTAATCAGGAAAAATTATCTTTAGAGAAAGACAGTATTATCTTGCCTCTGGTTGTTTTGAATAAGCGCATTGGAGTTATGCTCGCGGGAAACATGCCGAAAGAAAGACAAAAATTGGAAAATGATCTAAGCATTCTTAAAGCTCTTGCAAGTCAGACAGCAACGGCTGTTTACTCTGTTCAGCTTTATTTTGAAAAGGAAAAAGATATAGAAAAACTTTCCGCGGCTTACGATGCCTCTTTGGCAATTGTCTCAAAGAATGAAACAACTGATTTGTTAAAGACAATGGCGGACTACGTGAAAAATTTTACTCAGGCAGAAGAAGTTGTTTTGGTTTTTGTTTCAAAGAAGGAAGGTTTTTACGAGATTGATTTTAATCCCACCTCACCCCCCTAGGTGAGACGGGTAGATTTTTAGGTGAATTATGGCAGGAAAAAGCGGTAAACGATGTTATCCAGTTTTCTTTGTCTCATAATGAATTTACGGTAATTTCAATTGATAAAAAATATGATATTTTATCCGGACACGCATATAAGTCTGAGCCGGAAAATAATTTGATTACCATGGGTATTTTTCCTTTAATTGTAAGAGGAAAACCAAAAGGATTTCTGGCGGTTGTTTCTTCTTCGATGAAATATTTTTCCGAAAGCAGTATAAGCGCGATAAAAATATTAATTGCTCAGACCGAAGTTGCTCTTGAATGCGCTGAGTTAAATCGTCAGACTCAGGAGATGATTATTTCAAACGAAAGAATTTTGATTGGTCAGGCCATTCATAAAGATATAATCGATTCATTATTTAGCGTTATACTAGAGCTTGAGGAAGATAAGAAAAAAATTTCATCAGATCCGGATTTTGTTATGAAGAGTTTTGTGGATATAGAACAGAGAGTAAAGAAAAGTCTGGAAGATTTAAGGGGTACTATTTTTAAGTTAAGGGAAAATTAGAAATTGATTTTGGGTATTGGGGATATGCGGAAAACAACAAAAGATAAATATTTACTTAAAGCCGTTAAAGATGAAACTATTTTTTTATTATCTGTTTTGTATCGTTGGTTTTTGTTTTTATACGCATTTTTCTTATTTATATTTAATGTTGATGTTAAACCAACCTATAATCTTAATGCTTTATTGGTTGCTTTTGTTTTCTTTTACACCTTGCTTATAACTGTCTTTTTTAAAAAAATTTTTTTAATTATAAAGACAAATTCTTATCTGGTTATTTTTGACATTGTTGTTTGTTTTTTTCTTCTTTATTCAAGCGGCGGCTGGGGAAGTCAGTTTTATTTTTACTCCTTTAGTCCTGTTTTTATAGCCTCTTTTCTTTTTGAAATAACCGGTGGATTTATTGCTGCGTTTGTAATGTGCGGCGCTTTCAACGCATCTCTGTTTTTAAATGGATTTACGATAGAAAGAATAATTTATTTAAACAGGATAGGAGATTTTTTACTTTTTAATTTTAACTACATTGTTATTGCTCTTATTTTTGGGTATATGTCATCTCTTTTAAACAAAGTCAGAATTAACACTAATTTTATGAATAAGCTAAAAGAAAATTTATCAGAAGACAGCCGTGCATTGAAAGATGTTAATAATAAATTGAATGTATTATTAGAAACCATCTCTGCGATACAAATCACTACCAACTTGGATAGTCTGACAGAATTAATTTTGAAGACAATTGCCCGCGAATTTGATTTCGACAGAGTAATTATAGCATTTTGGGATGAGGAGAATGAGAAATTTTTAAACTGGAGGATGTTTACAAAAACTGATTTTAATTCAAAAGAAAAGGATTTATTGGAATTTGAAGTTGATAAGCTTGGTGATTTAAATAGTATATTTGAGAGGTTATTTAGTGAGAAAAAGCTGCACATTGTCAAGAACGCTGAAAACGAACCGTTTATAAGCAAAGAATTAACCTCAAAACTAAAAATTTCATCCTATATAATTTCTCCTTTGGTTTATCAGGAAAAATTAATTGGGATTGTGGAAGCAGACAATTTTCTAAGTAAAAAACAAATTGCGAATTTTAATATAGATTTATTGGAATGTTTTTTAAAAATAGCCTCAATTGGTATTTGTAATGCTAGATTATTTGAAATTAAAAAACAAAAAGTAAAAGAGCTTTCTTCTCTTAGCCAGTCGATAAGCTCTATTCATTTAAAATCTGAGCTTAAAGAAGCGGGCTGGACAGTTTTCGATCAGCTTAAAAAATATTTTAATTTTGAAAGAATAGAAATAGATTTTGTGGACAGGGACATTCCATCTGGTTTGAACAGGGCATTTGAAGACGGAACTGTATCTGATGAAGAATTTTTTAAATGGTGGGAAAAAGAAAGAACAGGTGTAATAAGTAGTATTAATAAAGACAAAAAACTTTTTATGGTAGTTAAAAACAATCATTATGCAGTAGTAAATATTGATGATTTTAAAGAAGATTTTGTATTTGGAATAGCGGCTAGTTTGATTGTTGAAAATAGAGTTTTAGGTTTTGTTTCTATGCTTGCTTCAAAACCCCAAAGAATTAATTTAGATGATTTGAGAATATTAACAATTATAATCAATCAAGCTACGATGGCGCTTCAGAATATTTTGCTTAACAAAAAAACAAAGGAGTTTGTTTTAAGCGAGGAAAGAAACAGATTAGCCAGAGACCTGCATGATAACACAGCTCAATTGCTTGCGATTTTTCTATTCCAGCTTTCTTTTTACAAAAATTTATCTTTTGATAATCCATCGAGGATAATTGAAGGAATAGACAATCTCGAAAAATTAATCGCTAATGCCTTAATTCAGTCTTATTGTCTTATTTTTTCTTCAGAGCCGCAGGGATCAGAAAAAGAAATTAAGGAAACTTTTATTAAAAACCTGAGGAAGTTTATTGATGATTTTTATAATAAATTTTTATTGAAAGTATATCTTGACATTAAAGGTGATCTAGGTAATTTACCAGTTACTTTACAGATTGGGATTCTTCCAATAATACGCGAGGCGTTATATAATGTTGTTAAACATGCTTGCGCAAAAAATGCTGATGTAAAAATAAGTGTTTTGCCAAATAGGCTTGAAGTTGCAATAAAAGATGATGGCTGCGGTTTTGATTTAACGCTTAAAAAGGACGAGGCAAAAAGACAAAAACATTTTGGTTTATTAAACATGGAAGAAAGATCCAAAGCATTGGGTGGATCGATTATATTTAAAACCGGAGCAGACAAAGGAACAGAAGTTGTGTTGGATGTGCCCATAGATGGGCAATAGGTAGCAAAAGTAGGACAGCCGTCTCGGCTGTCCTTAGGGGTAAGAGACCACGGAGAGGACAAACAATGTCTAACGAGATTAAGTTGTTATTAGCAGATGACCATACGCTTTTTCGTGAAGGCTTAAAGCAGGTTTTGGAGCTTCAGGCTGATATGGTTATTGTTGGCGAAGCATCAAATGGCAATGAAGCAATTGAGTTATCCAGGAAACACCGTCCAGATATTGTTTTAATGGATATTGATATGCCTGAGGTAAGTGGAATTGAGGCTACCAGAATAATAAAACAGGAATGCGAAGATGTTAATATAATAATTCTTACGATGTATGATGATGACAGTCATATTTTTGAGGCAATCAAAGAGGGAGCAAATGGATATATTTTAAAAGGGAGTTCGATAGAAAAATTAGTCAGCACTATAAAGGCAGTTTCAAAAGGAGAAAGCTTTATTAATTCAAAAATTGCTCTGAGAATTTTAAGTGAGTTTTCGAAGTTGAGCCGTAAATTAGATAATGAACCAATTGTATTGATAGATGAATTTACGTTAAGAGAAAAAGAAATTCTTGATTTGCTTGCGAAAGGATTTGGCAACAGGCGGATAGCAAACAGATTAGAAATCTCTGAGAAAACAGTTAAAAATCATGTTTCAAGTATTTACAAAAAACTTTATTGTCATGACAGAGGCAGCGCTGTGATGAGGGCAATTAAATTAAATTTGGTTGATATAGAAACAGAGGACAGATAATAGATAACAGAGGACAGATAATAGAGAGTGCTGTTGACAAACGCGATGTGTCATTGCGGCCCCAAGCCGAAGGCGTGGGGAAGCGTGGCAATCTCAAAAATGAGTTTTTCAACAGTCCCTATGGTCTATTGTCTGAAGTCTGATTTTTGAGGTAATTTAAACACCCCTCTGTCATTTCGACCGAAGGGAGAAATCTTAGCTATTGTTTAAAGTCTGAATTAATGAGGTAATTTAATGATTATAATTATTGATAACTACGATTCTTTTACTTATAACCTTGTTCAGTATTTAGGTGAACTGGGAGAAATACCTTCTGTTTATCGAAATGATAAAATTACTATACCCGAAATGGAAAAACTTAATCCTTCTCATATTGTAATTTCCCCCGGTCCCTGCACGCCAAATGAAGCAGGAATTTCAATGGAAGTCGTGAAGTATTTTGCAGGAAAAGTGCCTCTATTGGGAGTTTGTCTGGGTCATCAGGCGATTGGTCAGGTTTTTGGAGGGAAAATAATAAGAGCTTCTGAGCCTGTTCACGGAAAAGTTGATCTTATATATCATGACGGAAAAACAATTTTTAAAGATGTAGAAAATCCCTTCACCGCGACTCGTTATCATTCTTTGATAATTGAGAAGGAATCGCTGCCGTCTTTTTTTGAAATTTCCGCTGAAACAAAAGATGGAATTGTTATGGGGGTCAGACATAAGGATTTTCAGGTTGAAGGAGTTCAGTTCCATCCGGAATCAATTCTGACAACCGAAGGAAAAAAGATTTTAAAAAATTTTTTGACATTATAAAGGTGGGAAGATAAATGATTGTTGATGCAATAAAAAAATTAGTTGAAAGAACAGATCTTTCACGGGATGAAGCAGTTTCTGTAATGGAAGAAATAATGAGCGGCAAAACAACAGATGCTCAAATTGCGGCTTTTATAACCGCCTTGAGAATGAAAGGTGAAACGATAGATGAAATTTATGGTTTCGCGAAAGTGATGCGGGAACAC
>JACQXZ010000004.1 GCA_016208465.1 Actinomycetota bacterium
ATTTCAATCTTCTCATTCTTCTCCACCGATTCTACAATAATTGGCTCTGATCTAATCTTGTCGCGTCGATAAATCATAAAAATTTTTTTTGCGTATTCAGCTAAAAGTAACGCGCTTTTTGCTGCCGCGTCGCTTCCGCCAACCACTGCTACTGTTTTATCTTTAAAAAAAGCTGAATCACAGGTAGCGCAATAACTTACTCCTTTTCCAAGCAATTCTTTCTCACCGGGAACATTTAATTTACGGCGCTCAGTGCCCATTGTCAGAATTAAAGACTTTGCTTCGTATTTGTTGTCTTCAGTAATTACACTGAAGTCTGTATTCTTCTCAATTTTTGTTACTTCTTCGGGAATAATTTTCACTCCTAATGAAGTTACCTGTTCTTCCATCCTGCCCATTAATTCAAACCCTGAAATTGATTTAAATCCCGGATAATTTTCTACGTTATAAGCCTCTAAAGCTGTTCCCCCAATTACTGAGCCGACTACAAGGGTGTTTAATTTATATCTGGTGGCATATAAAGCGCTTGCCAAACCTGCTGGACCAGCGCCAATTATAATAACGTCGTACAAGTCTTTCTCCTTTCAAGATTAACTTAAAAAATAATTAATATTTTATAGTTTAAAACCCTGCAATTTTTGGCAGAATATTTACAACAAGAAATAACAAATCCCAAATAACAAATAAATTTCAATGAACAAAATTCAAAATTCCAAACTTAAAGTTCCCGCAGTTTGAATTATTTGAACATTGGAGCTTATTTGGAATTTGGATATTGTTATTTGGAATTTCTAATTTTTGGTTCCGACTTGCTCTTATGATTTTACTTTCAATAATTGCTCTAATTTTTCACGATTAAAACCTACTATAATTTCACTGTCTATTTTAATTACCGGAACCCCCATCTGACCTGAAAGATCAACCATTTCCTGACGAGCATCAAGATCCACGGCTACATTTTTTTCTTCATAAACTATTCCTCTTTCAGAAAGAAAATTCTTTACCTGTACGCAATAAGAACAAGTCGGTGTGGTGTAAACCTTAATTTCAGCAGGCATTTTAAGTTCTCCTTTCATTTAATTTGAAATTTATTAATATTTTTTCTTTTTATCATTCTTTTTTTGTCTGTTCTCTGTCCTCTGCTCTTATGCAATACCCTTCACTTCCAGCATCCTGTCAATCGCTCTTTTTGCCTTAACCGCAATATTTTCTGGAACTTTTATCTGATAAGCCATATCTTCCAATGACCATAAAACTTTTTCCAGATTAATCAATTTCATATTAGGACAAAGAGCAAGCCCTGTAACAGAATAAAATTTCTTTTGAGGATTTTCTTTTTTAAGACGATGAAGCATACCAACTTCAGTGCCAATTATAAATTCAGTTGCTTCAGATTCCTTCGCAAATTTACAAATACCGCTTGTTGAAAGAACTTTATCCGCTAAGTCTATTACGCCCGGCGTGCATTCAGGATGAACCAGAACCAACGCGTTGGGATGTTTTGCTTTTTGCTTTTCTATATCTTCTACTAAAATTCGGTGGTGAGTAGGACAATACCCCGGCCATAAAATTATTTCTTTTTTGGCCTTACGTGCTACATAATGCCCTAGATACCTGTCAGGAATAAACAATATTTTATTTACATCTGTCAGTGATTCTATTAAAGCTAAAGCATTGGCTGAAGTGCAACAATAATCACTCTCAGCCTTAACTTCAGCGGAAGAGTTAACATAACAAACAACCGTGGCATCTGGATATTCTTTTTTCTTTTCTCTCAACTGACGAGCGGTAATCATATTAGCCATTGGACAGCCTGCGTTTAAGTCGGGTAAAAGAACCATTTTTTCAGGACATAAAATAGCCGCTGTTTCTGCCATAAAATGCACACCGCAAAAAACAATTACATCCGCGTCTGTTTTCGCAGCGGTCTGGCTCAAACCCAAAGAGTCGCCTACATAGTCCGCAATATCCTGAATCTCACCCATCTGATAATTATGAGAAAGAATTACAGCATTCTTTTCTTTTTTAAGTTTGATTATTTTTTCAATAATTTCTTTATTTTCCATTAAAGAAGTCTTCCTTCCAATATCGTTCCTCCACCAACCACTAAATCGCCGTCATAAAACACAACTGCCTGTCCCGGCGTTACAGCCCTTTCCGGCTTATCAAAAACAACCTTTACTCTTTCGTCTTTCAATGGATAAACAACCGCATCTGCTTTTGGACTTAGATATCTTATTTTTGCCTTTACTTTAATAGATTCTGTTAATTTGTCAAATAAAATAAAATTTAAGTTATCCGCTGTTAATTCTTTCTTAAACAAATCATCATTATTCCCTACAGCGATCTCATTTTTTTCCTTATTAATATCTATTACATAAAGAGGACGAGGGGAGCTTATCCTCAAACCTTTCCTCTGGCCAATCGTATAAAAAATCACACCCTGATGAATACCCAATACTTTTCCTTCTTTGTTAACAATAGAACCCTGTTTTGTAATATTCTTGAAACGTTCTCTTAAAAATCTCCCGTAGTCGTTATCAGGGATAAAACAAATTTCCTGACTTTCCTGTTTATCAGCAACAGATAAACCAATTTTGTTTGCCATTTCTCTGGTTTGATTTTTGGTGAAACTGCCAAGCGGCATAAGTGTGTGAGCTAATTGTTCCTGAGTCATTCCATAAAGAACATAAGACTGGTCTTTCTTTTCATCTATTCCTCTTTTTAATAAATACCGCTTTCTTTCTTCGCTGTATTCAATTCGGGCATAATGTCCTGTCGCGATAAAATCCGCATCCAGTTCTCTGGCTTTCTTTAAAAGAATATCGAATTTTATAAGCTGATTACATCTGATGCATGGATTGGGTGTCCTGCCTTCTTTATACTCTTCACAAAAATAATCTATAACTTTCTCTTCGAATATTTTTCTGAAATTTAACATATAATGGGGAATATCAATCTTATTAGCGACCCGGCGCGCGTCTTCAGCCGCCTCGATAGAGCAACATCCACCAAATCTTTCAACTTTTGAGTCCTCCGGCCAAATCTGCATTGTGATACCAATTACATCAAAGCCTTCTTCTTTAAGTAATGCGACGGTCACTGAGCTGTCAACCCCTCCACTCATCGCCACAACTACTCTTTTATTCATTATTTTTTTTAGTCAACCTCTCATTATAATCGTTTATTGCCGCTTGCAAGGCTTCCTCTGCTAAAACTGAGCAATGCATCTTTATTGGCGGAAGTCCGTCAAGGGCTTCCGCGACAGCTTTATTGGAAATCCGAAGCGCTTCTTCAATGGTTTTCCCTTTCACCATTTCGGTTACCATACTGCTTGTTGCAATTGCCGCGCCGCAGCCAAAAGTCTGAAACTTGGCATCCATAATTTTTCCATCATTAACTTTTATATATAATTTCATTATGTCACCGCAGGTCGGATTTCCCGCTGTGCCAACCCCATCGGGATTTTCTATTTCACCAACGTTTCGCGGATTCTGAAAATGATCCATTACTTTATCACTATACATTCAAATCAAGCCCCTCTCTTAACGGCGACATCTGACGTAATTTTTTAATAATCGGAGGAAGAACTTCCAGAACATAGTCTATGTCCTCTTCCGTTGTGTTTTTACCTAGTGTAAAACGAACCGATCCATGAGCAATTTCAATTGGAACTTTCATTGCTGATAAAACATGAGATGGTTCAAGAGTATCAGAAGTGCAGGCAGAACCACTTGAAACTGCTACTCCAACCAAATCCAGATTAAGCAGCATCGATTCTCCCTCAACAAACTCAAAGCTAAAGTTAGCATTATTGGGGAGCCGTTTTTCGGGATGTCCATTTAACCGAACATTTTCGATATTATCCAAAATCCCATTAATTAATTTATCTCTAAGAAAGGTTAATTGTTTTGACCGCTCCTCCATTTTGGAAACAGCAAGTTCAATTGCCTTGCCGAGTCCAACTATCCCCGGCACATTCTCTGTTCCAGCGCGGCGCCTTCGCTCCTGATGGCCGCCATTAATTAATGACATCATCCTAGTGCCTTTGCGAATATAAAGAGCGCCAACCCCTTTTGGTCCATAAAATTTATGAGCTGAAAGCGCCAGTAAATCAACATTTAAATCATTTACATTTACCGGAACCGCCCCGATTGCCTGAACCGCGTCGGTATGAAAATAAATACCTTTTTCTTTCACTATCTTCCCTGTTTCCGCAATCGGTTCAATCGTCCCGACTTCATTATTGGCCTGCATAACTGAAACCAAAATTGTCTTGTCGGTAACTGCCTTTCTGACATCTTCGGGATCAACTATTCCGTATTTGTCTACCGGCAGATAAGTAATCTCAAAGCCATTCTTTGCCAGAAATTTGCAGGTTTCTAAAACAGCATGATGTTCTACCGAAGATGTAATAATGTGTTTTCCTTTTTGTTCATTCGCGAAAGCAACACCTTTAAGAGCAAAATTATCAGACTCAGTGCCTCCGCTGGTAAAAATTATCTCTTCGCTTTTAGCGCCAATCGCGACAGCCACCTTATCTCTCGCTAAAGTGATTGCTTTTTTGGCTTCGCGACCAATCTTATATAAAGTTGACGGATTCCCAAAACTCTCAGTAAAACAAGGAAGCATTTCTTTTACTACTTCGGGATCTGTCGGAGTAGTAGCCGCGTGATCCAGATAAACAAATCTCATAACCAATTACCTCTTTTCTGCTCCACCGGACATATAAAATAAAAATTCAACCTTATCACCGTCTTTTAAAACAAGTGAATCGTAATCATCTCTCTTAACAACCTCGCCATTAACTTCAACCGCGACCATTTCCTTTCGGATATTCCTTTTTTCCAAAATACTTGCTATAGTTGATCCATCCTCTGTTTGTTCTGGTTTACCATTAACAACAACTTCCATTCTTTTTAAAACTCCTTCCTAAACTAAAATCTCATCTGACAAAATTCGTCATAATCTATTAATTCGGTAATAGTCGGTTTTTCACCGCAAACAGGACAATTGGGATTGCGGGGAACTTTCACTTTTCTAAAACTCATCTCAAGGGCGTTATAAATCAAAAGATAATTTTCAAGCAAATCACCTTTACCTATAATAAGCTTAAGCACCTCTGTTGCCTGAATTAAACCAATTAGACCGGGAAGGACACCTAAAACACCTGCCTCCTGACATGAGGGAACCATTCCGGGAGGAGGCGGACTTTCAAAAAGGCAGCGATAACAATGTCCTTCGTGAGGAATTATCGTAGTTGCCTGACCATCGAAACGAAAAACCGCCCCGCTTGACAAAGGTTTATTAGACAAAACACAGGCATCATTAACTAAATAACGGGTCGGAAAATTGTCGCTCCCATCCACAACAATATCATAATCTTTTATCAAATCCATTATATTCTCTGAGCTTAAACGCTCGTTATAGGTGACAACTTCAACATCGGGATTAAGTCCTTCAAATGTTTTCTTGGCTGATTCAGTTTTATAAGCGCCAACACTATCTGTTGAATGAGCTATCTGACGCTGAAGATTGCTTAACTCAACCGTATCTGAATCAACAATACCTAACTTTCCTACTCCTGCGGCCACCAGATAATAACCTACTGGCGCTCCTATTCCACCAGCTCCTACCATAAATACCTTTGCGTCGTTTATTTTTTTCTGCCCCCTGCCGCCGACTTCGCTTAATATAATATGACGGCTATATCTTTTTATCTGATCTTCTGTAAAATCCAACATTAAATAATTATGCCTCCTTTTTATCTTTCACTCAAAATTTCTTTTTTTGGGACAGCCGAGACGGCCGTCCTACTATGTCGTAGGTCAGGCATCTCGCCTGATATATTACCAAAGTGGACCTTCAAACCGTTTGCTTAATAATGAAGGGTCTTCTGTCCATATTTTTTCACTTAAGTATTTCCATCCTCCATCAGGAAATACTATTACAATATTTCCTTTATCAATTCTTTTTGCAATTTCAATTGCCTTAAATAAAACTGCTCCTGAAGATATTCCAGCAAATAAACCTTCTTTTTCAGCTAAGTCTTTCAATATCCTGAACGCATCCTCATCTTCAACAAATTCATTAAAATCAAGCAAATCAAGATTTAAAATAGGAGGAATAAATCCATCACTTAAATTTCTAAGACCCTGTAGGCCGCTTTTAGGATAAGGCTGAACAGCAACCATTTTAACTTCAGGATTATGTTCTTTAAGCCTCTTTCCTACACCCATTAATGTGCCGCCTGTTCCAAGCCCAGCCACGAAATAGTCAATATGGGAAACTTCCTCAAGAATCTCCACAGCAGTCGTTTCATAATGAGCCAATACATTATTTGGGTTGCTGTATTGATCAGGCATAAAATAGTTTCCTTCCGCTCCAATTTCTTTGGCAACCTTTATTGCCCCATTTGTTCCCTTGTCTCCGTCCGAAAGAACTATTTCTACCCCAAACGCAGAAAGCAATTCTCTTCTTTCAAGGCTAACGTTTTCCGGCATAACCACCTTTACTTTATATCCCCTTAGCCGGCCAATTAATCCAAGTGAAATACCAGTATTGCCGCTGGTCGCCTCAAGAATTGTTTTGTCTGGCGTTAACTCGCCTGAGTCTTCTGCTTTTAAAATCATATATTGGGCAATTCTGTCTTTGATGCTTCCTGTTGGATTAAACCATTCCAGTTTCGCGTAAATCTTAACATTTTTATTTGGAATCATATGCTTGATTTCCACTGTTGGCGTATTTCCAATTGTTCCTATAAGATTACAACGCAGCATAAACCCACTCCATTCTTTAAGTCACAAGTTGTAAGTCACAGGTCACAGGTCAAAAATTTCTTCACTTGTGACTTGTGTCCTTGTGACTTCGTGACCCGTTTTATATGTTCTGCCATAATGACAACCAAGAGCTTAGCCCCTACGACCTTGAACCTACGACCTATAACCTATATCCCCGCCCCGCTGATAAACTCTTCAAGAAATCTGCTTTCTTTTTTCTCATCTGAATTTAAATATTCTAACTCTTTAGCTTTTTGTTCTGGGGATAATTTATTCAATCGTTCCTCTAAAAGTTCTATCCGGTTAACTAAACATTTAATTGCCTGTGCTTCCGGATCGGGAAGAATACCATGCTCTAAATCTAACGGAGAAACTTTTGTCCTGTCTTTCATTACAACTCTTCCCGGAACGCCAACAACCGTAGTGTTAGACGGCACTGAATGCACGACTACCGATCCTGCTCCAATCTTTACATTTTCTCCGATCGTAACCGCTCCCAAAACTTTAGCTCCTGCACCAATTACTACATTATCCTTTATGGTAGGATGGCGCTTCCCTTTCTCTTTCCCGGTTCCTCCCAAGGTAACATCCTGATAAAGAAGAACATTATCACCTATCTCAGTTGTTTCACCAATCACAACACCCATTCCATGATCGATAAAAAATCTCTTCCCGATTTTTGCGCCGGGATGAATTTCGATGCCGGTAAAAAAGCGAGTGGTCTGAGAAATAATCCGGGCAATTAAAAACAATTTCTTTTCGTAAAACCAATGAGCCATCCGATGGGACAAAATTGCATGAAAACCAGAATAACATGTTAATATCTCTAAGGTGTTTCGGGCAGCCGGATCTTCTTCGGAAATCGTTTTTATTTCATCTTTTATCCAATTAAACATAAAAGATTCCTTCGCTTCTCTAAAAATTCTGATTCTTCTCTAATTACAAGAAGAGTAAGGGGCTAGGGGTTAGTGGCTATAGGTATATGGTTGGACTTTCACCTATAGCCTATCGCCTCTAGCCCATTGCCTACAACTCCTTGACTCCTAAAACCCTACACATACAATTTATTATCTATAAAATTAATTTTTCCTACAATTTAAATATGATACATATATTTAACAGATTTATCTTTCTGTTTTTTCTTCCTGCAAATATCCTCAACAGTAATAGAATCAAGAGCATCAACTATAGAGGTTTGGACGTTTTTCCAGACATCCCGAATAACACAAAGTTCAGACTGATCACAACAATTTGGAACCTCATCAGAAACACATTCCATTGGAGCAATCAACCCTTCTATCGCCTGAATAACATCTGCCAGACTAATTTCAGCGGAAGATTTCGCTAAAACATAACCGCCCTGGGCGCCCCGAAGACTTCTAACCAGCCCTGCTTTCTTAAGGCTTGCCATCACTTGTTCTAAAAAACGCTCAGGAATAGACTGCCTTCTGGCAATCTCTTTCACCTGAACAGGATTATCTTTCCCATAAAGAGCAACATCCAGAATTGCCCTAACGCCATATTCTCCCTTAGCGGAGAACTTCATTTTAATTCCTACCTTTCCGATAGACTTTAACTTTATAATAAAACCTGAGACCGCTGTTGTCAAGGTTTCATTATTGATTTTTCCCTCTTTTTGAACTTTTTTTAATAAAATTTAAATTTTTTCTTAAATATCCAAAAAACTTATGATATTATTTTAGATATTATTTAGTGTCTGTACTAATTGGAGGGATTATAATGGCTAACATCAAAGTGCATTTAACATTTCCGGAAGAATTAATTAAGGAACCTGTAATTTATAACCTGGGGATTAAATATAATATAATCACCAATATCCGCCGGGCAAATGTTGACATCAAATTTGGCTGGGTTGATTTAGAATTAAGCGGAACTGAAGAAAATCTGGAAAAAGGTGTTGAATATCTTAAGTCAATTGGCGTTCAGGTTGATCCTATTGAAAAAGATATAGTCGAGAGTTAAAACCTCAATTCTCATCAATTTCACCCTTAACAGAACGCATAAACGTAAGTGAACCCTGAGCGTTTGCGATTAACTGTTGATATTCAGAGGCTGCGTTTTGGATAGTAGTGACACTTCTGATTATCTTATTCTCAAGAATAGTTCTCATCTCATCTAAATGTCTTTGAACATCAATTATATGACCCTCAAGATTTTCTATCTCTAAAGTCTTGTAATATTGAAGATGGAGACTATAAAAAGTAAGAAGATACGGAATTGTCATACTGTAAGAAATTAAGATTACATTATTTTTATACGCTTCAAAATGAGCTTGTCTTAAAACAGCAAAAGCAGAATCAGGAATTGTGACGACAGCCCACGGAAGAGTGATTAATGGATCTATATACTGGGAAACCTCACGGATTCGTTTACAAACTTCCGACTCTATCTGATTAATTATCCTTCTGCGCGCTTCCTCGTCTTCTTTGTTTTCCAACTCTTCCAGAATGGAAGTAGCAGGCCACTTTGAATCTATGGACAGCTTCTTGCCATTGACAAGAACAAGTCCAAATTCAACTACTTTCCCATTAACCTGAAACTGATTAGCCATCATTTCTGAAGGAAATATTTTAAAAGCTTCTCCTAAGATATTTTCTCCTGCTTTTCCTTTAGAATATGTTCCGGCTATTACACTCTCAAGCCGTTTCAACGACAATCTGTTTGCTTCATCAATCTTTTGACCAGCAAGAGTAAAAGTTTTCGTCTGTTCCACTGTTAGAAGAGCTTGTTCAAGCTGACGCTGAATAGCGCCTTGTTCTTTTGAAGCATATTCTACTTTGTTTTTTAAATCACAAAGAGCAAGTCCCTGTTTTTCAAACCGGTCACCCAAATTTGCCTGAATGTATTTAAAATCTTCTGATATATTTTTCTGAACATCAACAATCCTGTTTAAACCCTGTTTTAGAACAACAAAGATAAATCCAATAATAACCAATATAAAAAGCGTCAATAAAATTAAAAAGGAGCTTCTACTCCAAGAAGTGAAAGGGTGTTGGCCAAAACAACCCGGGCTGAATTTACCAGTACCATTCTGGAAAGAGATAAATCCTTATCTTCTCCTACCACTCTGCATCTGGTATAGAAAGAATGAAAAGCAGTTGCCAAATCGAGAGCATATTTAGTTAATATGTGAGGCGTTCTTTCAGAAGCAGCCCTTTCAACAACTTCTTCCAGTTCAAGCATTTTGCGGATTAAATCCAATTCTGATTCGTCGGCAAGCAAATCCAGCTTGACTCTATCCGTAGTCAGAAGAGGGACTCCCTGTCCTTTTGCGAAATTAATAATACTGCAAATTCTTGCGTGAGCATATTTAACATAATAAACCGGATTTTCATTAGTTCTTGTCTTTGCCAGTTCAATATCAAAATCAAGAGAAGAATCAGTGTTTCTCATTAAGAATAAAAACCTGACAGCATCCTTCCCCACTTCATCAACCAATTCATCCAAAGTCACCATTTCGCCGGTTCTTTTTGACATTCTGACTGGTTCACCGGAACGAAGAAGATTAACCAGTTGACCAATAATTATTTCCAAGGAACCCTTATCATATCCTAATAACTTTATTGCGGCCTTGACTCTTTTAACATAACCATGATGATCGGCCCCCCAGATATTTATTAACTTTCTGAAACCACGTTCAAGTTTGTTCCGATGATAAGCAATATCTGCCGCAAAGTAAGTTAGTTCACCATTGCCTCTAACTAAAACTCTGTCTTTATCATCGCCAAAATCAGATGTCTTAAGCCACACAGCTCCTTCTTTATGATAAACATATCCTTTTTCAGATAAAAAATTTATTGTTTCTTCAATGTCTCCATTTTTATGCAAAACACTCTCGCTAAACCAACTGTCAAAAAATACCTCTATTTTGCTGAGAATTTCTTTTATATAATCCAGAACTTCAACATAAGCAGTCTCTCTAAAAATATCAGCCCGTTCAGACGAAGACATTGAAAGATATTTATCACTTTCGTCTTTTATAATCTCCCGGGCAATATCTTTTACATATTCACCCTGATATCCATCTTCCGGAAAAGAAACATCCTTGCCCAATAACTGAGAATATCTCGCCGCGACTGACTTTCCAAATATCTGCATCTGAAGGCCAAAATCGTTAATATAAAATTCTCTCGTAACTAAGTAACCAGCCGCTTCCATAACCCTTGCAAGCACATCTCCGACCACTGCCCAGCGCCCATGACCTATATGCATAGGACCCACTGGATTAGCGCTGACAAATTCAATCAAAACATTCTCTTTGATTGCCGAAGAATGTCCAAACTTAGTCCCTTTTTGCTCAATTTCTTTAAGCCCGCTATATAACCAATCTTTGCTCAGATAAAAATTAATAAAACCCGCTGGTGGAACTTCAACTTTTTCCAAAAAATGCTGTTTATCATCAAGATACTTAATGATTATGTCAGCTACCTGTTTTGGAGGAAGTTTTGCCTGACCGGCTAAGACCAATGCGATGTTCGACGCCCAATCGCCATGCGCTTTTTCTCTAGGACGTTCAAGAGTTATCTCAGGAACAGTTTCTATTTTTAAATCACTGTAAGCCTTTGCTTTCATTACAGCTCTTTCTATAATCTCTACAATTTTTTCCTTTGCCATAGCTACCTCAAGTCGCTTTGCTCCATTGTAAAATGAAAATTATAAATTTCAAATTGTTAAATTATATGTCATATCGACCCCTTCGCTCTTTGTCACCCTGAGCAAAGCGAAGGGTCTAATTGATTCGCTCAGGGCAGGCTCCGGGAGATATCTTTATAGCTTAGATTTCTCGCTTCGCTCGAAATGACAGTGGGATTAGACCCTTGGAATCCTCGAATCCTTAATCAGATTTCTAATCATTATTTTTGCAGAAAAACCATAGTTCACGAAACAATTACTAACAATCTGATTATTTTGTAATTGGAGCCGGTTTTTCTTCCAAAACAATCTCTACTTCTCTTTTAGCGCCTGCTCTTTTATAAGTCAATTTTACTTTGTCGCCAACTTTCTTTTTTCTAATTTCAGCAATTAAATCTTCCATTGTCTTTATTCTTGTATTATTAAATGAAATTATTACATCGCCTTTTTTAAAACCTGCCTTATCAGCCGGACTATCCTCAAAAACCTGTCCTATCATTGCTCCCTCTTCAACAGGTAAATTATATTGTTTAGCAACATCCCTATCAACTGTCTGCCCTGAAATTCCAACGTAAGGATGACTTGCTTTGCCTTCAGTGATTAACTGCTCCGCTACGTCTTTCGCGACATCAATCGGAATCGCAAAACCAATTCCCTGCGAACCCCCTGAAAGCGAATAAATCAAAGTGTTTATCCCAATCACCTGACCAATAGAATTAGTCAAAGCTCCACCGCTGTTACCGGGATTTATTGCCGCATCTGTCTGGATTAAGTCGGTATAAGATTTTACAAGACCCTCTTCGGTCTCAGCGCTTACATTTCGGTGAAGCGCGCTGATTACACCAGTGGTAACTGTATGCTGAAACCCAAATGGACTTCCAATTGCCACTGCGAGTTCACCAACCTGCAAATCCTTTACCGATCCTATTTCAGCAACAGGAAGATTGATTCTGGGAATCTTAATTATCGCGATATCGGTCTCGTTATCCTTTCCAACCAATTCGCCTTTAATATCTTCACCGCTGGCAATGGTTACCCAAATATTTTTGGCATTTTGAACAACATGATTATTGGTAATTATATAACCATCTGTCGTAAAAATTACCCCTGACCCTTCACCGGTTACATTCTGTCCCTGATGAAAGAAATCGCTCATTGTGGCTTCTGTTCTTATATTTACAACTGATGACTGGACTTTTTTGGATATTAAAACTACCGGATCCGATTCCTGTATTTTTTTTATATATTCAGGAGAAACTTTTCCGCCCGCATAAATAACTCTATTGTATTCACCGCTATAAAATTTAATCGGATTTAAACCAAATAAGTAAGGAATTAGAAAAGAAGAAATAATTCCGCCAATAATTGCGCTAACGAGCACAATTAAAGCAAATGAAATTGTTTGCTTCTTGCCTCTGCTGTTTTCATCAATTTTTATTTCTTCTTCTAAATTATCAAAGTAATCCATGTTACCCTCTCTTTAAACCTGGGTTAACTCAATAATATCACTTATTTTATCCTGATGAGTCAAATGGATAAAAAAATCTTTATTATTTTCTTTGTAACCTAATTTATTTCTAACTGTTGATAAAGCAAGAAATGGAGTATTGTTTTCTCTGCTTATATGACTCAAAAAAATATTTTGCTTATGGCCGTTTTTTAACTTAGATAAGGCATTAGCTGCTTCTGTGTTTGATAAATGTCCACAGTTGCTTCTTATTCTTTTTTTTAAAAGCTCGGGATATGAACCCTTGTTTAACATTTTCAAATCGTGATTTGTTTCCAAGATTAGCACATCTGAGCCTTTTAATTTTTCAATTACCGGCTGTGAAATAAAACCTAAATCTGTCGCCATTCCAATTTTAAATTTTTTGTGGTTTACAGTAAATCCCACCGGCATAGCGCTGTCATGAGAAACCGAAAATGGCTCCAGGTAAAAATCCCTGAAATGAAAACCTTTGTCTTGAGGAAAAATACGAGGATGCAAATCCCCTAAGCTCCCGCCTATCGCGTCCCAAGTAGAGATATTTGCAAAAACAGGAATATTTGATATACGCGACAACAAACCTGCTCCACTAACGTGATCAATATGTTCATGAGTAATAAAAACCGCATCTATTTCAGAAATTTTGGCATCAACTAAAAGAAGGCGTTGGGTTAATTCTTTTAAGCTGAATCCTGCATCAATCAATATCTTCGTATGAGACGAACCTATAAAAACAGAATTCCCTGAACTACCGCTTCCCAACACGCATATTCTTAAGCTAATGTTTATCACTCCAGTTAAATTACAGACTTTAAACCTCAGACATCCTGTCTCAGAGAGAAAGTTCTATAAGTATGGAATAAATCCTTTTAGATAAGCATTGAATTCCAAACATCAAATAATGAACTACCTCGCAGCAAGCTGCGAGGTATCAGGTATTCAGAATACAGAATACAGGAGACAGGAGAAATACAAATAGAAATATAGGGGTTGGTATTTTTCTGAATTCTGACTACTGAATTCCAACAGCAAGAAACATAAAGCAATTCCTACGACGCGCAGCAAGCTGCGGGGAATTGAACCCAAAAGAGATTAAAAAGAGTCTAGAGTTCAAAAGTTTTCACTCGAACCCTAGACTCCTACTCCTTGAATCCTATATTACACTACCATCCCATAGGTGGTCCAAAACCACGCATGTGTTTTTTGCCCATACCGTGTCTCATTCCAACTCCCATGACACTCATATCTACATTGTTGTTGTCTGCCCAGTCTCTCAATTCTTGCTGTAAGGTCATAAGCTCCTTCTGTTTTGCCAAGATTTGATCTTGCTTCTTCAAAATCGTTGTCTTCTGCTCCTCGGTAATCTTGCCTTCCTTTACCGCAGTAGTCAACCGTTCTTCAAGGGCGTTCCGCATTGCCTGGAGCCTTTCTTCTTGAGCTTCAGTAAAAACTTTTTTCACATCATCGGTATTAAGATTGAATCGTTCGGAGAGCCTGTCAACAATAGTTTTTTTCGCTGTCGTGTTACCAGCCGCTATAACCGCTCCTGCTCCAAAAACACCCAGCACAACCAACACACCAACGACTATAACAATAATAGTTTTTTTCCAATTCATCTCTTTCACCCCCTTCCTAAGGAATTCTCTCTACTAACAACAAGAACCTTACCTGATAAATCTGAGAAAAAACTTAGAAAAGAAGGGGACAGCCGAGACGGCTGTCCTACCGGGTCGTAGGTCAGGCGTCTCGCCTGACGGAAACTATGAGTGTTTAAGAGGAAGCTTGATAGTAAAATAGTGCCTTTATTCAAAACACTTAATACATCTATTGAGCCTTTGTGCATTTCAATTATTCTTTTTGCCAAAGACAGACCTAGTCCAAAACCGGGAACATTTATTTTTGAGCGAGATTTGTCAACTCTATAAAATCTGTCAAAAATATGAGGAATATCCTCTGGGTCAATTCCAACACCAGTATCTTCAATCCTGATCAGCGCCTGCCTGCTAACTACCTCGGTATCAATAGTGATTTTCCCTCTTTCTGGAGTATACTTTAGAGCGTTATCCAAGAAAATAACCATCATATCCATCAGGCTTTTCCTGTCCGCTTCAACAATATAATTTTCTGCCTTAATTTCTATTTCAATACTTTTTTCTTTAGCCAGCGGACTCATTTTTTCAACAGCTTTTTCGATCAATTCTTTTATTTCAACTGGCTTAAAAATAAGATTGCGATTATTTTTTTGGTATTGAGCTAAAACCAATAAATTATCAGCTAATGTTTGAAGACTATTAATATCGTCCAGATTGCTTTCTAATATTTTTTTGGCTTCCTCGGAAGAAATTTCTTTCTCGCGGAGAGCCACTTCTATCGACGTTTTAAGAGCAGTTAGAGGAGTGCGTAGTTCATGTGAGGCATCAGCTACAAATCTTTTTTGTTCTTCTAATACATCTTCGATAGGTTTGAGTGTTTTACCAGCGAGAAAATATCCAGCCGTGGCAGAAATAACCAAAATCACACCATTAATCAACAACAGACGATTTACAACCCGCCGTTTAGCCTCTTGTAAATCTTCTAACAAAGAAGGTCTCGGAAATATGTTACGTAATTCGGGTCTTAGATTTTCCATGTGAAGAGGCATTCGCGGCGGCAGTCTTATACCAAGCTCTTCGGCTTTTAACCGAAGTTCTGCCCGTCTAATACTTCCCTCTAATTCTGCAGTCGCTTCATGATATATTGCCAGACTAAATATCACACATATCAACATGATAATGAGCAGATACCAACCGGTCAGTTTTAAACGCGCCAGGCGAAACATTATTTTCCCTCTCCAATTTTATAACCAAAACCTCTAATTGTATGTATCAACTGTGGCTTATTTCTAAATGGTTTGTCTATCTTGTTTCGCAAATAACCAATATAAACCTCAACCGTGTTTAGCAATACATCAGCATCATAATTCCAGACATGATTAATGATTTGATCCTTAGTAAGAATTTTATCTTTATTTCTTATAAGGTACTCTAGCAAAGCAAATTCCTTCCTTGACAACTTTATTTCTTTTTGCCCCCGCTTCACTTGATAGGTAAGCGTGTTTAAACTTAAGTCCTTAATAGTCAATACAGCGCCTAATGCTTCTTTTGGTCTCCTGGTCAGCGCCCTGATTCGAGCTAAAAGCTCTGCAAAAGCAAAAGGCTTAACTAAATAATCATCAGCACCGGCATTTAAACCCTTTATTTTATCATCAAGTTGATCTCTAGCAGTCAACATTAAAATAGGGGTGTGAATGTTATTCTTACGCAATTGCCTGCAAATCTCAACCCCATCCATTTTTGGAAGCATAAGATCCAAAATAATCACATCGTAATCCTCGGTTGAAGCTAAATCAAAACCATATTCTCCATCAAAGGCAACATCTACCGCATAGGACTCCTGTTCCAAGCCCCTTTTTATCGAGTTTGCAATTTTATGTTCGTCTTCAATAATTAAAATTCTCATTACATACTCCACTCATGGATGTCCTCTGTTTTTAGTTGAGTAAAAATTACGAAACCTATAGCCTATCGCCTCTAACCCATGGCCCCATTAATTTATACAAACATATTATAAACACAAACTGAGAAAAAACTGAGAAATATTCAAATAAACTAAGCAGACACACCCAGAGCTACCTGGTTGGAATTACCTAAAGATACCAGTATTTTATTTCCAATAAATTAAACAGTCCTTTTCAACTACTCTATGCACAAATTAAACCCTTATTTTACAGTTATTCACAGATTTATACACATTATCCACAGATTTTTTAGTTTACATAAGACTAAATCTTATTCTTTTGGGTCATTTTTCCAAGACGATAATTTGAATCTATGTCAGCACTGAGAGAGAGCAATTCTTTCTTTTTCCATTTGTAGTAACCAGCGGACGCTATCATAGCAGCATTATCAGTGCATAACAAAAAAGAAGGATAGAATAATTCGATGTTATTCTTGAAGGCTTCAAGCCTAAGTTTTTCACGCAAAGAACTATTAGAAGCAACGCCGCCCGCGAGAACAATCTTGCCGCTTTTCTTCTCAATTGCCGCTTTTATCGTTTTATAGACCTGAACATCTATCAAAGCTTCCTGAAAACTTGCGCAGATATCCTCAACCTTAATCTTTTCACCCCGACTTTTAAGACGGGAGACATAATTTAAAACAGCAGTTTTTAAACCACTTAAACTAAAATTATAATCATTGGTAAGAAGCATTGCCCTTGGAAACTTGACAGCATTTGGATTGCCTTTTTTTGAAAGCCTGTCAATAACCGGCCCACCGGGATATCCTAAACCAAGAAAACCCGCTATCTTGTCAAATGCCTCTCCCGCAGCATCATCCAATGTCTGACCAAGAACTTCATATTCATCCATCCCTTTTACAAAAACCAGAATTGTATGCCCGCCTGAAATTATTAAATATTCGCTGTGTTAAGAGCCTCTAAAACTACCGGATTAATTAGTTCCAGATGTCTGCGAGCAGCGATTTCAGGTACTACGCCTCCGTACTTGCTATGCAAATCAACCTGAGAAGAAATAATATTTGATAAAATTTTCTTTCCATCCGCAACCACTGCTGCTGCAGTCTCATCACAGGAAGTCTCTATGCCCAAAACATAATCCATTCCCATCTTCCTATCTTCCCAATTTCCTAACCTCTTGACTTTACTCGCCTGCCTGCTCATTTTTAAGTTTTTTAAGTAATTCTCTGTATGAATTCGAACTTATATCGTCTGTCCACAAGATTATCGCGTCTTCTTTGTTATCATGATAATATTCTTTTCTTATCCCGGTTTCGCTAAACCCAAATTTCCTGTAAAAAGCCTGCGCCTTAGAATTTGATTTTCTAACTTCCAGTGTCAACCTCTTTGCGCCTTTCTTAACTGCGGCGTTGATTAAATTCAGCAACAAGAGAGAACCAACTCCCTGATTTTGAAATTTATTGTCAACTGCAAGGTTCATTATATGCCCCTCATCTCCAATAGTTATTAATCCACCATAACCAATTACTTTTTTACCGGTCTTCGCGACAAAATAAATACCCAAATCCTTTCTTCTCAACTCAGAAACAAACATCCCAATCGTCCAAGGCTGGCTAAAAACACTTCTTTCAATCGCATATACATTAATTAAATCAGCACATTCCATAGGAACAATTTTTAATTCTTTCAAGTTTATTTTTCCATTCATAATTTTTTCTTTCTCCGTCTTGCAAGGCTAAAGCCTTGCCCTACTTTCGCTTCCGTTGGGGACAAGCCCCAACGCTGTCGAGTAGACATCCTTTATAACCTCATTTGGTTACTTAATGCCCCTCACAGAACCGTGCGTGAGGATTTCCCTCACACGGCTCTTCAGAAACACTTCCTCAATACGAGGATAGAGTATAAGTCAAGTGATATATCTT
>JACQXZ010000005.1 GCA_016208465.1 Actinomycetota bacterium
AAAAGTTCAAATTTCAAAATCCAAATATCAAATGAATGTCAAAATCCAAATTATTAAAAGTTTTAGTGATTTGAACTTTGGATTTCATTTGAACTTTGAGCTTTGACATTTGAACTTAAAATTTCACTTGACCCCTTGAATCCTTTTGTTTTAAACTTTCAATTTCCCAATCAATTCATCCATGCTCTTCATTCCTCTTTCTTCCAGAAAAGTCTCCAGTCCATCGATTATTTCCACAGTAATTTTTGGATTGATAAAATTGGCTGTTCCCACTGCCACTGCGGTCGCGCCGGCAAGAAAAAATTCTATAGCGTCTTCGAGACAACTGATTCCGCCCATTCCAATTATTGGAACATCAACAGTTCTCGCGACATCCCAAACCATTCTAAGAGCAATAGGCTTAATCGCAGGCCCTGACAAACCACCCAGAGTAGTCGCAAGTCTTGGCCTGAAAGTCTTTACATCAATTGCCATTCCAAGAACAGAATTAATTAAAGAAAGAGCATCCGCTCCTGCTTCAACAACAGCAGAGGCCACTTCGCATATATCCATTACATTGGGCGTCAGCTTAACAATTAAAGGCGCTTCCGCGACTGACTTTGCTTTTTTGACTATTTTTGCCGCCATTTTAGGATCGGAACCAAAAATCATTCCTCCTTCTTTTACATTAGGACATGATATGTTTAATTCAATTCCGCTTATTCCATGAACTCCATTTATTCTTTCGATCACCCCAAGGTATTCTTCTATAGTGCTTCCGGCGACATTAACTATTACTGGAATTTTTTGTTTTCTTAAAAAAGGAAGATCCTCTTCTACGAAATAATTTACACCTTTATTCTGAAGACCGATTGAGTTTAAAATTCCTGACGGAGTCTCGCAGATGCGCGGAGGAGGATTACCTTTTTTCTCTTTTAATGTTACGCCTTTAACAACAATAGCGCCGAGTCTGCTAATATCAATAAGTTTAGAATACTCACGACCGCTCGCGAATGTGCCCGAAGCAGTCATAAGCGGATTTTTCATTTTTATTCCCGCAATATCAACCGCCAGCCCCGACCTCAACTCCAAACCACCTCTTCAGCGTCAAAAACAGGTCCGTCAACACAAACTCGTTTATATTCAAAATCACCGTTGGTTTTCCCTTTTGTTTTACAGGCACAGCCAAGACACGCCCCAATACCGCAAGCCATTCTTTCAACCATTGAAACCTCACAGGGTATTTTAAGCTCCTTTGAAATTTCCGCTGTTTTTCTTAAAACAGCCCTTGGACCGCAAGCATAAATTTGTTCAGGTTTAACTGTATTTAATGCATTGTTTAATAAATCTGTAACAAAACCTTTCTGTCCGCAAGTTCCATCATCTGTGGAAACAAAAATTTTATAGGATATTCTTTTTAAATCCATAAAGTAAAGAAGACGATCTTTGGTTGTTGCTCCAATCGCAACATATAATTTTACTTTTCTTTTAATAAGCTGATCTGATAAAAACACCAAAGGCGCGACTCCCATTCCTCCAACTACAAACATTACACTCTTTAAATTATCTCCTATTGAAAATCCTCTGCCAATTGGACCAAGAATATCCAAGGTCAAATGAGATTTCGCCTCGGATAACCATCGGGTGCCTTTACCTACCACCTCAAACAAAAGCTCAAAAGTCTTGCCGTCAACGCGATGTATACTGAAAGGTCTTCTTAAAATAAAACTTTTGTCTTCCCCGCATTTCAAATGAACAAATTGGCCCGGAACCGCGTTTTCAGAAATTTCGGGGGAAAGAATTTTGATAGAATATATGTCTTTTGTAATTTTTTTTGACGCAATTACTTCGGCTTTAACTTCGAACATTTTTACCTCTTGATTTACTTAGCCCAAACAAACCGGAATAAAAACCAAGAACCTCAGGCAATAATTACCCACAAACTCAAAATTCAAAATGCAAAACTCAAAACTACAACGTAAAGGTCAAAACTAGTCAGACTCTGTCAGCCAGCAACAAATATTGTATAATTTTATCCTCCACTATCGACTTTAGCAGTTTTAAATTTTTACTTGTAGTTTTAACTTTTGAGCTTTGACTTTTGAGTTACCTTCATATCTTCCCCGCTTTTCCTATGATATTCTTGAATACATTTAACAGAAAATTCACTTTCTAAAACTGCCTCAATTCCCTGAATGGCCGCTAGCGCGCCTGAGATTGTAGTAATACAAGGAATTCCTTTTGTTACTGACGCTGTCCGGATATAATATCCCTCAGAACGCGGTTCTTTCCCGTAAGGAGTATTGATAATTAAATCTATCTGACCATTCTTGATTAAATCAATTATATTAGGCCTACCTTCCCTGACTTTTAAAACTTCAGAAACTTTGATATTATTATAAGTTAAAATATCCCCCGTTCCGCTTGTCGCGATAATCTTAAAACCAAGCTCTGAAAATTTACGCGCAATTTGAACAACCGCTTTTTTGTCCTTATCGCAAACACTTATAAAAACTGTTCCTTTAAGAGGCAGTTCCTGACTGGCGCCCATTTCAGCTTTGGCAAAAGCTTTTCCGAAATTAACATCTATCCCCATAACCTCTCCGGTGGATTTCATTTCAGGGCCAAGCACAATATCACCTTCGGGAAAACGGCTAAAAGGCAAAACAGCTTCCTTAATTGCAACATGATTAAAGCTTTTAACTTTGCCCACTCCCAATTCCTTAAGTTTTTTGCCAGCCATCACAAGTGAAGCTATCTTGGCGAGAGGAAGACCGGTTGCTTTGCTGACAAAAGGAACTGTTCGCGATGCCCGCGGATTCACTTCTAAAACATAAACAATATTATCTTTAACCGCATATTGAATATTCAACAAACCAATCACTTTTAATTCTTTTGCAAGTTTTCTTGTCTGATCTTCTATGGTGTTTATAATATCTTTACTTAAAGTATACGGAGGAATTACGCAGGCGCTGTCGCCCGAATGAATCCCCGCTTCCTCAATGTGTTCCATAATGCCGCCAATATATAAATCGTCGCCGTCAAAAATCGCGTCAACGTCAATTTCTATAGCGCCTTCCAAAAATTTGTCAATTAAAATGGGATGTTCAGAAGAAGCCTTGACCGCGGATGTGATGTATTTTTCAAGCATATCCTCTGAATAAACAATTTCCATCGCCCTTCCGCCTAAAACATAAGAAGGACGAACCAAAACAGGATAACCAATCTGAGAGGCTGCGTTTCTTGCTTCCTCATAAGAAGTCGCGGTTCCGTTGGGCGATTGATTTATCCCAAGATTTTTTAAAAGATGACCAAATTTTTTCCTGTCTTCCGCCAAGTCGATACTTTCAGGAGATGTCCCCAAAATTTTTACTCCGGCTTTCTCTAGCGGGACTGCCAGCTTTAATGGTGTCTGCCCGCCAAACTGAACAATCACGCCAACAGGTTTTTCCACCTCAATAATATTCATTACATCCTCAAACGTAAGAGGCTCAAAATAAAGACGGTCTGAAGTATCATAATCTGTGCTGACCGTTTCAGGATTACAATTGACCATTATTGTTTCAAAACCATTTTCTCTAAGAGCAAAAGAAGCATGCACACAACAATAATCAAATTCAATCCCCTGACCAATTCTGTTAGGTCCTCCTCCAAGAATAACTATTTTGGGCTTGGTTGTCTCAACTGTTTCATTCTCAACTTCATAGGTTGAATAATAATAAGGGGTGTAAGCTTCAAATTCAGCGGCGCAGGTATCCACCGTCTTAAAAGTTGGAATAATATTTGATTTTTCACGTCTTTCCCTTACCGAATGTTCATCACAATTTAATAAATGGGCTAATTGAATATCCGAAAAACCATATTGTTTTGCCTTTTTTAGCATCTCGTCCGAAATTGTCCTGATTGTCTCTTTGGAAATTTCTTTTTCTTTTAAATAAATTTCTTTAATGTTATTCAAAAACCATTTATCAATCTTGGTTATTTCATTTATCTCATCGAGACTTATTCCTTTTTCAATGGCGTATTTAATATAAAACACCCTGTCCTGATTTGGTGAACTAAGCTTTTGGTATAACTTATCGTCTTCTATCTCGTCGCGTCCGTCCGCGCCTAATCCATATCTGTCAATTTCCAGAGAACGAATTGCTTTTTGAAGAGACTCTTTAAAGGTGCGGCCAATCGACATTGCCTCGCCAACAGATTTCATCTTCGTGGTAAGGGTTGTATCTGTTTCCGGAAATTTTTCAAAAGCCCAACGGGGCATTTTAACAACAACATAATCAATCGTAGGCTCAAATGAAGCTGGTGTTTCTTTTGTTATATCGTTTGGAATCTCGTCAAGCGTGTAACCAACTGCCAGTTTAGCCGCAATCTTGGCAATCGGAAAACCTGTTGCTTTGGAAGCAAGAGCCGAACTTCTTGAAACGCGCGGGTTCATTTCAATAACAGCCAATTCTCCATCTTTTGGATTTACCGCAAACTGAATATTGGAGCCGCCTGTTTCGACACCAATTTCCCTCATAATCGCAATGGACGCGTCTCTTAACTGTTGATATTCTTTATCTGTGAGAGTCTGAGCAGGCGCAACTGTTATGCTGTCTCCTGTATGAACACCCATTGGATCAAAATTCTCAATCGAACAAACTATTACTACGTTATCTTTCAGATCGCGCATAACCTCGAGTTCGTATTCTTTCCATCCAATTACTGACTCTTCAATTAAAATTTCGCTAATTGGACTAATGGAGAGACCTGCCGCCGCTAAATCAGTAAATTCATCCATATTCCAGACAATGCTTCCACCTGTCCCGCCGAGGGTAAAGCTTGGCCGAATAACCAAAGGAAACCCTATCTTCGATGCAGTCTGATGCGCTTCGTCAAGATTATAAGCAAACCCACTGCGTGGAACCTTGAGACCAATTTTCTGCATTGCCTGCTTGAACAAATTTCGATCTTCCGCTTTTTGAATTGCCTCTAATTTTGCGCCAATTAATTCAACGTTGTACTTTTCAAGAACACCGCTTTTTGCAAGACTGACTGCAATGTTTAGTCCGGTCTGACCGCCCAGCGTAGGAAGCAATGCATCTGGCTTTTCAATAGCAATTATTTTCTTAACAATATCTGGTGTGATTGGTTCAATGTAAGTTCTGTCCGCAAATTCCGGATCAGTCATTATAGTTGCAGGGTTACTGTTAACCAGTACAACTTCAAAACCATCTTCTTTTAAAACTTTACAGGCTTGAGTTCCAGAATAATCAAACTCACAAGCCTGACCAATAATAATTGGTCCAGACCCAATCAGCAAAATCTTATTTATATCATTTCGTCGCGGCATTAATGTCTTCTTTCTTAACTGAGTTAAAATTAATAAATCCAAATAATAACATTCAAAATTAGAAAATAAATTAAAAATGAAATATAAAAAATTAAAAATACATATCAAAATGAAAAAATTGTAATGCAAAATCCAGGTTTAAGTATTCATTTTTGAATTTTAACTTGTCATTTTAAGTTCCTTCGCTTTGCTCAGGACAAGTTTTATTTTTGACTTTAAAACTTATTGGCGCTTCTCTCGTCTCCAAAAATATACCAATACCTATAAACATTAAAACTAACTATTAGACTCAAGACAAACATCTTTTTCATGAACAACCAAAGCTGGTTTTTCCCCGATTCTTACCACGTCAAGCGAAACAGTGCCAACCAGCCATTCTGTCACCAGACTCTTACCATGAGAACCCATTAAAATTAACGAAACATTCTCTTTTTCTGAAATTTCTATTATTTCATGAAGCGGATTACTTATTTTTAAAATAGTCTTAACATTAAAACCATCATCAACCAGTCTTTTTTTAATTTTCTTCAATCTTTCCTTGCATATTCTCTCTAATTCTTCTTTTTCTTTTTCTGTTTCAAGACGCTTGGTATCAATTACATGTAGTATTACTACCTCTTCGATCCCTTTATTTTTTAACTTATGAACGTACTCTAACGCCTTTTCGGAACACTCTGAAAAATCAGTTGGAATCACAACTTTTCTAAATATATCTGCGGCAAAATTTTCAAGCTGTCCCTTTTTTTCCATTTCATCCAAAACTTCTTCCTTAATCAAAAGAACAGGAGTTTTAGCTTCTCTTCCTATTCTTTCAGAAACACTTCCCAATAAAAGTTCCTCTATTAAACGTTTACCATGTGAGCAGGCAACGATTAACGAAATATTTTCTTCTTCTGCCATACTCAATATCTCTTCATGGGGTATACCCTCCATGGCAAAAGTTTTAACCTCTATTCCTAAATCATCAAAAATCTCCTTTCGCTCTTTTAGTTTTGTTTGAATTTTTTTATTACGACTTGAAGCAACAGGATACTCCACCCCTCTAACGTCGATTATATGAACTAAAACAACTTTCTCCAATCCAAGTTTTTTAAATCCTCTGGTAAATCGTAAAATCTTATCTGTTTCAGCAGAAAAATCTATTGGTATTAAAACCCTACCTACCATTCTGAATTCCTCCTTTTTGCTTATTATATTTCAGTTCTGTTTCAAATTTTTACTTGCGGTTTCCATCACCCATTACCTAATTTTCATTAAATCAATAAATTGTTCAAATAAATACAGCGAATCATGGGGTCCCGGTGAAGATTCAGGATGATATTGAACAGAAAAAGCTGGAACATCAAAACATTTTATTCCTTCTATTGTATTATCATTTAAGTTAATATGAGTTACTTTTACTCTGCTTGTTTCGGTTTCTACTATTTTGCCTAAATCATCAATATGTACGGCAAACCCATGATTTTGCGCAGTGATTTCAATTTTTTCAGTTTCAAGATTTTTAACCGGATGATTCCCGCCATGATGACCAAACTTCAATTTATAAGTTTTTAACCCCAAGGCAAGACTTAAAATCTGATGTCCCAGACAAATACCAAAAATTGGTTTTCTGCCAATCAATTCTTTAACTATTTCTATCACGTAAGGAACACCTTCGGGATCGCCGGGGCCATTAGAAAGAAATATGCCATCTGGATTTAACTTTAAAATTTCTTCAGCGCTTGTATCCGCGGGAACAACCTCGACCTGACAATTAAATCCTAAAAGTGATCTTAAAATATTCAGCTTGATTCCAAAATCGAACGCGGCAACTTTGAATTTTACCGCGCCGTCTAGCGGCTTCCGCGTGTATGACTCAGAGGTGGTAACATCCTTAACCATATCTTTTCCGATTAAACCCGGTAAAGCTTTTGTTTTTTTAATCAGACTTTCTTTATCCAAATCAACAGAGGAGACAATGCCCTTCATCGCGCCGTAACTCCTGATGTGACGGGTAAGCATACGGGTATCGATTCCCTGAATGCCAACAATTCCAAAATCAGTCAAAAATTTATCAAGAGATGTCGAAGCTTTCCAGTTGCTATAAATATCTGAGGCTTCTCTTACAATAAATCCCTCTGCAAAAGATGCTCTTGATTCATAATCATCAGAATTAACCCCATAATTTCCTATTAACGGATAAGTCATTGTGACAATCTGGCCGGCGTAAGATGGATCCGTCAAAATCTCCTGATAGCCGGTCATGCTTGTATTAAAAACAACTTCGCCGCCTGTTTCTCCTATTTCCCCAAAACTTTTACCTTCCAAAACCAATCCGTCTTCCAACGCAAGAAAACATGGTTTATTCTTAGACTTTGTCATAGAATCCTTCCTATTCTTCAAAAACTACTTTTCCGTCAACAATAGTATAAATTACTTTCCCTTCCAGCTCTCTGCCTTTAAATGGTGAATTACTGCTTTTGGAAATAAAATCCTCCACTTTAAATTTTCTTTTCTCGTCAATTACGGTCAGATCTGCTGGTGAACCTTCTTTGATACCGCTTTTTACGCCAATTATAGAAGCTGGCTTTGTGCTTAAAGCTTCGATTAACCCTGAAAAAGAAAGAAGTTTCTTCTTCACAAGCTCCGTAAACAAAACCGAAAAAGCAGTTTCCAGACCAATTACTCCAAAAGGAGCAAGATCAAATTCTTTTTCCTTCTCAGATAAAGTATGAGGAGCGTGATCTGTGGCAACCACATCAATGGTTCCATCTGCCAGCGCTTCTATTAATGCTTCTATATCTTTTTTCGAGCGAAGAGGCGGATTTACCTTCCCGCTTGTATCAAAATTTCTTAAATATTCATCGTTTAAAGTCAAATGATGCGGCGTTGCTTCACAAGTTACTTTTAATCCATCATTTTTTGCTTTTCTTATAATATCAACAGACTCCGATGCGCTTGTATGGGCTATATGAATTCTGCCGCCTGTAAGACTAAGTAAAGAAATATCTCTTGCCACCATAATCTCTTCTGCCTGAGAAGGCATCCCTTTAAGACCAAGCGCCGTTGACCAGTAACCCTCATTTATTTGTCCATCCCGGGTTAAATTTTTATCTTCCGAATGAACCATCAAAGGCAAATCAAACATTTTGCTGTATTCAAGCGCCCGCCGCATTAAGCGGCTGTCCATTACCGATTCTCCATCATCAGAAAAACCAACAACTCCGGCATCGGCTAAGTCAGCCATTTCGGCTAACTCCCTACCGTTTAATCCCTTTGTAATTGCCCCAACAGGGAATACCTTTACAATTCCTTCGCTTCTTGCCTTCTCTTTAATAAAATCAACAACAGATTTATTATCAACTACCGGATTTGTATTAGGCATACAACAAATTGATGTAAAACCGCCTTTCGCGGCAGCCCGTGTGCCAGTAGCAATAGTTTCTTCGTCCTCCCTGCCCGGTTCTCTCAAATGCGTATGTAAATCAACAAATCCGGGAGCCACAATTAATCCCTTGGCATCAATTGCATTAATTCCTTTTTTTAAAGTCTCGCCCAAATCTTTTCCAACTGATTTTATTAAACCATCTTTTATATAAATATCCTTAACGCTGTTTTGTTTATTCGAAGGATCAACCAGTTTCCCGCCTTTAATCAACAGCTCCACTAACCAAACCTCCTCCTGCAAGAAGATAAAGAACAGCCATTCTTACTGCGATTCCGCTTGCCACTTGTTGAGTAATGATGCTTTCCGGCATCTCGGTGATATCTCCTGATATTTCTATATCGCGATTAATCGGGCCGGGGTGCATTATTACAACATTTTCTTTTGCCATTTTTAATCTTTCTTTGTTTAAACAGAAAAGCCGCGCGTATTCACCAATAGAGGGGAAAAAACTTTCTGTCTGACGTTCCAACTGGAGCCTTAAAAGATAAATCACATCAATTTCAGGAATTACTTCATCAAAATTATATCTAATATTAACACCCAAAGATTCAAATTCAGGGGGAACAAGCGTCGGCGGAGCTATAACTGAAATTTTTGCTCCCATTTTCTTAAAAGCAAAAATATTGGAACGCGCCACTCTGCTATGAGCAACATCGCCAACTATTCCTATATGCAGATTCTCTATTTTCTTAAGTTTTTCCCTTACTGTATAAAGATCAAGCAATGCTTGGGTTGGATGTTCGTGCGCGCCGTCTCCAGCGTTAATTATGCGAGCATCCGTCCACTTGGCTAACAATTCAGAAGAACCGGCAAAAGAATGCCTCATCACAATAATATCTATGCCCATTGCGGTCAGCGTTTTAGCTGTGTCTTTCAGGCTTTCACCTTTTTTTATCGCGCTTGAATCTGATGATATATTAACCACATCGGCGCTTAAACGTTTGGCGGCCAGTTCAAAAGATATTCTTGTTCTTGTGCTTGGCTCAAGAAACAAATTAACAATTGTTTTTCCTCTAAGTGTGGGAACTTTTTTAATTGCCCTTTTTGATATTTCCTCAAAATATTTTGCTGTGTCCAATACAAGATTGATGTCATCATTCGTTAAATCTTTTATGCTAAGTAAATTTGTCACAGAGAGACTCATTCTATCTATCACCCCAACCTAACCAGATTCACCAATAATAACTGAATCTTTATCATCTGTTTCTGAAAGATAAACTTTTACATCTTCTTTTCTGGAAGTCGGCAAATTTTTTCCGACATAATCTGCTCTTATAGGAAGTTCTCTATGACCGCGGTCGATTAAAACAGCTAACTGAATTGTTTCCGGCCTTCCAAAATCCATTATCGCGTCAAGCGCCGCTCTGATTGTTCTTCCTGTAAATAAAACGTCATCTACAAGAATAATGTTTTTATTGCTAACATCAAAAGGTATATCAGTTGAGGAAAGTTCTATCTTGGGATGAGTGGTTACATCATCTCGATAAAGAGTAATATCAAGCGTTCCAATGGGGATTGTTTCTTTTTCTATTTGCTTAATTCTTTCAATCAATCGTCTGGCTATATATACTCCTCTGGTTCTGATTCCTATAAAAGCTAAATCTTTTGCTCCCTTGTTCTTCTCTATAATCTCATGAGCAATTCTTGTGATTATTCTTTTGATGTCATCCTGATTTAAAACTTCAGCTTTTTCTTTATATTCCACTTTCTTGTCTCCTCTAAGACCATAAAAAAATGCCTTTTCCGGAAAACCGCAAAAAGGCATTAAAATTGTTTATTGTGTCTATTCTATTATTCATAATTTATTTGCCCTTGCTAGCCTCGCCGGACTACATTTAAAGGTTAAATTGATAATAACAAATTTTTCCAAAAACGTCAACTTGATAAAAGTCACAAGTCACAAGTCACAAGTAATAAAAGAATTTTCCTATATATTTAAATTAATTCTAAGCTTAAAACTTTTTTCCTTTAAATTTTTATAAATTTATAAAAAAAGGGCAATAGGCGAGGGGCTAGGGGCAATGGGATGAGTATCTAAACTTTCAATCCAACCTATATCCTATAGCCTATCGCCTCTAACCTCTTGCCTATAACTAAATTTCAATTAATCCGACGTGTCTAAGGTTTCAAATGGATTAACCGCTCTTCCGCCGCCAAGATGAATCTCAAAATGAAGATGAGGTGATCCTCCTCTTGCGTTACCAGTGTTTCCCACAAACGCGATTGTCTGGCCAGCCGTTACTCTTGTTCCTGTACTTACCGCATATCCGCTTAAATGAGCATAGAAATAAACATTTCCATCATCGCCATTCAGCCATAACATTATTCCTCCGGTTCCACCGCGTTGTTCCCTCGAAACTGTACCATTTACTACAGCCACCACAGGAGTATTCATTTCAGCAAAAATATCATTTCCTTTATGGCGTCTGCCTCTTCCGCGCGGCGACCCCCAATCATTGCTAAATTGATGAGGACCGGCTACCGGAAATACAAAACCTTCGGTTCTAAAACCATTATCCTGAGGAGCAGCTTCTCGAGAAACACTCGCTTTTGGCGCTCTTGCAACTCTCCTAGTTCTTCTTTTTAATACTCTTTTCTTTTGTGTTGCTGGCGCGCTTGGTGCGCTCGCCTCAGGTTTTTTCGCTTCCACTTCGACCCGATTTCCCTTTTCTAAATACACCCCTGCATAAGCAGAAAAAGTTAAACTAAAAACAAAAATCAGATTAAGCAAGAAGGTAAATCTCTTAAGATAAGTTCTACCACCCCTAATTTCCATCGCCTCCTGAAATTTTTTAATGGCCCACTACAACTAGTAAGCAAATTACAACGCAGGGTGTTTACTATAAAGTAATTCCAAAACATTGTCAAATTGAAGGCGAACTGATGTTTAGAAGGCATAAAAAGTGTTAAAGCAAAAAGGCAGGACAAAAATGTCCTGCCTTTTTCTAAAAACTCCTTGATTGCTTTACCCGCATGACGAGCAAAGGAAACCTAATCAGCAGCCTCTAGTGTTTCATGAGGATTAACTGCTCTTCTGCCGTCAACATGAATCTCAAAATGAAGATGAGGTGAACTTCCTCTTGCGTTACCAGTATCACCAACATAGGCGATGGTCTGACCTGATCTTACTCGAGCACCTGTTCCTACTGCGTAGCCATTTAAGTGAGCGTAAAAGTAAACATTTCCATCATCGCCATCCAACCATAACATTATTCCTCCTGATCCGCCGCGTTTTTCCATTGAAACAACTCCGTCAACTACCGCGACTACAGGGGTTCCTTTTAAAGCAAAAATATCATTTCCTTTATGGCGTCTGCGTCCTCCTCCTCTTGAATCTCCCCAGTCATCGCTAAACGAATGCGCGCCCTCTACCGGAAAAACAAAACCTTCATTTCTAAAAGAAACATCCAGTGGACCAACGTCTCGAGAAACAGCAAGCCTTCCTATTCTTGACGCCCCCTGACTCTTGGCGCGATTCAGTAACTCCTGTTGTTTCCTTAGTCTTGAAGCAAGCTGGCTTTGAGAGTTTCTTAATCTTCTCGCAAAAACTTCTTTTCGTTTCTTTTCTTCTAATAATTTCTGATTTGACAATTCAATTTCAGCTTTTTTTTGTTTAACTTTTTTGTAAACTTCTGCATCCTGACGAGCGATCTTTGTCATTAGATCCCAGCGAACTACAAAATCACGAAAATCATTTGCGCCAAATAAAACATCAAAAAAGTTAACTTTTCCATATCGATAAACCGCGGCTACTCTTTTACTTAAAACCTGCTGGGTTCTTTGAAGTTCTTCCTCAGCCTCTTTAATCTTGACCTTATTTGTACGAATGTTTGCGTTAATTTTTTTCAAGCTGTTAGAAGCATAATTATATTCATTTGTGGTTTTCTTTAATTCAGTATTTAAATTAGCAATTTGAGCGGATGTCGCAGCAGTTTCCTGTTTTTTAACAGTATTACTGCGAGAACGAGGTCTTGCATATGCGGAATAAGAGTTTAAAAAAATTAAAACGGTCATTGTTGCTGCGATTAAAGTTTTTCTTAAACCGTTTATTATAATCTCCCCCTTTTCAAGTTAGGCTCACTTCGTTCGCTAACTTGAATTGTAAATTTTAAATTGAAAAATGCAAATTAAAAAATAAGGATTACCTTTTTATATTTTGCATTTTAAAATTTGCAATTTTCATTTTGCAATTACAGAAATTTCATCAATGTTGAAATCCTATACACAAACTTTAAGACTAACAACGACTTTCATCATAATGCTCATTTTTAACTATTTATCACAGAGGAATTTTAGTGTCAATTGAGTTTTGGAAAATTTATATTTTAATTTCTAGATTCTTTGTTTAAATTATTATTCCTGCAAGATAAAAAATTTTTTTTAAATTTTTTAAAATAATTTAAATTTTTCGCTCTAAAATATGCTTCCTATTTTTATCTTCCATTTTAAAATTTCCAAATTGAAATCTTCAGTTTGCAATTCAACCCCGATTTATCGGGGTTGCTTACGTTTTCCATAAACGAACTTTTCCAAATTCGTCTCCGTTGATATTTATTTTTAAAAATCCAAATTCAATTCCTTTAATGATCTGATTGATTGAAGCCGGTGTGAATATTTCAATACAACCATCCTTATTATTTAATTTATCTATAACACCAATTCCCTTTGTTGATCCATTTTCATCTTTAAGACCAACTATTAAATTCTCAAATTCTCTTCTTTTCAACACATCCTGAAAGGAAGGATAAAAGGAAATCTGATTTATTTTTAATTTTATGCGAGTTGAATCTTTAAAATAACTCTCAAATTTCAACTTTCTGTTTTTTGCTCTCATTTCAGAAGAAAGTCTTTTTACTTCAACTGGAACTGGTAAAATTTTAACAACTGGTTTCTGGTATGAGGAAAGAACCTTTAAAATTACATACAGTTCGTCTTCTCTCTGAGACGCAATAACAAAATCTGGTCTCAAAGAAATTATTTTATGGTATTTAAGCGCCTGACCCATTGCGCCATCAATTAAGCCGCTTGTGTCAATTATCAACAAGTCTGGATTTAACTTTTCAGTTTCATCTACCAATTGTTTTGTTCCAACTACACTTTGAAGAAGATGACCGTAAGGAGAAGTATCCCCTACAAAATATAACTTATCAGGTTCAATTAAATCATTAAAAATGTTTTCCCTCGAAAGAACAGCAGAACCTATTGTGCAGGGAGGACCAATTGACGTTTGTCCCAAATCAGCATCAACAAAACCGACTCTAAGTCCACGGGAAACAGCTTCTTTCGCAAGAATAAAGGCAAATGTTGTTTTGCCTGTATCAGATCCCCCAAGCAAAAAAACTTTACCTTTCGCTTCAATTAAATCATTAATTGTTCTCTTCCATTCAAATGGAACATACATCCAGTTTCACCTGAATAACATTTTAATCAGAAATTCCAAATAACAAATTCCAATGTTTAAATATGAAAGAAATTAAAAATAAAAGATAAAAAATCAAAAATACATATCAAAATGAAAAAAATTATAATGCAAGATTCAAGTAATCAATAAAGTCGTAGGTTGTAGGGCTTTTAGGAACTTCTCCTTTAGACCTCAAAACTTTAGACCTAAGACCTATATGTTTAGCGTTCATCTTTGAATTTTGATTTGTCATTTTAATATTTGATTTTCTATTTTTGATTTTAAAACTTATTTGGTACTTGAAATTTGTTATTTATCCTTTTGACGCTTATCTAATTTCAGCTATCACACTCATAGCCTCTTACCACCAACCCATCTTGTTAAAGCACTAAAATGTAATAAAAAACAAAATATTAATTGTTACTGTTGCCAGCATAAGATAATGATGATTGTAGCCTTTGTGTTTTCGAGCATAATAATATCCCATTATAAAAGCTATAATGAGAAAAAGTTCCCAGACAAGACTTAAGTCTGAATAAAAACCAGCTTTAGTTCCTAAAAAACCTTTCACTGAACACCCCTTGGACTAACCCGAACAAGTCAGAAATTCCAAATAACAATATTCAAATTACAAATAAATCTCAAATTACAATGTCCAAATATGAAAGAAATCAAAAATAAAAGATAAAAAATCAAAAATACATATCAAAATGAAAAAATTATAATGCAAGATTCAAGTAATCAATAAAGTCGTAGGTTGTAGGGATTTTAGAAACTTCTCCTTTAAACCTAAGACCTATACGTTTAGTGTTCATCTTTGAATTTTGATTTGTCATTTTAATATTTGATTTTTTATCTTTGATTTTAAAACTTATTTGATGCTTGGAATTTGGTATTTATCCTTTTGATGCTTATCTAATTTCACCCATTACCTATAACCTCTTACCCATAACCTTTTTTATTTACATCTTTATTCTATAAAAGACTACCTTTATCCTTTGTTTCTTCCTCAAATTTTTCATCTTCATCCTCTTGATATGAATCAAACCTCCGCCGCCATCGGATAAGCCAAATTCCTGTGCTGATAATAACGGTAACAGATAAAATCATCCAGCCAAAATACCTCAAACTACTCAATAAAAGAAAACCATTTCTTTTTTTATTAATGTGTTCACGCCACAAAATATCGAATTCGTTAATATTGATCCCCAGAGACTTCTTGATTGCATTTTCAAAACTACTCCGATGCTGCAAATTAGTTATAATAATTCGCAATTTATCGGTTCCATAACGACTGGAAATAAATTTAATTATCAAGTATCCCTCAAGAGAAACCTTTCTTCGTGTCTCAACATCGGAAGGAGCAGACATTATCTGATTAAGCCTGGGAATTGAATCAATATCTCCTTTTAAAAATAAATTTTCTTCTTCGACTGAATAAGATGGATAATCTGATTCAAAAATAGCCAATCCTTCAATGAACCAAAAAGGAATTTTAAAAATTTCGGGAATGCTCTTAATAAAAATAATATGTGTTATTTCATGAGGAATAGTAGTTTCAAGGCTCCCTGCTTCTGCTGATAAAGATATCTGATTAGATGAAGGTTCCGCAAAACCAATCGTTTCTTCCGGTGGATTGATTGCTAAATACTCTTTTTGATTGCTATATAAATATATTTTTATTTTATCTTTAGGTTTAAAGCTCAACTCAGAAACAAGACGATCATAATTGCTTTCTGCCAGCTTCTTTGTTTTAACGGCCAAATTCAAATCATCATAAAAAATAATAAAATGAGGCGTTTCCATTTGTTTCCAATTAATTGCAAAAACATTCTGATTTTTGGTAAAGAGAAGCAATAAAATAAATGTAGCCGCGAAGATAGGCAAAGCAGTTATCCGATGGTTCCTTTTTTTACTCGAATATCTAAATCTTGGAATTCTTAGATCCTTTCTATTTCGTTCGACTTATAATATCAAATTCTATAATATCTAATTAGATATTATAGAATTTGTGCTCATGCGTTTATTTTTCCTTTAACCAGATTTTTGCTACTCCCAATAAACCATATTCTAACCATATTTGCCAAAAATCTGTTGATCTTTCTCTATCATAAGCAAGTCTTTTTAATGGATCAGATAAAACACCGTAAGCTTCATTTAGTTCCTGCATTTTTCTGGTAGCTTGTCTTTTCTCATCTAATAAATGCTTGTCAGGATGATACTTCATAGATAAAGCTTTGTATGCTTTTTCAATTACTTCCTGAGATGCCTCCTGATGAACTTCAAGGATTCTATAGTAATCTGTCATACTTAACTTCCTTTTTTTGAATATCCATAAAATCCTATTTTTTCTTTTAGGCTCCAATATTCATGAACTGTATAAGCAAATGGTTTCGCTTTAGCTATATCAACTTTTCCTTTTTCGTCTAAAACATCTTCATCTATATGAACTTTTACAACTTCGCCTATAAAAAGATCGTGAGTGCCTAGTGATATTATATTTTTTACTTTGCATTCTATGTTTACAGGACATTCTTCTATCAAAGGAGGCTTTACCTGTAAGGCTGAAACAGAAGTTAATTTAGCCTGCTTAAACTTATCAATATCTTTTCCTGATACAACACCACAGTAGTCTACCGCAAAAACCAAGTCTTCTGAAGGAATATTAACTACAAATTCTTTTGATTCGCTTATCAGTTTATGTGAATATCTGCTTGGTCTTATGCTTATCCCAATCATAGGAGGTTCTGAACAAATCGTTCCCACCCATGCAAGTGTAATAATATTAGGCTTTAAGTTCGCATCCACGCTTGTCACAAGAACAACGGGACAGGGAAAAAGCGCTGTTGTAGGATCTTTTAATTTTTTTGCCATATTGCCACTCCTCTTTGCATTTTATATTTTATATATTACCCAACCCGAACAAGTCAGAAATTCCAAATCTCAATATCCAAATAACAAATAAGCTCCAATTTCCAATGTTTAAATGATTCAAAGATTCGCTGATTTTTGCCTCCTTGAATGACAAACTCTTTTTGTTTGACCTTCACCCGAAGTTACTTCTGTTGGAGATAAGTTTAAAGCGCACTTACCAGAAAAATGAACACATCCAATGCATCCCGACCACGTCATCTCCCATGAAGCATTTTCCAGATAAGACAAATATTGTTTAAAATGGTGAGGAAACAGTTCTTGAAATTTCTCTCTTGCTTCAATCATGCGATCAAAATCAATTGCGCCGCAAAGTTCTGAAAGCAAACATAAATTAGCTACCAGTTCTACCCGTTTGGGGCCATCAGGATTTTTCACAAAATCATCTGCCATACCGCCAACTTTTTCTTCAAGAGAATAAACTTTTTCTTCCAGACTCAAACTGTCGCTCCCATTAATCAGCTTTTGTTTCAACTCAGACAACAGTTTTAGACTTTCAGTTAGCTCCTGATCGGTTTCCATTAAAATAAACCCCCTTATGGGCAACAGGTCTAAGAGATTTTTCGACACATCCTTCAACCTGCTAATTTATCTTTAAGTCTTTGAATTCCCTTATCTACTTCAAAGATAATTTTTTTATGTAAAGAGGCAGAAGTTGCGGCTATCGTTGAAATCTGAAACTCCGCTCCAGATCCAAGCAAATAATAATCATCCAGAGAACGACCATAGCCGTCTGTTACAATACAACCGCCTTCTTTAACAATAAGAACTGCCGCCGCTATATCATAGGGATTATTATTCAAAACTGAGCCCTGACCGACTTCTTCGAAATATCTATTAACTTTAGGAACTTCTTCAATCATTCTCTTTCCAATATCAACATAAGCATCCATTTGACCTGTTATAAGTCTGGTAAGAGAAAAACACGCGCTTCCCAGATCAAATAATCCGCCGTCAACTGAAGAAATATCAACTAATTCACCCAAAACTGTTATTAATGATTCAGCCGGCCGGCCTCTGAAGCCAATTGTCCAAAAAAGATTTTTCAGATTATCGTTATCGCTAAGAATAGGGGTTCCTGTTTCTATTTTAACACTTTTTCCTTTTTCAGCAAAAAAAATTGTTTCGTTTTTAATTTCTTGAATGCAACCATATAAAACATTTTTCATTTTAGGCTTTTCTTCATAAACCGCGCCCGCAACTGAAACACAGCAAGATTCCAATCCGGCAGCGGCCGGCCGTGTTCCATCAATAGGGTCAATTATCAAAACGAATTCAGGCTTTCCAAATATAACCAGACCCTTGTCTTCAGAATAATAAGCAATGTTCCCGCATTTTTTAAGAAAATCTTCCGTCTCTTTTTCTGCAATTTCATCAATAACAAAGGTTGTATCTCCGCCTACTGCTTTCCCCAATGAATGACGCGAAGACACTTTTCCAATATGAGGCTTAACACTTTTTTGTATTTTGGCGGTTAACTCATAGATTAAATCTTTAATTTCCAATGTGTCTCTCCTGAACCCGAATAAGACGGAACTAAAAGTCAGAAATTCCAAACAACAAATTACAATATCCAAAGATGGAAACTAAATCAAAAATAAAATATAAAAGATTAAAAATACATATAAAAATGTAAAAATTCTAAACCCTAAGCGCCAAATTCCAAGGCAGACTTCAAACTACCATCTCGGACAGCAAGTGAAAACTGAAAAATCTTTCCTTTAAGCTCGCGACTTAATTTGAACTTATCTTTAAATTTTGATTTGTCATTTTGATTTTTTATCTTTGATTTTTGATTTTAATCCCTATCGCCCCCCCTAATAATATTTTATAGAAAACGAACTAAATTCGCCCGTATATCCAAACCAGTCAACTTTTAAATCAATTATTTTCGCGCTCGGAGGTCCTTCCTTGCAAAAACCAATCATCTTAACAATATTTTCTTCTTCGCCCTCAAGAACCGCTTCCACTCTCCCATCAGCTAAATTTTTAACCCATCCGGTAACATTAGACTCACCCGCTTTTTCACAAAGATACGAGCGAAAATAAACCCCTTGCACTTTCCCGTCTATAAAAACATGAGCTCTTGTCTTTGCCATATGAATCACCCTTGATTTTTTCAGTTCTTTTGTATTTAAATTGGAACCATCTGAATTTAGAAATATAGAAATACTCTCTGGTGTAGAAATCAAAAATTAAAGATGAAAGATCAAAAATACATATCAAAATGAAAAAATTATAATGCAAAATTCAAGTTTAGTATTCATCTTTGAATTTTAATTTGTCATTTTAATTTTTGACTTTTGCGTTTTGATTTTTAATTTTTAATGATATCCACCCTATCGCCTGTTTTTAAATTAAATTTTAATGAAAAATTTCCCTGATTTAAAGCCAGACAAACAAAGCCAGATGAATCAATCAATGCCGCAGGTTCGCCTATGCCAACATCGCCGAAAGTCTTCACGAAATCAATCAATAATTCGTTCCCGTTTAATTTTAATTTTATCTTCCTGCCGTATTCTAAAGCAATTTTGTTTATATCATCAAAACCACAATTTAATCTGATTGTTCCAAATTTATCAATGTCTATTATCTCACATTTAAGAGTTTCTAAAGATGAAACAACTGGAAGTATTGGAGATGTTTCAATTGTTGTTTTTTCAATCTCAGGACCAAATTTATCCGGGCTAATTCCTCTGGCAAGATGTCCTGCCGCCGGTGCAAAAATATCTCTCCCGTTAAATGTCTGTGAAACAGGAACATTCATAAATTCTTCATTGGTAATCCAGAAGACCTTGTTTATACCGCCTATTTTATCTACTGCCGGTAAAAAAATTCCATTGTCGGGTCCAACCAAAAAATCTCCCCGTCCTGTTTCTATAACTATTGGGCGTCTTTTTGTCCCTACCCCCGGATCAACAACCGCCAAATGAATTCCTATTGGCATAAAAGGCAAAGCGCTCAAAAGCTCAACCGCAGCTTTCTTAAGGTTAAAAGATGGGATCTGGTGAGTTATGTCTACAATAACAGCATCGGGAACAATATTTAATATAACCCCCTTGCACACACCAACCCATTCATCTTCTAAACCAAAATCTGAAAGAAATGTAATTATTTTTCTCATTTAAAAATTCCTTAAATCTTAAACCGTTTTCGGTTGTGATACTCCTGTTGTTTCCCCGGATTCCATTTCGATATTCGGGTAAAATAACCTACTACCCGGCTAACATAATCAACTATTTCAGAACCACAAGACGAACAAGCGGATGTCTTACCGCGGGAAAGGTGATTGTTTCTGCAAATACTGAAATCAGGAGAAAGAGCAAAATATGCAAGATCGGTCTGACTTAATTTTTTAACAAAATTCTTTAAGGCTGAAACAGAAGGCAGAGATTCTCCCATCCAGATATGACAAATAGCTCCCCCCGTAAAAAAAGGATGAAACTTTGACTCGACTTCAATTTTATCAAAAATTGAAACATCTTCGCTGTAAGGCACATGAGAACTATTGGTGTAATAAAAACTTCCTGTCTCTCCCTGAACAAAAGCAGAACCATCAAATCTTTTAACATCAATTGTTGCCAATTTATGAGAAGCTGATTCTGCTGGTGTCTGCTCAAGTGTATAGATAACTCCGTCTTTTTCTGATGCTTCTTTTGTTTTAGCCGCTATATGTTTGATGATTGTAAGTCCGAGTTCCCGACCTTCTGAGGAAACTAATGGCTTGTCAATAAGATTAACCAGACATTCATTCAATCCAACAACACCAACCGTTAATCTTCTCTCGTCAAAATTATAATAAGGAGCGTTATCATCTGTTTTCATCTCAAGCCATGAAAGAATCTTCCATTTCTCAATACTCGTTTTTACTATTGCATTGCTTTCCAAAAGCGCTTGTCTCGCAATATCTATATTATGATCAAGACGATCAAAAAATTTTTTCTCCTCCTTTGCCTCAAGAGCAATGTGCGGCAGGTTCAAGGTGACTACTTTATTTGATCCAGTCCCCAAACCGCCCGCCATCCAGACACCGGCGCTATGCTCAACGAGTAATCGGCAGCACATCGCGTGAACATATTTTTCATCCAGATAACTGGCGGCTAAATTTAAAAAATAGGGAGCGCCGGTTTTCGAGGCCGCTTCCATCGTCGCATCAACTAATTCATCTTCCCAGTTAAAATCTTTTGTGATTGCGGTGGTAATAATAGGGAAAGTAAAAGGCAAACCCATTCCGTCACCCTCTCCCATAACTTCCATAAAAGCGCGATAGATGGTTCTTGCCTCTTTTTCAAATTCACTATAAGTATAATTTTCTTTTTTTCCGTCTAGTATAACCTGTTCATTTTCCAGATAAGGAGGACATTTAATTCTTAGTCCGACATTGGAAAACGCAGATTGAGCGCCGGTTCGATTGGATTGATTTAACTGAAATACAAATCCCTGAATAACCTGTTTAACCTCTTCATAAGAAAGCTCGTCCTTTCTTATGAAGGGAGCGAAAAACCAGTTGAAATAATCGATTGCCTGAGCGCCTGAAAAAAATAGCTGGGTGTAAAACAAATAAGCCATTGCCTGATATACTGCCGAACTAAAATGTTTTGGGGGAGCGCTTCGACAGTGGGGAAATTTTAATCCATCTAAAAGAAAAATTCTTGCGTCTATCCCATTGCAATACGGCCTGAATGGACTATGAAGAGTATGGATATAAATTGAACCATTTTTGTGATGCTTTACAACATCTTCGCTGTATAATTTATTTAACGCGTATTCTTCATTTATCTGCGATGAAATGTAAAGATCAATCAAAGAAGGACTCATCTGGGTATTTGAATTTTCCCTAAGAAGCCATGTTTTATTTTCCAAAACATCATCAATCAAATCGTAAAGCTTTTTCATTTTAGATCCCTTCTTTTAACCCCTAAGACCTACACCCTTCGACCATCGACCTTCTAAGGCACAACTACCGACTGACAAAGAGGAACAACTTTAAACTTCATCGGCGTGCTCCCTAGAACTTCACCATCAACCTGAACTAATAATTTTCTTTCACTAAAAACATTAATCTCTTTTGCCTGATAATAATCAACATCAGCAAAATTCAAATGACGTCCTGTTAATATCCCCGCTGAATGGCGAAAAATATCAAAAAAGTTTTTCTTCTTAAAAATACATACATCTAAAAATCCATCCTGAATATCCGCGTAAGAAGCAATGCTAAAACGACCGCTGTAATATTTTGAATTTCCAATCAAAACAAAATAAGCATTTTTGGAAAGATGACTCTCGTCAAGGACAATCTGGAACAAAGAAGACTCGCATTTTAAAACTAATCTCAAAGCTGTTAAAGGATAAGCAAGCCCTCTGAAAACTTTTTTTATTAATGGCTTTACTTCTTTAACTACCATAGCATCAAAACCAACTCCTGCCATTAACAAAAAATACCTCTCGCCGGCCAGCCCAAGATCAATTTGAATAGTATTGCATTTTTTTATAATCTCAACTGTTTTCTCTAAATCTGATTTCTTGTTTAAATCCAATGGCATTGAAATCTGACGGGCAAAAACATTGGTTGTTCCTATCGGAATTACTCCTAACAAAACGCCCTTGCCAACAATGCCATTTAATACTTCATTTACCGTGCCGTCTCCGCCAGCGGCGGCTACAACACTGCATCCTTCATTTACCGCTCTTTGTGCAAGCGATATTCCTTCTTTTGCCCTGCTTATTCTGTAAAGCGAAACAGCGACTCCTTGTCTTTCAAATTCCCTTTCAATTACTCCAATCAAATGCGCCGCCGCTTTGCCAAATGCATTTTCTCCGGCTACTGGATTAAAAACCAATCCCACTTTCATTAGTCTCACCCAATTTTTTCAATGCTTCCATTAAATCATCCGGCAGGTTATCACTTAAACAAATCTTTTCTCCTGTAACAGGATGAATAAACTCTAATTCTTTAGCGTGCAGAAACTGTCTTTTTAAACCTAAATCAGCTCCCGACCTTCTGCCGCCATATTCCTTGTCTCCCACAATTGGATGCTTAATATAAGCCATATGAACACGTATCTGATGGGTTCTTCCTGTTTCCAAAATCAATTTAAGAAGGGTGTATTTATTATATCTCTTTAGAACCTCAAAATGGGTAATTGCTTCTCTGCTTGCGCGTCCCGCGATAGTCATTTTTTTAAAATTTTTAAAACCTCTGCCAATCGGAGCATCAATCGTCCCACTGTCTTCTTTTATTATATCAACAACCAGTCCAATATATCTTCTTTTAATTTCTCTTCTTTCTAACTGATCAGAAAGAGCCAGATGAGTTTTATTGTCCTTTGCTATTAACAAAAGACCTGAGGTATCTTTATCTAACCGATGAACAACCCCCGGCCTTATTTTATCTTCTGATACTTCTGCAATTTCACAATGAGCCAGAACAGCATTGACCAGCGTGCCCGATGAATGACCAAACGAGGGATGCACTACCATCCCACTAGGTTTTGAAACAACAATTAAATTTTCATCTTCATAAATAATTTTGATAGGGATAGTTTCCGGTTTAAGATTTAATTCTTCTGTTTCCTCAATTCTGACTTCAATTTCCTGACCAGCTTTAGCCGGGTAATTCTTATTAACTATTTTGCCGTCAACCAGAATTAAACCTTTATTTATAAGATTTTGAGCAAAAGAACTCGAGGGTATTTCTTCTCTTTTTGAAAGAAGAATATCCAGTCTTTCCTTGTCATTTTCACTTTGAACAACAAATTTATATACTTTCATTTCTCTTGACTCCATTAAAAACAAAGGAATCAGGTCAGGAGACCCGATTCTGCCCTCGGGTAGCGGCAGGTCTCCTGACCTGCCTAACAAGAAAAAACAAAACTATAAAAATAAACATAAATATACTTATAATCTGAGATCCGCTTAATCCAAAAACTACAGGAATTGTAACTCTTAAAAATTCTATACAAAATCGGGCAATCGAATAAATTATCAAATAGATCAGAAAAAGAAATCCTTTTTCAGTAATCCTCTTTCTTAAAAACCAGAGAATTCCAAAGATAGAAAGATTCATTAAAAATTCATATATTTGAGTAGGATGGCGGTTTGTGTCAAAAAAATGGATTGCCCACGGAATTGTCGCGGGCTTCCCATAACAACATCCATTAAAAAAACATCCCAATCTTCCAACCGCCGCGCCAATTGCAACCGCGGGGGCAACAATGTCGGCAAAATCACCAATTGAAAGCTTTTTTTGTTTTAGATACAAAAGAATCGCAATTGCCCCGCCTAAAAAACCACCGTAAAAAACCAATCCGCCTTGATATATCTTGAAAATATCCAGAGGAACTATCAAAAAATATTTTAGATGACCAATTACATAAAAAATTCTTGCCCCAAAAACCCCTCCTATTATAGCAAGTAAAACCACATCGTAGGCTGTCTCTCTTTCATAACCTTTTCTTTTCGTTTCCATTAAAACAACCACAGTGGCTGCCAAAAAAGCAAGGGCGAGAAAAAAACCATATGAATATATTTTCATAAAACCAAAATCAGCAATTATAGGATACAAAGCTATCTCCCATCTCTTAAGAAAGTCAGGATAATAATTCCTGCTCCAATAAAAATAAATGAATCTGCCAGATTAAAAACAGGCCAGACTTGAAAGTCCAAAAAATCAATTACTTTTCCGATTATTAACCTGTCTATAAGATTTCCAACAGCGCCCCCAAATATAAAAGAAAACGCCAAACTCATTAAAAAATTGTCAGATTTTAATTTTTGATAATAAAAAAGAGTGATTGTTATTGTAAAAAAAGTGAGGATTAAGAATAATATCTTTTTGCCCGGGAAAATCCCAAAAGCAGCTCCGTCATTCTGAACATGAGTTAAATGAAAAATCCCTTTGATTAAATAAAAAGATTCTCCCTTCTCAAGGAAATCCGTGATATAAAATTTACTTAACTGATCAACAAGTATAATTAAAAACGCTGCTGTGAAAAAATATCTATTTTTCATTAATTTATTTTGTTAAGGTTTACCAGCTTGTTTCTTCTTTTTTCTTACATTCTATACACAAATTAACGTAAGGAAGTGCCTTTAGCCGAGCCGGGTCTATCTCTTTACCGCAACTGTCACAAATTCCATAAGTCCCTTTTTCTATTCGTTTCAGAGCTTCGTTAACTCTATGAATAAGATCTTTTATGTTTTTTTCAAGAGAAAGATCCCGTTCTCTTTCAAAAGTCGCCGTCCCGCTATCTGCAAAATCTTCATTGTAAGAATTTTCCCCGGAAACCTCAGACTGGCTTTCCTCAAGATTTCTGTCTTGTAACTCAGACATCTCTTTTTCTAAGTTTTCCTTTTCTTCCAGCAATTTTTTTTTGAACGTCTCAAGTTTTTTTGCTTCCAACTTAAAAACCCTCCTGTTTTTGAATGCCTCGCAATTATAAATCAATTTTAGAATTGATTATAGCTCTTTGTATTTAAAAGTGCAAAATAATTTTACAATTCTACCAAATGGGGACAGCGCCCTTTATTATATTCACCAGACCGAAGTAGGACAGGCGTCTCGCCTGTCAAAAAAAACTAAAAAATTACTTACTATAAAACTTTTTCAAAGCACTTAAAGCATTTAAGGTAACCCATTTACCTGGCTCACCTTTTCGTTCAATATTTACCTGAAAGCGATCAATGGACTACCTCGCAGCAAGCTGCGAGGTATCAGGTATTCAGAATACAGAATATAGGAGCCAGAAGAAATACAAACAGAAATATAGCGGTTGGTGTCTTCTGACTACTGACTACTGACTACTGACTACAAGAAACATAAAGCAATTCCTACGACGCGCAGCAAGCTGCGGGGAATTGAACCCAAAAGAGATTAAACTCCAAACCATATTCCCGGTTAAGCAAGGGATTACTTCACTCTGTCTGCCGCCGCCCTCTTTGGCGCTTGCGTGCATGGAGAAACCGGCGCTTTCGCAATGCTGAGAGTTTTTCAGAATAAATTCACACGCGTTCCTGATACGTTCATCCCTGCCGTCCGCTCCGAGTTCAGCTAAAATTATAATCTGCCATATTGTTCCTTTGTATTTGGCGGTATAGAATTTTTCAGGGGTCTCCCAATAACCTTCATTCCTTTGTTTAGATAAAATATTGGGTACAGCTCCAACTTCCATAATTTCATTTTTGGCTTTTTTCACTTCAGGACTGTTTTCAGGTTTATCCAAAATCTTAGTTAGTGTAAAATATCTTACCGAAGGATTATCTTTTTCTAATAACCATTCCGTCGAATCCGCCTTAAGCACAGATTTCCAATTACTCATTTTTTTAACCTCGTTCATAAGCTACAAATTTTCACTTGATTTTATCAAAATTAGGTGATACTATTTATATAAACCCTATTCAAAGGAGTGCCTTATGCCAATCATAAAACCTATTTCAAGCTTACGCAACCAAACAAGAGACATTGCCTCTTTGTGCCACAAACAAGATGAACCTGTTTATCTAACTACAAACGGCGAAGGCGATCTCGTTGTCATGAGCATTGAGCATTATGAAAGACTCAAAGCAAGGGCCGAGCTTTTCGGGAAACTTGCCGTTGCACAGGCTCAAGCCGCCGATGGAGAAAAGGGACTCACCCATACTCAAGTGATGAAAAAGCTAAGGCAGCGCTTGCATGACAAATAAATATAATCTTCGTTATCTTCCGGTTGCTGTTGATGAGATTCATCGTATTGCTCATAGCTCACGCAATTTAAAAGACATTATCTAATCTTTGCGATTTATAGTACTCCTTCGCTTTTTTAGTAACAGACAAAATAAAGTCGCTTTTTTCTTTAGTGTACTTTACTCGATCGTTTGGATGTTTTATAGATAACAATTTCTTTAACTCATTATAACATTTGGCTTCATCAGGAAATTGCCTAAGATAATCTCTGAAATAAAGCCTATCCCACAATTCAGAATCCGTTTCTACCATATGAATATGATGCGTCCGTTTGCCCTCTGAATTTCGTTTGATAAACCAAGCGTAGTACGGCGAACCATAGTCACCAAACGCCGGTCGCCAAAAATATTCATAACCTTCGGCTTCTAAAATAGGCACAATTTGTTTTTTAGTTTCATCTAAACTTGTTACTTCCACTAAAATATCAATGATTGGTTTTGCGGAAAGTCCGGGGATAGCAGTACTTCCAAAATGTTCAATTCTTTTAACAATATTCTGAGGCAATTTTCCGCGCAAAAAAGCGGCTTCATCTTCAAACATTTTCGGCCAATTTGAATCATATTGCACAATTACAATTTCTTCCTTTATCAATTCTTCTATTCGTTTCTTAAGCTTTTCTTCCATATTGATGCCTAAATTAGTATTTTCCTTTTCATAATGCTCTAATAAGATCATTTATTGCTTCTGCTATATCAATAATCTTATTAAAATCTACTATACCTATGTCGTCCTTAGGTTGTATGTATTACATTTTGGCTATCCGCATTTTCGGTAAACCATTGAGAAGATATTGCTATCGCAGGCCTTTCATGCTGAATAAAAATACTATGGTCACCTTGAAGCCATAGTGCTCCCTCGGTAATTTCGGGATGCTCCCTTATGATTTCCAAAGCCTTTTTATGGATATTGTCTGGCAAGTCAAAAAATGAAAATGTTGATTTTCCTTCTTTGTAAGCAGCCCCATCTATATTGATATTCAATAATATATTGTCAAATTTATCTTGGTTTGCCATGATGTAATTCATCTGGCCCGGAACAGCATAATAATCTTCTCCATTGAAAGCAACTAATTCAATTTGCTTATCGCCAGAATAATCCTCTAATAATTCTGCTAAAATCAATAATACTGCAATGCCTGTAGCGTTGTCAGTTGCACCTGGCATTCCTTTTTTTGTGTCTATATGTGCTGTAACAACAATTCGGTCTAAACCATTCTCGTTTTTTCTCCCAATAACATCGTATCCTGTACTTGGTATTCTTTTGGAATTAGATTGAAGAGATACTTCTTTTCCAATGTAAGGCAAAAGTCTTTTACTTTCTTCTTCTGTCGTATAAACTGATGGAATATTAAAGTCACCGTCTTCTATTAGAGGGGAAGGGCATACTCCGCCAGCAAGCGCAGTATTTCTACCAACAGCACAGATTATAGCTTTCACTTTACTTTTTTCTAAAAGTGAAATTATTTTTTGATGTTCTTCTGGATTATAGAATACAAAGTTTTTTGGCATAAGTTGTTCTTTGGCAATATCTCCATGTAGTAAAAGTATTTTATCTTGAAAATTACCTTTTTCTAATTCAGATATATTGGTAGCGCTTGCCAATTGAGCATTTACAGAGCACCCTAGGGAATATGGGCTTACTAAAACCTTAAAATCAATATGGTCAGCTTTTAAAGTTGCGCCTCCGTCAATCCAGTCCATAACACTAAATTCGGGTGTTTCTGTTACCCAACCCATAGACAAAAGTACATCATTAAAAAAGGTTGTTGCTTTTCTGTTGCCTTCGCTTCCAACACATCGTTCATTGATATCATTACATAATTTTTGTAGATACATAATGCTTTTATTGTAGAGATGTTGTTTTTCCATTTTATTCATCCTGAAGTTTTTTAAATGGGTTAAATGGGGACAGCGGGATCAAAAAGCATAGGAATTGTTCTTCCCCAAATAACAATCATTTGCAAAAAAGTAAAAACCGATGCCAAGAAAGATAATTTCAAAATTTCGTAGAACATTAAATAAGAATATTCTGTGGATATACATATTCTTTTAGCAATATACCAGCCAAGTGGAAATCCTAATAATATACAAAATAAAAAATAGTTTCGAAGGAGCGGAAGAGCTGACCCCACCACTTCCATGGTTCAGTTTCCAACACTGGTTTTCTGTTTATGTTTTCAGGTAAGAATAACCGCAATCAATCTTTGTAGATATAGGCATTCAGCCCGATTGTTAACGGTTTCCCTTCTATCATGCAAGATGTTTTTATATTGCCTCTTGTGCTAGCCACTACAAGCGTTTTCCCCGACACGCTTGGCTTGGGCTCTTCCAGGTCGCAAGTGATAATAAGTTTATCCCCTTCGATTTTCGTTTCAATTGCCATGTATGTCACCTCAGCGTATTGGCGCCCCAATTTTTATACCTCTTTGATCTTACCGGTGAAATGCTGTTCAAAAGACACAGGTTTGTTCATGTATAAGCATAAACCATATCCGGCAAGCAGGTACTCCATCAGTATAAAGAGTTTAGTAAATAATGACAACCTGCACAGACACGGCTTATGACGAAATTAGGCTTTACGTGTTTGTATCTTCATTTCTTTTACTGTTTATCGCTACACCATATTTTTTATTTGCCAAATAAATATAAAAAAGAAATTTATCTTTATCTTTTCCGGATTAAATATATTTCTTTTTTCTAAACCTCTTTGGATTATGTGGCAGAATACACCTGTACATTCTATCCTCAATGTAATTTTGTCAATTGTGGAGACTGGACCCCGTATATGAAAGTATTTTTGAGTTTTTTCAAAAACTTTTATAAAGGTATTACAAAATATAATATAATATGGTATAGTATTATTATGACTTGGGTAGTGGTTGGAGATGTTGGCGTTAACCCCAACGATCGCTAATACAACCGCCGAACCCGAGTCTTTTTTATGATGCTTTCGGTTTCCAGTACCAGATACCATATTTGGGAAATTTTGATTCCATATTCATTTTAGAAAAATCCCCCCAGAAATCTGGAAGGAGGCTTGGAGCTTGCAAACATTTTACTAAATATTGTCTTATCTCATTCTTATAACGATTTTGGGTTGGATACAAATTATTTAATATACAGCCAAGTAAAAGATCACAAATTTGAATAACTTGATATTGTTCTTTTTTTGACTCAACGGGAAGTATTTCTTTGAGGGTTGGAGTTGATTTTTCCAAAGAGTGATTACAGTTAGGTGTCGCAAAAACATCTTTCATTACTTCAATAAATTTGTCCTCGTCACATCTGGTTAAATCATCAACTAAAAGAACTCCATTGACCAGATTTTCTGTATTGAAACTTATTAACATTTCGGCAAACTTTTTGTAGGCACGAGCTTTTTTGATTTTTTCGGGTTCATTTGGTTTTCCAAAAAAGTCATAATTAATAAGCTCTTGCCTTATAACAATTGCCCTAAACCAACTGGTGCTTTTCATGAAACTATCAATAACTAATTTACACATTTGATAGTATTCTTTATTTTTGCAATTACTGTATTTAATTTCTTTAAAGGAACCATTTTTATCTCTAAAATTAGCCTTATTCTTAATTGTTGATAATTCTTTGTGTAAGTAACGGGAATGTGGGTTAAAAAGAGCGCCTAATAGTAAATAGTCATGATTTTGATCATAACTTTCGTCAAAATAGATTAACACTTGCTTCTCTCTTCCCCCCTTTCAAACTATTTGCTATTTCTTCAAAAAACTCTATTTCTTTTTTTGTAATTTAAGTAATAGAATCTTCTTGGGATATAATTATTGATTTATCTTCAGTTACTGCGGGTTTAACTGTTGTTTTTTTTCTTATTATTTTCTTGGAAATTATTTTTCTTGCCTCAACAGCGCCTTCGCTATCGATAATATCTCTTTTTAATACGCCTTGGACTAATGATTCTTTTATTTCATCAATTCCTATTTTAACATCAGGATAGATTTTTTTTAGTTCGCGTCTTAATATATTTAATGTATCATCGGTTAACAATAATTGCCCTATCAGAAAACGATTTGTTGCTTGACTCTGAATACGATAATCTTGCAAGGCTTGACTTTGTAAGCCTTCTCGCGTAAGGATATAGAGATATTCAATGTCTGTTTTTGAACGGTGATTTAATGTTAAAAAGTCAATTTCTGCAACTAATTCTTGGTTGATAGGTTTCGTGAAAGATACTTTGTAAATTCGCCAAATAACGCTATTAGTTAAAATCACCCAATCAATTCCTTTATTTGCCGCATAATCAATGGCTTGTTTGGTGTGAGATTCTTTAAGATCTAAGCCAATAGCTTTTATTTCAAGCAAAAGTTTGACTTTTGATTCTATCATAACAGCAAGATCACAATAAGTGCCACGAATCATGTGCTCTGAAGTTATTTCAGAATATTTATCGTAACCGAAGAGTTCTGAAAGTATATCAATAACAATTATAACAGTGTCTGCTTCATTAACATCACGTGCTTTTGCTGAACTTAAAATAGGTTGGAATCGTTTCAGTGCCTCACTTAGCCGCGTTGTTGTCTTGATAGGTATTTTAGCCACTCGAATCATCTCCTTTATTATTTTCTTAAAATTGCCATTTTAATTTCTATTATATATTAAATTTTTCTGAATGTGGTAGATTTTTCTAATATTTTAGGAATTAAAATTACAAAGTTTTTATTTTCAACAAATTAACCAAAGCTGATGGGTTGGTTGCCTTTGGGAAACAGTGGATATTCCGAATTTTTTCTACACACCCTTATTCCTCACCCAAAACATCCCACACAAAAATCAATAAAAACAGCCAGAAACTGCCTAGAAAAATTCCGCCTAAAACATCACTTAAAAAATGAACGCCCAGATAAAGTCTTCCGAAACAAATCATAAAGATAAGCAAACTCAAAAGCAATAATAAAATAAATCTTAAAAATGAAGATTTGATTTTTAAATAAACAAAGAAAATAATTAAACCGAAAAATGAAACCGCCATTACAGAATGTCCGCTGGGAAAACCATAATCCTTGTAACCATCTATTAAAACTCTAAAAAAAGAAGTATCTGGCCGCGGTCTTTTTATCCATTCTTTTATAAAAATAGTTGCTGAATGAGGAATTAAACTTAACAGCATAAAAATTATTTCTTTTATTTTTAATCTGAATATAAAAAAAACCGTTAAAGGAATTAATATAAATAAAACTCCCTTAAATGTGCCAAAAAAAGCAATAACAATCATAAATTTATCTAAGAAGGATGTATTAAATGACTGGATAAATGAAAGAATAACTAAATCCCATTTATATAAAGGATTTTTTTTAATGAAGAAAGCAAGCAGAATAAATGCCCCAAAAGAAAAAAGGGCTGTAATTAGAAAGCCCCATTTTTTAAAATGTTTATTATTTTCCATTTCACCCGCTTAAAAATCCACTAGCTTGCCCTATTCCCTTTATTTATTTAAGGATTCCACGACATCGGCACAGCGTTTGCAAATAGTCGGATGCTGGCTGTCCTTGCCAACTGTTTCACTATAATTCCAGCATCTCTCGCATTTTTCGCCTTCTGCTTTTAAGACAAAAACCGAGAGATCAGAAACCAATGAACTCTTAAAAGATTCAACGGGCGCTTCTGAAGTTTCAAGACTAACCTGCGAAACAATGAAAATAGTTGGCAAACTCAGCTCAAAATTCTTAAGGAAATTAATTAAATCAGAAGACCCGTGTATAACTACTTTTGCTTCAAGAGAATTGCCAATTAGTTTATCGCCTCTTGCAATCTCCAGCGCCTTTGAGGCTTCTCCCCTTATCTGAATTAACCTGTTCCACTTTTCATCAAGCGCCTTATCAAAATATTTCTTGTTTACTTCAGGATAAGAAGTTAACTGGACACTTAAAACATCTTTGCAGGCTTCGGGCAGATAACTCCATACTTCTTCGCTGGTAAAAGCAAGAATCGGAGCAAGAATTTTTATTAAGGCAGCAAGAATCTCAAACAGAACCGTCTGGGCTGACCGATATTCTTTCGATTCAGGATTAAAGGTATACATTCTGTCTTTTATAATATCAAGATAAAAAGAACTCATCTCGGTTATGCAAAAATTGTAGACTGAATGAAATACCTGATGAAATTCATATTTATCATAACTATCAATTGTTTTCTCTAACAACTGGTGAAGTTTAAGTAACGCCCATTTATCTAATTCTTCAAGCTCATTAAACGGCACAGTGTGTTTGTTGACATCAAAACTTGAGAGATTGCCCAAAATAAACCGCATCGTGTTGCGAATTCTTCTATAAGCTTCTGTAACTCTCTCCAGAATTTCCTCAGAGATTCTAATGTCGCCGGTATAATCCATTGAAGCAACCCATATTCTTAATATATCCGCCCCGGATTTCTCAATTACTTTAAGAGGATCAATTACATTTCCTAAAGATTTGGACATCTTTTTCCCTTCACCGTCAACCACATAACCATGAGTTAAAACTGCTCTGTAAGGAGCTTCTTCCCTTGCGCCAACAGAAGCCAGAAGAGATGACTGAAACCAGCCGCGATGCTGATCGCTTCCTTCAAGATACAAATCAGCCGGCCATTTTAGTTCATCTCTTGTTTCCAATACAGCCGCGTGACTTACACCTGATTCAAACCAGACATCCAATATATCACTTTCTTTCAAGAGTTCCTGTCCTCCGCAATCAGGACAAGCAATATCAGGCGATAATATTTCTGAAGCTGATTTTTTAAACCATGCGTCTGCCCCTTCTTTTGCGAATAATTCTTCCACTACTTTCAATGTTTTCTCGTTCACTAATTCCTTTTTACATTTTTTGCAGTAAAAAACAGGAATTGGCACACCCCATGCGCGCTGTCGGGATATACACCAGTCCGGTCTTTCTTCAACCATTGCTGTAATTCTTCTTTCGCTCCAGTCAGGAATCCAATTTGTCTTTCTGATTGCTTCAAGAGCTTTTTCTCTCAAATTACCTTTACTTACAGAAATAAACCATTGTTCAGTTGCTCTGAATATAACCGGCTTTTTGCATCTCCAGCAATGAGGATATTGATGAGTAATCTTAGATGAATTTAATAAGAGATTTCTTGCCAGTAAATCTTCAATAATAAGCTGGTTAGCTTCAAAAATTGGAATGCCGGCAAATTTGCCTCCTTCTTCGGTAAATACGCCTTGGTTATCTACCGGCATAGGCGCAGGCAAATTATACTCAATTCCAACCAGATAATCTTCTTGTCCGTGACCGGGGGCAATATGAACACAACCGGTCCCCTGATCCAAAGTAACATGATCTGCTAAAACCACAAGGGATCCGGAATCTGTAAGGGGATGCTCGCAAATAAGCTTTTCGAGACTGCTTCCATCTATCTCAAGTAAAACTTTATATTCATTAATTCCCACTTCTTTTAAAACCGTTTCAAGCAAGTCAGACGCTAAAATATAAATTTCATCATTTACTTTTACAGCCGAATATTTTATTCCCGATTTAACAGCTACAGCCACGTTTGCCGGCAGTGTCCAAGGGGTTGTTGTCCAGATAATAATAGATTTTTCCTCTTTATATTCATCAAGTAAATCCAAATTACTCTTTAAAGGAAACTTAACATATACAGACATTGAATCTTTGTCTTTATATTCAATCTCAGCCTCCGCTAAAGCGGTCTGACAGCTTGAACACCAATGAATTGGTTTTCTTCCCTTGTAAACAAGACCCTTCTTGTAAAGAGCGCCAAATTCTTTAACTATTGTTGACTCATATCTATGATGAAGGGTTAAATATGGATTATCCCAGTCTCCTCTTACACCTAATCTTTTAAACTGAGATGCCTGTCTTCCAACGAATTTCATCGCGTAATCACGGCATTTATCTCTTAGTTCGCTCTGGTTAATCGATGATCTTTCCTTGCCCAACCTTTTTTCAACTTCATGCTCTATCGGCTGACCATGGCAATCCCAGCCGGGCACATAAGGCGCGTAAAAACCGCGCATTGTTTTATATTTAACTACAACATCTTTAAGTATTTTATTGAGCGCGGTTCCAACATGAATGTCGCCATTGGCATAAGGAGGACCATCGTGGAGAATAAAAGCAGGATTATTTTGTCTTAAATTGCAAACTTGTTCATAAATATTGTTTTCTTCCCAAAATTTAAGAATTTCTGGTTCTCTTTGAGCCAGATTGGCTTTCATCGGAAAACCAGTTTGAGGTAAATTTAATGTGTCTTTATAGCTCTGTTTCTCTTTATCTTCTTTCATTTGCTTTAAGCCACTTTCTTTTTTACATCATTACCATAAACAAAAAAACTCCTCATTCTCTTTTTACGAGACGAGAAGTTGCCTTCACGTCGCCTTTTGTCTTTGAATTAACCTATCACAAATTTTAAGACAATGCAACCTCGGACTTGAAAGGAGGATTATAGAGAATTTTCAGGAGAGGCTTGACTTCTTTAACCTAAAGGTATTTGTTTGTTAGGCTGCCGTCAATTCTAATTTTTCTTTTGTTTCAGCAGGAAGCCTCACAGGGGCAAAATAATCCATGGGATACAAATAATCTTCTCCAGATTCATCTATCACTCGTATTTGGTGGTGTTTCTCCGCCACTCGATCTACCAAGACCTCATATATTTTTCTAATCTCCAATGAGGCTTCGTATCCACGATTGCTTACACAAACCATAAAATGTCTTTTCATAATTCCTCTCTTACAAATATTTCTTAATTTTAATTTCTTTCTTGCCTATACCGTGTCCTTCATGCCAATGAACTTCAGCATTGCGGATTAAACCGTCTACCAATTTAATACGGCATTCCCCTTTTAATTTTCTCCAACTTGTTTTGCCATATATCTTGTTCAACCGATTCAAATTCCTAATTCCATGTCCGGTAGCAATAGTTTCAATTTCCCGTATTTGTTCTATTAGCTTGAAATACATAGTTTAAATTTTAGCAGATTTCATAAAATATAAATAGCACTAACGCCTTAGTTCAGCGGCGTTTACCTGCAGAGCGACCAAATGGCGCAGGTAAATGTCCGCTGGAACGGATTGTTAGGCTTATAACTTATTCTTAAGCATTTACTTGCCTAGATTTAGGCACAAGCTTTTCATATATGAAACTTATTGCACACGTTAATCGCTACGCGGCCCCGTACATTGCCCACCGATTAAACCTCTTGATTGTCTTGTCGCCTGCCACCGCTACGGCACCACCCACGGCGACCACTATGCCCGCTGCTGCGATTACTGGGCCAGCGACAAAGGCTCCAGCAAATGCTACTGGCACACCAATCCAAGTTGCCAATTCACCAGTACGAGCCATGGTTCGCCCAGTTTCAAGATGCTTCCGCGCACCAGCAGCAGCCTCGAGAGCAAGCACAGCCGGTTCCATGTGAGATTCACTTGCTAACTCAACCCACTCGCCTAATTTATTTCGCATGGCCAAAGCTTCTGGACTCGCTGCGAGGTCCAGTGTCTCCTTCAGTGTCGCCCCTATTGGGACTCTTCGAAGCTCTCTGCAGCTTAAGCGTAGTAGCTGCACCATTTCAGTCGAATCGGCAAGGTTAGGCAGTGTCATGGCTGGCGCCACAATATTGACAGTTGGAACAGCGCATAGGGCACCGAGGCGCAAGGAGGTAGTCAACACCGTTTATATGCATTCATGCACGCGATGACAGGGCGAATAGCATCATAGCAAGCACTGAGGTACTCCCAAGCGGCGAGTTGCTCTGCAGACAACCCCAATGATTCATCCTGGAAAATTGCACTGAGAATCTTCACAGTCTGCACATTTTCAAACGATTTGCCGTCAGCCACCGCCTTCCACGCGACATAAGCATCACGAAATCGACTAATACGTTCCTCATATTCTGTAGTCGACCATCTGATTCCTCGCGACTCCATCATTCCAAGTAAAAGTTCCGCGCTAAGGCCCGAGACCTCGACCAGAGAATCAGCATGTGTCTCAACTGGAAGAATCACGCCCTCCTCAACAAGTTGATCTTCCCACTCCCTTGGCAGCCAGAAAGGAATATGCACCCGACCACCCAGCACAAGCTGTTCAAGCGACTTGTCTATCATTTCCTGAGAAGGTCGTTTGTCCAGCAAATGCCTAACAAAACCGTTTCCTATCATAGGATCTCCTGGCAATAGCTCTTCTTGTACGGCAGCGTAAAGAAGCGCTCTTGCCATTGGCTCATCTAGCACAACTCCAGGCTGATTTTGTATTTCATTTGACATTGCAAAACTCCTTTCAGGCATAATTTGTCTATTTAGCCTAACTATTAAGTATACTGACCCCGCCCTGCAGTCCATCTCTCAAATTTATCTATCTGAAAAACTAAGATCTATCAGTAAGTTCGGATATTTTCAGGGCCTCGCCAATTCTTCTTTGCTTAACAAATACTGCGAATCTTTCAGTCTATCGTAATATCAGCCCGCAGTATATACAGACTAGCAAGCCACGGCTTATTAATCAGAGTCGATCCGCAGGGCTGAAAACTCCATGTCCGCCTCGGTTTAAGACGTGAGTATAGATCATCGTTGTACTAACATCCTTATTCAGAACATGGCGATAGAGAAATAAAATCGTATAGCGCCGAGCGCGAATTGCCAAGCGCACCTGGTCAAGGAGCTTTGGTTTGGTGGATGTTCTAGGCGGCATATCAGTAGTAGCAGTCTTGTTTTGAATATCACGTTGGTTAGAAGGCTTTGGTTTAGGATATAACTCTGACGGGGTTTCCCGAATGAGAAAGGAATCTTTCGGGGTACGAAACTTTTCAGAGCGGTTCTCAGAATAGGCTATCTTTGCGAACGTTTCCATAAAAAAATCCCCTCCAGTTAATAAGAGCTATTATGGCTGGATCGGTCACGCTTAATTATTTTACTTATATCAAATTGTGTTATACCTGTCAATCTTAGTGGGCAACAGGGGAAGCATCTTTTTTAAATATATTTCTCCAACTTACTTACAATCTCTTCATATGAAATCCCGGAAATAGCTATTCTTTTTAAGCGGCCGGTTTCTCCAGAGATTAGTTTAATCTGATTTTTCTTAACATCAAAAAAGCTTGCTAAAAAACGCAAGCATTCTTGATTTGCTTTACCCTCCACAGGAGGAGCCTTTATTTTTATTTTCAACGTCTCTCTATAAGATCCAACTATCTCAGTGCGTGAAGATCTCGGTTGGATCCATACGTCTAAAACAAAACTATCGCCACTCTTATTTATTTTAGGCATATACCGAATACTCTAGTCTATTCTATAAATTAATTCATCATCACCCTCAAAATTGTCAAAGCTTATTCCGCGTTCTTTAGATGTGTCATGTGATTTTGTGGTATGAGTCTCTTCGCTTGGGTATGTATGAACAAACGAAACAGTTTCTTCCGGCTCCTCCTGAGTCATGCTGGTAGACTGAGAAGATGCAGGTTCAGCGTGATAAGTCTCAGCATGATGAGTTTCTGTATGATGACCATAATGTTCGACAGATTCTCTTGTCCACTCTTTTGTTTCATTATTTAACTGACATAAAGAATCTTCAACCGATTTAGCGCAATTCTCAAGAAGCGCTCTAAACCTGTTTCTAAATTCTTCTTCAGCCCGTCTTAATTCATTCAACTGAGCCTGAAGCTCCTGTTTTTGCATGTGAGCTTCCTGAACAATCTCTTTTGCTTTAAGTTCTGCGTCCTTAATGATTAAATCTGCTTCCTTCTGGGAGTTTCTTAAAACCTCCTCTGCCGATCTCTGGGCTGTTACGAGAGTATTGCGAAGAGTATTTTCCATGTCTTCATATTGAGATACTTTTGTTCTTATGCGTTCAACTTTTTCCTCTGCTTCTATGTTCTCCTTAAAAAGACGTTCGAATTCTGCCGCGACTTCGTCAAGAAAGGCATCTACCTCCTCTTCACTGTAACCTCGCAACGCATGTTTGAATTCTTTGTGATGAATGTCGAGTGGCGTTAACTTCATCTTGCGCTTCCTCCTTATTAGATTATTTATATATTAAAAATAATACTACTTAATAAAGATAAAACAATTCTTTGGATGAATTGTAAAATCAGTATAGCAATAATCGGTGAAAAATCAATTCCTGCTCCGCCCATGATTAAAGGAGGCAAAAACCTCCTGAAAAAACTCAAGTAAGGTTCGGTGATTTCATAAATTGACTCCATAATTTTCCCTAAAGGTCCTGAGAGACTAATAGGGAACCACGTCGCAATTATCCTGATTAATATCATCCAAAAGTAAACACTAAACGCAACATCGACTAATCTATATAATAAAAACAAAGTCTCCCTCTATTTTCCAATTTCTATTGCTCTTTTTATTGCCGCATCAACAGCTTCACGAACAGTCAAAGAAAATTCTTTTTTTTCAAAAATCTCAAGAGCCGCTAAAGTAGTACCGCCGGGCGATGTAACCATTTTTCTTAAATCTGCGGGAGACTTTCCTGTTTCTGTAAGCATCTTACCTGCTCCCACCAATGTTTCTATCGCGAGACTACTTGCCACATCTTCCGGTAAACCATTGGCTGTACCAGCATTAATCAAATGTTCAACAAACAAATAAAAATATGCCGGACCACATCCGCTTAGCGCCATTGCCTCGTTTTGGAGGCTTTCATTGATAAAAATAACCTTCCCTGTACTTGAAAAAATTTTTTCTGCTAGTTCTTTTTCCTTTTCTCCCGCAAACTTTCCTAAACTAATAACATATACTCCTTTGCCCACCAATGCAGGAGAATTCGGCATTACTCTTACTACAGGAATTTTATTATCCAGCATTTCTTCTACAGCATTACTTGAAATTCCTGCCGCAATTGAAATAATTATTTTATTTTCATCAATATTTGTTTTTATTTCATTTAAAACTGATTCAATCTGTTGAGGTTTAACCGCTAAAAAAATAACTTCTGCCCTGGAAACCGCCTCACAATTATTTTCTGCAATATTTATTTTTAATTCATCTTTTAATTTTTCTATTTTTTCTTTGTCTAAATCGCTGACTACTATTTGCCCGGGCGCCGCTGCTTTTGAATGAACCATTCCTTTTATTAACGCTCCGCCCATCTGGCCACAACCAATAAGTGCTATTTTGTTAAACATTAATACTCTTCTTTCGGTTTAGAACTGATTAAAAAATCCTTTCTCCTGCAGCATACGTTTTTCTTCTGCCGAGACTTCAAAATTTGACGGTGTAAGCAAAAATACCTTTTCGGCAACTCTCTGAATCTCTCCATTTAATCCATAGGTTAATCCACTGACAAAATCTATTAATCTCTTGGATAAATCCTGATCAGTAACCTGAAGATTTATAATCACTGGAATTCTTGACCTAAATTTATCCGCAATTTTCTGAGCATCATTAAAACTTTTTGGCTCCAGAATATGAACCCGCGCTTTCGGTGTAGAGATGGATCGCAAAGAAGCTACACGCTCTCCATTTTCATCCCTCTGTAATTTTTTAACCAAAGGTTTTTGTAAATAGGACATTGTTTCTTCTTCATATTCTTCATAATCCTGCTGTAAATCATTTTCCAAATCATCAGCAAGACCAAAAAAGTTAAGTGTCTTATGCCAAACATCCTTCATTTTGTTCACTTCCCTCCAACAAGTTAGGCTCACTTCGTTCACTGCTAACTTGAACTGTAAATTGAAAAATGAAAATTAAAAAATAAGGATTACTCCTCTATATTTTGCATTCTAAAATTTGCAATTTACAATTATAGGAATTTCATCAAAAAGGAAATTCCTGTGCTTTTAAATTAAAGGTTATAAGTCACAAAGTCACAGGTCACAAGAAATGACACCTACTAGCCCCACTTATAGGTCAAACATCCTGCCTGACAATCCGAGGCTGGAAGCCTCGGCTATTAT
>JACQXZ010000017.1:0-15019 GCA_016208465.1 Actinomycetota bacterium
CAACTTAACTTACCAGACACACCCATCTGATTACTGTAAAGAAAAAGAACAGCTCGAAAATGATATTTCTTAAGAACTGGAAAAGCAATACTGTATTGGCTTTCCCAGCCATTATCAAAAGTAATTAACAAGGGTTTAGAGGGTAGTCTTCCTTTGCCTCCTAAGAAAGCGTTGAGTTCTTGAAAAGAAACAGGATTATAGCCATTTTCTTTAAGATATTTTATGTCTCGCTCAAACTTTTCTCTACTTACCGCTTCTATATTATTTGTCTTGCTTTCAGAAAACTTATCGTATCGCAAAACTAATATTTCTGATGGCTCTGTAAAGAATTGGCACCCGGATAATAAAACAAAAAACCCTAACATTGCCACGACAAGAAAGCTTGAAAACCATTTTTTCCTTTTTGCTATTGCCGCTGGGGATATAAGGCTTCTCTTTTTCACTGAAAAATACTTCCTGCTTCTGGTTTTTTAATGTTTGCCCTGATTGTGGACTTAAAATAAGAATCCTGAATGTTTTTCTGAAAAGCCTCTTGAGCAAGAACTGAAGTTTCAATACGCCAGTCAAACTCATTGAAAGAAATGGCATTTGCCCAAACAATCATTCCTATTTCCGGATATTGAAGTTTGATTTTAGTAAACATATCAGCAATCCAGTTAGCTTTAGCGGTGGGATCACTGGGTGATTCCACTGATCCTATTTCTGCCAAAATAATTGGTTTATGATATTTACGAAAATCCATTAAGCTGAGACCAAACACTTCCTCAAAAGTCCTCCACTTTTGATAAGGACGCAGCCCTCCCCAATTAAACCCGGATATTCCGATCCAATCCACATACTCATCCCCAGGATAAAATGGATCAGCCTCTCCTGTTTTATGAATACTGTTGGGTGACCAAACCCAGGTAACATTAGCAGCCCCTGTCTCTCTAAAAATATTGACTACACGCTGATAAGCCGCTACATATTCTTCCGGACGATTAAATCTAGAACCCCAAGGTGACCAATTGCCATTCATCTCAGGAGCAAAGCGTAAAAGAATTGGCCCTCCCCAGTTTTTTATATCTTCTGCCCAACGTCTTATATAGGAATCATAATCACCTCGAGCAATAATGTCTAAACGATATTTCGGCTGATCTATTCCTGCCGTAATAGATTCGGATGGATTCCAGCTTATTATCAGAATTTTACCCCTAGCTAAAAGATCTTGTGCTAAATTTACATCGAAAAGATTATTTTTCCCATTCCAATATTGATAAACCATTGCCGCAGATACTTCTTTTTTTGCGTTTAATTCAAAAGATCGAAGATTAGAAATCCCGCTCCAGCTCCCGCGCTCAGGCAATATTGGATCTGATACAAAAACTCCTAAATAGCTCCCTTTCCTAAGAGGTAAGAATTTAGGAGTAAATTTTTCCTCAACAAATTGAATCTGAGATTTTTTTAAAAGTTTTTCATCATGACTTATCTCATTTTTAGAAACGAAGTACTTCTGAAATTGAGCCAAGGAAGAAAAAATTGACTGATGCTTAGAAAAAGTAAAAAAAACAACTCCTAGACTTAAAAGAAACAAACCTAAAAGGAAAATTGATCTGGTGTGTCTGATCATCTAGTTCCCCACTTTGTGTCTCTTAAAGTAAAAATAGCATAGGGTAACACAAAGCCACACATAAAAGTATTCATAAAACCCCATATAAAAAGATAACTGTTGTATTTTTTGTTACGATACCCAATACAACAGAGAACATAAATAATATAGAGCAGAAAAAGTCCAAGGAGATAGGAAAAAGGGAATTGATGATAGACCAGGGGATGATAAACTAAAACATTAAAAATAACTAAGGGAGTAATAAAATTAAAAATAATCTGCGGATAAATATAGGTAAAGGCAACCATTGGGTCCCTTTTAGCAATAAACTTAGATATTCGAATGGTATTAACAATCCATCCCTTCTTCCACCTTTGTTGTTGCTTTATAAATTGTTTTAAATTATCAGGAACAACAGTGTAGGCTTGAGCTTCATCGGAATAAATAGTTTTATATCCTTGCTTGATCATAAGATTAGTTAACGCACGATCATCTCCATAAGTTGTCTTTACTCCTAAATGTTTTTCCTCCAACCATTCGTTCAGTACCGGTAAAACAAATTCTCGACGATATGCGGAGCAACAACCACTGCAACAAAAGACAAGATCAAAAGCGCTTTCGGCTGCTTTTTGAATCTTGAATGAGACAAAATAATAAGCGGTTTGCATCTTGGTGAGCCATGAATCATCTTTGTTGCTAGGATCGGTGTGAGCAACTACCCCAGCTACATGAGGATCTTTAAAGTAGTTTACTAAAATCTTTAACGAGCTTCTTTCTACCCAGCTATCACTGTCCAGTTGAATAAATATATCTCCTTTTGCCCACCGAACACCTGCTACCACACCATGTCTTTTACCCCGGTTTTCTCGCCAATTGATTGTTTTAAGCTCAGGATGAATCTTTTTTGCCCTTTCTATTTCCCTCCAGGTATTATCAGTACTGCCATCATTAATTGCAATAACCTCAATTTTCTCTTGGGGGTAGTCAACCTCATAACAATGTTCAATTGTGCTAAAAACAACCTTCTCTTCATTTTTCACGGGAATAACAAAACTCACCGAAGGAAAATAATCTGCTTTCTGTTCATAATCTCCACTATGATTTTTGTTAAGTTGATAGAGAAACGAGGCTGAAACACGGGACAGAAAAAAGATAAAAGCACTCAAAGTATATATAGCAAACATATAATTGGTTGTCTTTAAGTGTGAAGATTTAAATAAAAGCAAAAACCAAATCACCATTAAGCCGACTGTAAGTAAAAATAAAATATAAAGAGCTCCCAAAAAACCTGCCATTCTTTTAGTCTTTGTCTGAGCTATGTACGGCAACAGAGCAAAACACTTCCCCTCAAGCATTTAGTGAATAGGTATTTTGCAATGGAAAGTTTTGGTTTTTTATGAAACCTACCACAATAATATTTTGTTCACTTACAGTGTTCATAAAACTACTATAAGTGATTATATCAAGAATTTCGATATTCGTCAATGTCGATTTCATTGCCAAAATGCGATTTTTGATTTTGAATTGCGGAAAATTGAGGGTAAACTGTATATTACTGGATATTTGATATAATGAACTACCTCGTAGCAAGCTGCGAGGGATCAGGTATTCAGAATTCAGTAGTCAGAATTCAGAAAATACCAACTGCTATATTTCTATTTGTATTTCTTCTGTCTTCTGAATTCTGTATTCTGACTTCTAGCTATTGAATTCCAACAATAAGAAACATAAAGCAATTCCTACGACGCGCAGCAAAGCTGCGGGGAATTGAACCCAAAAGAGATTAAAATATATCTATTTAACTAATTCTCATCTCTATTTCGTACTTCTCTTTTAATCTACTAACAATCTTATCTTCTATCTCAGAAACTTCACTGTCGACTAAAGTTCTGTCGTTTGCCTGAAAGAATAATGAATAAGCCATGCTTTTCTTACCTTCTGCTATCTGCCCGCCGCGATAAATATCAAACAATCTTACTTTTTTCAGCAAGTTTCCGCCTTTATTTAAAATTTCTTTTTCTATATCACTAGCAGAAACTTCTTCATCAATCACAAAAGCAATATCACGAGAAACACCGGGGTGGCGAGATATTTCAGTCAATTGCCAATTTAAATTAGCGGCTAAAATCAAATCTGCTTCTGAAATTTCAAAAACATAAACTTTTTTTGGAAACTCATAGACAGCCTGAGCTTCCGGATGGAGCTCACCTATAATTCCAGCCTTTTTATCATTAATCAGAATTTCCGCGGAACGGCCCGGATGAAAGATTGGATGGGTTATTCTTTTTAACTCCCATTTATTAATTCCTAAGTTTAAAAATAAAAATTCTACTATTCCTTTTAGATCAAAAAAATCAATTTCTCTGGACTTTTCATACCAATTAGCATCAAACCAACAGCCTGTGATTAAACCTCCTATCATTGCTGGTTCGTTTGGTAAAATTTCATTTTTTCGGGGCAGAAAAACTCTCCCGACTTCAAAAATCTGAACATTATATAAATCTCTAGCAGTATTATAACGCGCAATTTCAATAAGACTGGGAATAAGAGTTGTCCGCATAACTGCCTGTTCGTCACTCATCGGATTTTTAATCTTGATAGTATTTCTTAAAGAATCATCTTCCGCCAGTCCCAATTTATCAAAGTGATTTCTATCAATAAAACTATAAGTAATTACTTCATTAAGTCCTGAAGAAACCAAAATGTTTCTTATTTTTTTGTCCAGTTCCTGTTCTTTAGATAATCCGCCCTGTTTCTCCCTTCCTTCAGGAAGGGATGATTCAATATTGTTGTATCCGTAAATACGGGCAACTTCCTCAATTAAATCAATTTCCCGTTCGAGATCCGGACGAAAAGTCGGAACCGAAACTTTAATCGTAACATCATTGTCTTCAACCTGCGTGTCTAAAATAGTTAGCCCTAAACCTTCAAGAATTTCTTTTACACTTTTTTCATTTAAATCTGTTCCTAAAATATTATTAATTCGCGATAAACGGAGATTTAATATGATTGGATTTTTCTTAACCGGGTAAACATCAATCTTTCCTTTTAAAACTTTGCCTGAAGCCAACTCCTGCATTAAATAGGCGGCTCTGTCAAGAGCGTAGATAACGCCGTTCGGATCAATCCCTCTTTCAAACCTAATCGAAGATTCAGAAATAAGCCCCAATTTTCTTGAAGTTTTCATAATATTAGCGGGATTAAAATTAGCGGATTCTATTAATACAGTTGTGGTCTTATCTGAAACTTCTGAAGTCGCTCCGCCCATTACGCCGCCTAAGGCAACTGCTTTTTCTTCATCTGCAATAACCAATATATCTTCATCAAGAATTCTTTCAACTCCATCCAGAGTAACCATTTTTTCATCTTTAAAAGCCCGTCTGACTATTAATCCTCCCTTGCCCCCCTTTAACCCCTCTGTGTCCCCCCTTGGTAAGGGGGGAATTGAAGGGGGGATGGATGGAAAAAGTTTTTCATAATCAAACGCATGGAGCGGCTGGCCGGTTTCCATTAAAACATAATTTGTAATATCAACAACATTATTAATTGCCCTGATTCCCGCAGATTTAAGATGGTTTTGCATCCAAAGAGGAGAGGGACCAATTTTTACATTGGTTACCACTCTTGCGGCATAACGACCACATAAATCAGAATCCAGAATATCAACTTTTGCTTTGTTTTCAATTGGCTCATTAATTTCGTTTATCTGATTGGATGGTATTTTAATCGGAAGACCAGTAAAAGCGCCTGCTTCTCTTGCCGCCCCAATCATACTCATACAATCAGGCCTGTTAGGGGTAATCTCCAGTTCAATCACCGCATTGTCCAACCCTAAAATATTTTTTATGTCTTCCCCCAACTTTAAATCTTTATCTAAAATAAGGAGTCCTGTAGCATCTGTTCCTAATCTCAATTCGTTTGAAGAACACATCATTCCAAATGATTCAACGCCTCTTATTTTTGACTTCTTAATCTTAATTCCGCCGGGCAGAACAGCTCCAACAATAGCTACCGGAACTTTATCTCCTGTTTTCATATTTTTTGCGCCGCAGACAATTTCTAAAACTTCTTCTCCTGTATTTACTTCGCAGACAACCAGATTATCCGCGTTTGGATGAGGCTGAATATCATTTATTTCACCAACAATAATTTTCTCTATATCTTTGCCTGAAAATTCAACTTTTTCAACAGCGGTGCCAGTCAAAGCAAATTGTTCAGCTAATTCTTCCGGAGTTAAATTAAAATCAATGTATTCTTTTAACCATTTACAAGAAACAAGCATAAATTCCCCTCCCAATGTAGGTCAAAGGTCTTAGGTTCTACCCTACACCCTAGAGCCTATGACCTTCAACCTATAAAACCTGCTCTATAAACCGTAAATCATTTTCAAAAAATAACCGTAAGTCATTTATTCCATATTTCAACATAGTTACTCGCTCAACACCCATTCCAAAAGCAAAACCACTTACTTCTTCCGGATCGTAACCGACTATTTTTAAAACATTTGGGTCAATCATTCCTGCCCCCAGAATTTCAAGCCATCCGCTGCCTTTGCAAACACGGCATCCTTTGCCGTCGCATATCACACAAGAAACATCTACCTCTGCGCTTGGTTCGGTGAATGGAAAAAAATGGGGTCTTAATCTAATTTTTTTATCTTTTCCAAAAATCTCACGAGCAAAAACTTCAAGTGTTCCTTTTAAATCGCCAAAAGTAACATGTTTATCAACTACAAAGCCCTCAACCTGATGAAATATTGGCGAATGAGTTGGATCGCTTACGTCGCGTCGATAAGCTCTGCCCGGCGCGATAATATAAAGAGGCGGCTTTGCGCTCTCCATAACTCTGATTTGAACTGGCGATGTATGAGTCCGTAATAACGCAAACTTCTGGTCCTTCGGCAATTCTATAACCTAAGCCTATGAAGATTTTAACTATTTCATCAATTACTTGGGAAATTATATGTTTTTTTCCTAGGCGGAGTTTTTTACCGGGCAAGGTAATATCAATAAATTCTTCTTTAAGTTTTAAACCCAAAACTTCTTTCTCAATCTTTTCATATTTAAAATTTAAGCCTTGCTCAATTTCTTTACGAATATCATTTGCAATCTGGCCAACTAACGGACGTTCTTCTGCCGATAATTCACCCAAGCTTTTTAATATTGCTGTAATTTCTCCTTTTTTTCCCAGATACTTAACTCTTATGTTGTTCAACTCATCAAATGATGATATACCGTTAATTTCCTTATTAGCTCTCTCGCGAATATTTTTTAATTTTTCCTGTTGTTTTGTCTCCGCCAAAAATATCACTCCCCTTAGAATTCCCAAATAACAATATCCAAATTACAAATAAATTCCAATTTACAATGTCTAAATAATTAAACTCTAAACAATTCCAAATAACCAAAATTCAAATGTTCAAAACTATTCGTTTTGAAATTACATGAATCTGAATTATAAAAATGAGCTACGCTAAATTATAACGTAGCTCATTTGTTTTTAAAAGCAATTTCATTAAAGCCAAACGTTTGCATTCACAATGTCACGTGATAAATAATTCCTGGTCATCTTTCATTTGCAATTTAAAATTTGCAATCTTCAATTTGCAATGAGACATTCGCAGAATGTCGTTTAGCTTGCCGCCAGTTGTTTCTTCGCTGTCTCAGCCAGTTGAGAAAAAGCCTGAGGATCGCTTAATGCAAGTTCAGATAAAATCTTCCTGTCAACCTCAATATTGGCTAATTTTAATCCATTCATAAACCTATTATATGATAATCCATTCTGTCTTGCCGCCGCATTAATTCGTATAATCCATAATTTCCTAAAATCTCTCTTTTTATTTCTACGATCTCTATAGGCATAAGTTAATGATTTTGTTACTTGTTCTTTGGCTACCTTGTAACATGAGTGCTTCGAGCCATAATATCCTTTTGCTAATTCAAGTATTTTCTTTCTTTTTTTCTTTGCATGAACGCCTCTTTTAACCCGTGGCATAACCATCCACTCCTTTCACTATTATCTTATGTCTTATTTAGCTGCAAGCATCCGCTTAACGTTCTTTTCATCAGAAGATTTAACAATAAAATCTTTCTTGAATTTTCTTTTTCGTTTTGGCGTTTTTTTGTCTAAAATATGACTCTTAAAAGCACAGCGTCGTTTAACTTTACCGGAACTAGTCAATTTAAAACGTTTTGCTGTCCCTTTATGGGTTTTCATTTTTGGCATGTGAAACTTCCTTTCTATGAATTGTTGGAGTAAGTATCATTATCATATTGCGTCCATCCAGTTTAGGCGCTGATTCAGGTATGCCCAGCGAAGCTACTTCCTCCGCCAGCCTGTCTAATAAAGTACGTCCAATTGAAGGATGAGCCATCTCCCGGCCCCTAAACATTATTGTAACTTTAACCCGTGCCCCTTTTTCCAAAAATTTTGATACATGTTTACGTTTAACTTCAAAATCATGGTTCTCTATTTTTGGTCTTAATTTAATCTCTTTAACAACAACAGTAGCTTGATGTTTTCTTGCCTTTTTATCTTTTTGCTCCTGTTCGTATTTATATTTGCCATAATCCATAATCCGGCAAACCGGAGGACTCGCCTGTGGAGCAATTTCAACAAGATCCATATCCTGATTGTATGAAATTTCAAGGGCTTCGCTTAAAGATTTCACTCCTAACTGGGCGCCATCCAAAGCAATAAGTCTTACTTCTTTAGCGCGAATTTCTTCATTGACCCTAACGTTTAAAGTAATAGAAGTCACCTCCTAGCCCGAACAAGTCGGAATTGTAAATTTTAAAATGCAAAATGCAAATTTTTGAATCGCATTTTTATATCAAAAAACAAGAATTTTATGAATAAGAGCCTAAAAAAAATAATGAACGAACAGATTGCGCCATTCGTTCATTCAAAGTTAATAAACTAACAAATTTTAACCCACAAACAACATAAATGCGCCTATAAGGTGAGAAGCGAATGGCCTCTTCTTTTACAACTTGCCTATTAAATATACATTATTTATTAAAAAATGTCTACTCATGTCTTTACTTCTAATCCTTCCAGCTTTCTCATCTTGTTTTTCAGATGAAAAACTGCTTTTGTATGCATCTGGGAAACTCTCGACTCGGTAACATTTAAAATTGAACCTATTTCTTTTAAGGTTAAACCTTCAAAATAATATAAGACAATTACCATCTTCTCTTTCTCTGGCAACTCCTTGATTGCTTTCTCGAGTGATATTTTTGTTTCTTCGTACTCAAAAACGGCCAAAGGTTCTTCGGCTTTATCGCTTTCAATCGTGTCCATCAGACTAATCGTATCACCCTTATCCCCAACAACCCAAGGTTCATCAAGAGCAACTATTGCTGTTCTGTTGATATCAGCGAGTGATTGCTGGAGTTCTTCTAAAGATATATTCATTCTTGAAGCAAGCTCTGTATCTGTTGGCGCGCGTTTGAATTCATTTTCCAGACTCATATATGCATTCTCCAATTCCCTCGCTCTGGATCTTACTGACCGGGGAACCCAGTCAAGAGAACGCAATTCATCAATGATAGCTCCTCTTATTCTGGTTATTGCGTAGGTTTCAAACTTTACCTCTCTGGATAAATCAAACTTTTCAATCGCATCTATTAACCCCAAAATTCCATAACTTATTAAATCTGCCTGATCTACGCTATGAGGCAAAAAAGATCCTAGCTTACCTGCAACGTATTTTACAAGCGGAGAGTACTGCAAAATAAGTTTTTCTCTAGCTTCCTGATTTTTATTAACCTTATAATCTTTCCACAATTTAAGAATCTCAGAATCTTGTTCCATTGAATCAACTCCTTTAAACGACATTCCGCGAATGTCTCATTGTAAATTGGAAATTGGAAATTGGAAATTGGAAATTTTAAAATGAAAGAAAAAATAAATTTGCAATTTAATATTTACAATTTTCATTTTACAATTCCTGCAAAGCAGGCTATGCTCTCGGATGCGCCTTTGAATAAATATCACGCAGCTTACTGGTGCTCAAATGAGTATAAATTTGTGTTGATGATAAATCCACGTGTCCTAAAAGTTCCTGAATTGCTCTTAAGTCAGCTCCTGCCTCCAAAAGGTGGGTCGCAAAAGTATGTCTTAACGTATGCGGACTAATCTTTTTATCTAATCCAATTTTTTTCAGATATCTGTTAAGCATTCTGCGAACACCACCCGCAGACAATCTTGTCCCGCGGCTGTTTATAAAAAGAGCGCTTTCTTTATTTTTATCCTTCTTTCTGGAAAACAAAAGATTAATCCGGCCATCAGATAAATACTTATTAACTGCTTCTATTGTTTTTTTATTAATAGGCACAATCCTTTCCTTTGATCCTTTACCAAAAACTCTGATTTCACCATTTATAAAATCAATACTGGAAATATCCATACCAACAAGTTCACTTACTCTGATTCCTGAACCATAAAACATTTCAAAAATTGCTTTATCTCTTTGGCCCAAAGCGCTGGATAGATCAGGGGAAGACAAAAGAGCGTTAATCGCGTTTAACTGAAGTACATTGGGAAGTCTTTTTTCTAGTTTTGGAGATGAAAGTAAAACAGCCGGGTTAACTTCAAGTTTGTTTTCCCGCTGTAGAAATTTAAAAAATGAACGCAATGAAGCAAGTTTTCTGGCAATGCTTGTCCGATTATATTTTAAAGTCTGAAGGTAAGCCAAATAGCGGCGAAGAAAAACATGGTCTAAATTATTTAAATCTAGCTTAGCTCTCTTTAGATAAGCTAAAAACTGTTTTACATCACATCTGTATGCTTTTATTGTACATTTTGAAAAATTTTTCTCTACAGAAAGAGATTCAAGAAAAAATTCAAGATAATCGTTCAATTTAATATTTCATCCTTATATAATTTTTGCCTGCATCCTGCTTTAAAAAACCTTTAATTTCCAACAGGGTCAACATTGACGCAACTTTAGATGCGCTAAACTGAGTTTCCCCGACAATTACATCAATTTGTTTTGGTTCGTTTTCCAAAATCTCCAAAATTGTTTGTTCTTCCTTCGAAAAATCATTTTCTTCTCTATGTTTCTCATCTGATTTTTCTATCGTAAAACCAAATTCTTCTAAAATATCATTCGCGTTCTCAACCAGACAAGCGCCTGTTTTTATTAATTTATTAGTTCCTTTGCTCTGAGAACTTCTTATAGCGCCCGGAACCGCAAAAACTTCTCTTCCCTGTTCTAGCGCAAAATCCGCTGTAATCAAAGCTCCGCTTTTTTCGGAAGCCTCAACAATAACTACGCCTCTTGTAAGTCCGCTGATTATCCTGTTTCGCAAAGGAAAATTGTAAGAAACAGGAGTTGTTCCTAATGGAAATTCTGATACAACGCTTCCTTTTTCGCATATTTCACTAAATAATTTTTTATTTTCAGGAGGATAAATTATATCCAGACCGCATCCTGTAACCGCAACTGTCCCGCCTTTGTTCTCAAGCGCTCCTTTGTGAGCCGCGCTATCTATACCTCTCGCAAGACCACTAATAACAGTTATTCCTTTTTGGGATAAACCTCGCGCCAGTTCTTCAGCGATTAACTTACCATAGCTGCTTGCACGACGTGACCCAACAATTGCAACAGAAAAATTTTGTTTTTTAATCAAATCACCTTTTATAAATAATAAAGGCGGTCTGTTAAAAATCTCTAATAAAAGCGGCGGATAACTGGAGTCTTCTACGGTTATTAATTCTATTCCAAGTTTTAAAACTTTTTCAAATTCTTCTTCAAGATTTATATCTTTTTTCTTTATAATTAATTTTTCAACCAAATCGGCTGAAAAACCTTTTATTTTTGCAAAATCTGTCTTAAATTTTTCTAAATCCGCTTTCCAAACCTCTTCGGGAGATCCAAAATACTCACAGATAAGCCTGAATAACCCATTACTATATCCACAAATTAGTTTTAGTCCAAGCCAGTATTTTTTATGCTCCATAATATTTCCTAAACAAGTTGAAATCAAAAATCAGAAATTGTAAATAACAATGTTCAGAAATAGAAACCAAATCAAAAATAAAATATAAAAAATTAAAAATACATATAAAAATGTAAAAATTCTAAACCCTAAGCGACAAATTCCAAGGCAAACTTTGAACTGCCAGCTCCGAGTGGCAAGTGAAAACTGAAACCTTTCCTTGAAAGCTCACAGTTTAATTTGAATCTATCTTTAAATTTTGATTTGTCATTTTGATTTTTTATCTTTGATTTTTGATTTTAATCCCTATCGCCCATAGCCTCTTGCCCCTAGCCATTTTTACATCTCCCGTCCATCCATGCTTCGATACTGAACTGCTTCAGCAATATCTTCTACCTCAATCAATTCTCTCTCTGCTAAATCTGCAATTGTTCTGCTTACTTTTAAGATCCTGTCATAAAGACGAGCGCTTAAATTCAATTTATCAACCGCGGCAGTCAAAAAATTTCTTGCCTCAAAAGATAACTTGCAAAATTCCTTTACTTGCCTTGGTTTCATTTGAGAATTAGAAAATATTTTTGTTTTTGCGAAACGTCTTTTCTGTTTTTCTCTTGCCCTTTCAACTCTCTCTTTGACTGTTTTCGATGACTCTCTCGGCTGATAACTTATTAACTCATCTTTTGTTAAACGAGGCACCTCGATATGAATATCCAGACGATCGAGAAGCGGACCCGATATTTTGCTTCTGTATTGCCTGATTTGATAAGGCGTGCAAACACATTCTTTTATCCGATCGCCCAGATAGCCGCAGGGACAAGGATTCATCGACGCAATTAAGGAAAACTGAGCCGGATAAGTAAGAGAAGTAAGCGCTCTTGAGATTGTTACACAGCCATCTTCAAGAGGCTGTCTTAAAACTTCCAGAGCATTTTTGCGAAATTCAGGAAATTCATCCAAAAAAAGAACACCATTATGACTTAAACTTACTTCGCCCGGCCGAGGCAGTCTGCCTCCACCGATAAGCCCAACATCGCTGATTGTATGATGGGGCGATCTAAATGGACGAGTCTTTACAAGAGATTTGCCGGCGGTTACCATTCCGGCAACACTATAAAGTTTTGTCACCTCGATTGCCTCATCAACTGCCATTTTAGGTAAAATTGTTGGCAGTCTTCTGGCAAGCATTGTCTTCCCTGATCCCGGCGGTCCAATCATAAGAACATTGTGCCCACCGGCTGCCGCAATTTCCATTGCTCTTTTTGCGTGTTCTTGTCCTTTTACCTCACTAAAATCTACATCATATTCATCTTCCCTGAAAAACAGTTCTTCTATATTTGCTTCAACGGGTTCGATACTAATTTTTCCATTTAAAAAATCCCCCAAATCGCGCAGTCTCTTCACCGGAATTACTTCTATATTTTTAATCAGAGCCGCCTCATCCGCATTTTCTTCAGGCACAATAACTCCTTTTTTCAAATAATTAGCCGCGAAAAAAGCGATTGGCAAGACACCGTTTATCCGACGAACGTTTCCATCAAGCGAAAGTTCTCCTGCGACACAATAATCATTTATTTTTTCTCTTGATATTTGTCCTGTAGCAGTTAGAATTCCAACCGCCATAGGTAAATCAAATGAAGGACCTTCTTTTCTAATATCCGCTGGAGCAAGATTAATAACTATGCGTTTAAGGGGAAATTCATATTCAGAATTTGTAATGCCAGCGCGGATTCTTTCTTTGGCTTCCTGAATAGCGGTATCTGGCAAACCAACAATGTTAAAAGCAGGCAAACCTGTTGATACATCCGCTTCTACTTCAACACGATAAGCCTCCGTACCAACAACTGAACTGCTTTCTATTTTTGCCAGCAAAATACAGCCTCCCTGCTCAAAATGCATTTTCTATGTGAAAAATTTCAGAGGGTTTGTTTTTTTCGTTCACGAGGATAGAGACTACGTCAAATCTAAAATTTGAATCTTTTAAATTTTTATTATTCAAAATGTAATATTCTGCCAGCCGGCGTAATCTGTTTTGTTTTGTCTTTGTTACAGATTCAAAAGGTTCGCCAAATTCTTTGTTCCGCCTTGTTTTAACTTCACAGAAAATTACAGTGTTATTAAAAAACGCAACAATATCAATTTCTCCCAACCTGCAACGATAGTTCTGATTTATAATCTTGTATTTCTTCTTTCTTAAGTATAACGCCGCAATTTTTTCGCCATCCAAACCAAGTGACATAATTACCCTTTACTTTTCTTCGTGTCTCCCATTTTTTATCTTTCCAACTTCCTTTTACATCTCACTAGAGAAGTAGACAGTATACAGAATACAGTAGACAGAGTATTAAGGGGGTTTTTCTGTCTTCCCTGTCTACTATCTACTGACTACTGTATACTGTCTTTATAATAATTTTCTACTCTCTCCCAATATTCTGCTGATATTGTAAAGCCTCTGCTCGATTTCACTATGAAATCATTAAGCTGATCATTTCTATACTTAATCCATTCATTTTCCCAATTTATTCTTAATAAATCTTCCTGCGCTTTTCGTTGTTTTTCATAAATAGTTTTGTCAAGTTTAATATCTTGCGCGATAAGAGCATCGCATCTTGCTATCTGTAAATCTGTTACCTCTTGGGCTTTAATAAAATAAGATTTTAATTCTTTAAGCTTTACTGAATCGGGCAGTTTGTCAAAATTATTTTCTGCCTGCATTAAAATATCCTTAGCCTGAATAAATAAACTTTTTGCTTCGTCATATCTTCCATCATCAAACCTCGTAACCGCATCATTGGCCATTTCAATTCTGCTTGCAATCAATGACTGAAGATAATACTGTTTTTGATACCGTTGATATAAAACAATATAATCGGCGATTGCATTCTTTTGTGCTTCATTGTATTTATCAATTAAACGAGCATATTCTTTAAATTCTTTTGATAGCTTTAGTTTTCTCATCTTAGAAGTTGCCTCAGAAATATTAGCATACTGAGCTTCTGCTAACTCTAACAATTCCAATGCTTCCTCGAGATAATCTACAGCAGTCATATAGTCGCTTAAATGGAGTTCTTTAACATCGTTTATTTTTCTAGTGACTTCATCAATCAAATACTCCTGCTCTTTATGAAAATCCTGAATGTCTTTTGCCAAATCATCTGCTTTTTTCTCTTGAAAAACTGCAGACTTAATTAACTTGGAAGTACGACATCCTGTAACAGCCATTAAAACAATAATTAAAATTAAAATGCCTATCTTTCTAGCCCTATCAGCCATTACCCATCACCTAACCCGAACAAGTCGGAACCAAAAGTCACAAGTTGCAAGTCACAGGTCACAGGTTAAGAATTTCTTCACTTGTGACTTTGTGTCCTTGTGACCTTGTGTCTTACATTCTCAGCTTACCCCTGCATACGAAAATCTATGAATTCTCGAAGGTCCAACTTCTTTAATCTTTATTAAATGTTCTGATGTTCCATATCCTTTATGCTGA
>JACQXZ010000017.1:15025-26584 GCA_016208465.1 Actinomycetota bacterium
AAAACCATATTCTGAATATTCTTTATGATAAGATCTCATAATTCTGTCTCTGGTAACTTTTGAAATTATTGACGCGGCTGCGATTGAAATACTCAGTTTGTCTCCATTTTTTATGCCCAGATTCGGCTGTTTTATTTCTGAAAGAGAAAAAGCGTCACTTAAAACATAATCCGGGGCTGGATTAAGCTTTTTAACTGCCTTTGTAAGGGCTTCTAAGTTTGCTCTCTGAATTCCATTTTTATCAATAAAGGAAGGTTTGACAATTGCAATTGCCCAGTCAATTGATAAACGAGTAATTACAGGATAAAATTCTTCTCGCTTTAATGAAGATAATTCTTTGCAGTCTTTCAATCCGGGAAGAAAAAAATTTTCAGGCAAAATAACCGCGGCGGCTATTAATGGACCAGCAAGAGCGCCTCTTCCCGATTCATCAACGCCGGCAATTAATGAAAAACCTTGTTTTTTCGCTCTTGCCTCAAAAGAAGTTTTTTCTAAAAATTCATCTTTTAAGAAAGCGCTCTTTGCTATTTTTCTTTGATAAACAGAAACCAGATTTCTCACCCATTTTCTGTTATCTTTGGCTAGACAATCTAAAATTTTATTTATATCTGCCTCAGAGGACGAATCTAATATTTCTTTTATTTCATTTAAGCGAAGTTTATTAAAATCCATAATTTAAACTTCGTTATAGTTAACAATCATCCTTTAAAAAACTAAGGACTCGAGGATTATAAATCTCTTCTTGGGTTCAATTCCCCGCGGCTTGCCGCGTAAGAATTGTTTTATGTTTCTTGTTGTTGGAATTCAGTAGTCAGAAGTCAGAAGACACCAACCGCTATATTTCTGTTTGTATTTCTTCTGGCTACTGGCTTCTGTATTCTGAATACCCGATACCTCGCAGCTTGCTGCGAGGTAGTTCATTCTATCTGACAAAGCCAATCCTGTTTATAGGCCAGTATATAAAGAAAGCTTTTCCAAGTATTTTATTTTCAGGAACAAATCCCCAAAACCTGCTGTCAAAACTGCTTGTTCTGTTGTCTCCCATTACAAACAATTTTCCCTTGGGTATCTCTTTTGGTCCGTAATTTGAGACATCTTTTTTCTCTGGTATGTATGGCTCATCTAACGCTTCGCCGTTTACAAAAACTTTTCCGCCATCAACTAATACTTCGTCTCCCCCTGCGCCAATCACTCTTTTTATAAAATCTTTTTTATCATCAATTGGATATACAAAAACTACGACATCCTTGGTTTTCGGTTTAGTAAAATAATACATAAACTTGTTTACCAGAATGTGATCGCCCGCGTAAAGAGTTGGTTCCATTGAACCAGACGGAATAAAGAACGGCTGAACAATAAACATCTTAATAATCCAAGCTAAAATAACTGCGGTAATAACCAGTATAGGTAACTCAATAAGAAAACTGAGGAAAGAATTGCCTTTTTCTTCACTCATATATAATTAATACGCTCCTTAAGCTGAATGAGTCGAAACTAAAAGTCACGCCTGCTTTTCCTCTGCGCTTTCCGAACTTTCATCCGACGCAGAGACAGATTCTTCTGACACAGCTTCTTCGATTGGCTCCTCAATCTTTGATTCCTCTGCCTCAACAGCGAGACTCTCCTCTTCTTCCGCTTTCGCTTCTGCCTCCAGTTTAGACCTGTCTACTCTCTTTACCTTTACTCGGGCACGCTTTCCAACCTTCTCCCTCAAATAATAAAGTTTTGCCCGCCTGACATCACCGTGGGTTACAATTTCAACTTTTTCTATTTTGGATGAATGGATAGGAAATGTCCTTTCCACTCCAACGCCAAATGAAATTTTCCTTACTGTAAAGGTTTCACGAATACCACTACCTTGCTTCTTTATAACAACTCCCTGAAAAACCTGCGTTCTCTCTCTGCCTCCCTCTTGAACCTTCACATAAATTTTCACGGTGTCGCCGATAGAAAATTTTAATGGTTTTTTGCGTATCTGACTACGCTCAAAAATTTCAATTCTTCGCATAAAAACTACCTCCCTTCTCTGTTTAAACCAGACTAAAGACACAAAAAGTATTATAACATAGATTTATTTCTCGTCCAATTTAATTTTATCAATAAAAACCTTTTCTTCCTCGCTTAAATCAGCGTCTTTAAGCAAATCGGGACGCTTGATCAATGTTCTCTTAAGTGAATTTTGAACACGCCATTTCTCTATTTCTTTATGATTTCCGCTCAGAAGAACCTCAGGCACCTTCCATCCTTTATATTCCGATGGTCTTGTGTAGTGAGGATACTCCAACAATCCTTTAGAAAATGTCTCTTCTATTTTAGAATATTCATTTCCCAAAACGTCTGGTATCAATCTGACAACACTATCAATTAATACCATTGCAGCAAATTCACCACCGCTTAGAATGTAATCACCAATAGATATTTCATCTGTGACAAGATACTCTCTGACTCTTTCATCCACTCCTTCGTAACGGCCGCAAAGTAAAATCAGATTGTCTTCTTCTGACAACGCCTTAACAACTTTTTGGTTTAAAGGAATTCCTTGCGGACTTAAAAGAATAATTCGCGCTTTTTTCTTTAACTCTTCCAGATTGCCTTCGCATAATGAGCCAACCCCGTCAAAAAACGGCTCTGGTTTCATCACCATCCCAGAACCGCCGCCATAAGGCACATCATCTACCTGCCGATGTTTATCAAAAGTAAAATCACGTAAGTTGTAGATATTTATTTTTATAAGATTTTTTTCCTGAGCAATTCTAAGTATTCCTTCGCTAAATCCTGCTTCAAATATTGAAGGAAAAATTGTAAAAACATCGATTCTCAAAGTAATCATCTCTTAAATTTATTTGTTAAAAATCTAACATTTAACAAAAAGTTTTGCAAATTAAGTTATCATTTTGAATTAAATCTGATATATTTAAGTAAATAAAGCAGATAAAACACAAATGGAGAAAAGGGTGCTGATCGAAGATATAATACAAGCAATTAAGGCTGAGTGGATACGAATTACTGATCATGCTGATGAAGAAAGTCAAAATGATAAATTAAGGTTTGATGAAATAATTTTTTCTGTTTTAAATGGTGAAATTATTGAAAAATACCTTAAAGACAAGCCGTATCCAAGTTGTCTGATTTTTGGAATGAATCATAAGAATGAACCTATTCATAGCGTCTGGGCTTATAATTCAAAAACCAAGGCGACCATTCTTATTACTGTATACAGACCAAATCCAAAACAATGGATTAATTGGAAAAGGAGAAGAAATGAAACTGTTTGATAAATGCCCCCTCTGTGGTGATGAGCTAACTAGAAAAAAAGTAGAAAAAATTCTTTTGGGAGGAACAAACACAGCAGTAATCAAGGTGTATGCAGAAGTTTGCCTTCATTGTGGCGAACGGCTTTATAGTCAAAAAACTATAAAAAAATTTGAAGAAATCAGAAATAAGCTCGCCAAAAATAACTTAGCAGGATTTACGGAAGTAGGAAAACTTTTCAGAGTAGCTTAACCGTTAAACATATTGCAAAAATCCCCCTCGATCCTTTACAAGAAAGAACCAAGGGGGATTATATTCGTCTTACGTTTTACATCTTACGCCATTCTAAGGATAAATCTGAATGTTGCCGGTAAATAAAGTTCCATTGCTTGAATAAAAAAGCGCGTTAGATGGATCATAAATATTTATTCTAAACTTATCGTTTATTCCCGGATTTCCGTTATCATCCACATAAACTACAAACTTGTATCCGGCGACACCTCCAATTTTTACATTACCCTTAAAAGCTGCTTTCTTTTTGTCAGGAGAAACCATTAAGTGTGTAATCACATTGCTCCAAACATTGAGACCTTTTGCACGATCTGAGTAATAGAAAGTTCCAACCGGATATTTACCGTTAGAAAGAATGTTAAAGTTAAAGAAGCTGGTGTTGTTGTATCCGCCCCAGCCGACTATTCTTCCGGGAGTGTTGGTTATGACATCCACTACAGGAGTACTGCCAGGTAAATTCGATGGATTGAATGGTTGCTGAAGCTCCTGTACCCAGATCTTTCGCAAATTCGCATTAGAAAACCATTGATAGTCTTGATCTAATCCATTGTATATCATAAGTCCTTTGTTGGGGCCACCAGTAGAATATTCTGCATAGGTATGCACTGGTCCAGTTACTCCAAGATAGTTAGTGCCAGTCATATCCAAAAACCAGTTAGGATCGTAAGTAGTCATAACGTTCATGTCGCCCACAGCGTCAGTATTATTACTAAGATCAACTGCATTCACAAAATGTGGATCTGCTGGGTTGTTGGACGAAAGCGTATTTTCTTCGACGATTGTCAGTGTTCCCTGTGCACCCATCGCGCCCGGGTTAGACGTTGTAAAGGGATAGGGTAGCCAATTATAGTCAACCGGGGGAGACTCGCTGTCATAGATAATCAATTTCTTTCCGGCTCCAACAAATGCTACAAGATCGGTTTTTTGAGACACAGTAAGGGTGCTGGTGGTACCCGCCATGCCCGCACTAGACACATTTAAAACTGCAGTATCAAAAACTGCAAGATTAGCAGCGCTTACGTCTGATGACTCCATGGGGGTAAAGTTAAAATCACCTAATTCACCTACCGGCCCAGTAACCGGCAAGTAGCCTCCCCCTGTCGAACCCATAACATTAGCTGCCGTCCAATTCCACCCATCGGTTACATCAAGTGTTGATCCACCAATAATAACCACATTTAATGATTGATTAGAATGAGTATCTGCAACTGCTGCTTGGGTGCTAAGTAAAACAAATACACAGATCAAAAAAAGAAGCTGCATTGTTTTAATTATTCTCCATTTATTTTCTTTCATTGTACCCACCTTTCCTTTTTAATCTCTTCATGGGTTCAATTCCCCGCGGCTTGCCGCGTAAGAATTGTTTTATGTTTCTTGTTGTTGGAATTCAGTAGTCAGAATTCAGAAAAATACCAGCTACTATATTTCTATTTGTATTTCTTCTGGCTTCTGAATTCTGTATTCTGGATACCCGATACCTCGCAGCTTGCTACGAGGCAGTTCATTCAATTGCTTTCTACAACACTTTGTCAAATAAACCACTCTCCTCCTTTTTAAAAATATTTTCAATTTTAAATATTTTAGTTGTCCTCCGTCCCAAACTCCCCAAAATATACTTGCTAACGTTTGCTAACGTTTTGAGTTATTAAATTATAAAACCTAATCAAAAACTTTAAATCAGTCTAAAGGATGATTTTATAGGATGATTTTTTCTCAGTCTTTAGTATGATTCTTTTCTGGGTAGTCCTGGGACTAAGCAAGGTCTTGATGGGTTAAAAGAAATTTGAAGAAATTAGAAATAAACTTGCCAAAAATGATTTCTTTTCAGACTTTTCAGAGTAGCTTAATTGCTAAGTGTATTGCAAAATAGCCCCCTTGATCCTTTGCAAAAAGAAATAATCCCCCTCTATCCCCCTTTAAAAAAGGGGGATGCTTGAGAGGGATTCGTCTTACGTTTTACGTATCACGTCTTACGTTATTCTAAGGATAAATCTGAATATTACCGGTAAACAAAGTTCCGTTGGATGTATAAACAAGCGCGTTAGATGGATCATAGATTTTTATTCTGAACTTGTCGTTTGTTCCGGGATTTCCATTGTCGTTTACATAAACTTCAAATCTATACCCATCCACTCCGCCAATTTTTACTTTGCCTGTAAATACTGCTTTCTTTTTGTCAGAAGAAATCATCAAACCTGTAATCTGGTTGCTCCAGAGATTGAGATTTATTTTACGGTCTGAATAATAGAAAGTGCCGACTGGATATTTACCGTTAGAAAGAATGTTAAAGTTAAAGAAACTGGTATTATTGTATCCGCCCCAAGCTACTATTCTTCCGGGAGTATTAACTAATATCCATTCTTTGGTAACAGAATTAGATATCGCGGGATCTGCTGATGCAACAATTGTATCTGTTCCTAAACTTTCTCCTGTATAACTCCATGTTGCAATTCCCGAACTATTAGTAACCGCGGTTCCTGTTTGTGGATTACTTCCTGTTACCGTAAATGTTACTGTTACATCTTTCATTGGATTTCCATTTTGATCTTTAACCAGTGCTTCTAAAGTATGCGTTGACCAAAGTGGATTGGTAGCTGTTTTTGGAGTAAGAATTATGGTTGATGGAATTGGAGGAATGTTTTCTTCTAAAGCATTAACCGGCCACATTGTATAACCAAAAAGAGCGCCGCCGGAACGAGTTGATTGAGTCGGGCCAGTTGGCCAAGCGCCAAAATTAGGATCTGCCGGATTGGTTATTTGATTCGCCAGCAACCAGTTAATTCCGCGATCCATTGGACTGCCATCGCCGGTAAAGAATGTTTCTCCTCCCATCTTGAGACCAACAAGCGCCTGACCTGTTGCAAAAGCGTTTGATCCTAAACCGTCTTTTTCACCCCATCCGCCATCCGGATGCTGCCATGCTTTTAATTTTGCAACCGAAGCTTGAATTACCGAATTGGTAACCGGTCTGCCTGTTGCCCGAAGACCAAGAATTCTTGAAGCTTCATCCTGAACAAGTTTTGGAATTCCCGTGCCAGCGTTTGAAGCTAAAAATCCATCCGCAAGCGCAAGATTAGGACCAAATCCACCTGCTTGCGCCCAACCCATTGCGGCATAAGCGGTTGATTGAAGATCGCCCTGCTGAGTTGGCGGCTCATTCCAACTATTAGCAATGCTTCCATTTGGTTGCTGTTGAGCAGCTAACCATCCGGCTATCTTAGACAAAAAGGCTGATTCGTCAGCATAGTTTCCACCAATACCATTGAGCTTTCCTGCGGCATATTTCTGGTAGTAACTCATTCCAAAGGACGCCCATGCGGTGCCTGCAGTCCCCCAGTCGACCTCTCCCGAAGGTGTTGTATGAGTTTTTATATTATTAATTAATGACGGAAGAGAGCTTGCATTTAAAGTATACCCTTTTTCAACCCCAACAGACAACGCCTTTATTGCGGCGCCCACAACATGACATCCGTAGCAGCCGTTTGATCCCCACGGAACCGCATGGTTTTCCATATAGGTTAGGCCATTCTGAGTTGCCTGATGAACCGGATTCAAAGCAAAAGCAGATGAGATACCTAAACTTAGCGCCAACAAAACTGTAAATAAAAAAAGCAAGACTTTTAATTTACGCATATTAAATACTCCTCTCCTTTTCAATCTTTTTTAAATAAACATCCTTTTCTAAGTTTCACCTCCCGAAATATTTAATAGTGCCGTTCATAAATTACATTTGTTTAGTTTCTTTTTAATAAAAATTCAACATCTCGCTTTGATAATACTGCAATGATACTGGATTATTTATAATTAACTATTTTAATTCTACAGATTAATCCAAAAACTTTAAATCAGTCTAAAGTATGATTTTTGTATCAGTCTAAAGTATTAGAAAATTTAAAATCATACAAGACTTTGTCCTAGGACTAACTACCTAGGACTAACTAAAATTTAATCAACTACCACCGGGCCTATTTCATAAACAAAGTTATTCCCTGAATCCACCCCATAAATAAAATAAAGGTATGTGCCGGGTGAGACCAGACTATTAGAGCCGTCTCTTCCATTCCAAACCCATTCATTTATTCCCTGAACTCTAAATTCGAGAGGAAGATTTATAATTAAATTTTCATTTAAATCAAAGATAGCCACTGAAGCAAAAGCGTTTCTCGAAAAATTAGCTGAAATAGTTACCGTCTCTCCTGTTGATGGACTAAATGGATTGGGTGAAACGCTTGGATTAGCGATAGTTAAGGAAGAACCATAGTTTACCCACATAATATCTGCCTGATAATTCGTACTAATTCCATCATCAGCATAAATAACATAGTAATACCAACTCTGTGCTGCAAGATTGCCAGCATTGTCTCTTCCGTCCCATGAAACATTATTCACTCCGGAATTACCAGAAAAAGGACCGGCTACTCTTACTAAATTACCGTAAAGATCGAGAATTATCAGCCAGATATTTGCTGATTTAGAAAGTGTATATGAAATAGATGCAAGCCCCGCGGTTGGATTATATGGATGAGGAGAATAAGAAAGACCAGAAACAGTAAGTAAAGATTTAAGAGATTCATACGCGTTGATACGCCCATAACCAAAGTAATCATCTCTCCCTACAACCCCTAAATCATCAGCATTATTTTGCATTGCCTGTTCAATCTCCAGTGGAGTTAAAGCAGGGTTCTGGGAAATAATCAAGGCAGCCAAACCGGCGGTATGAGGAGAAGCCATAGATGTTCCGCTGACATAATCATAATTCTGACTATACCCCAAACTATTCATAGATACAGAATAGGTCGGCATAGTGGAATAGATATATTTACCCGGAGCAGTAAGATCGACACTGCTGTTGTAGTTGGAAAATGAAGCTCGTTGGTCCTGATTGGTTGTGGCTCCTACTCCAATAACATTAGTATAGCCGGCTGGATAATTCATAGTAGTATTGCCGTCATTGCCCGCCGCGGCAAAAATTACCACACCCTTCCCGCGGGCATAATCTATAGCTTCTTGTTCCAGCGTCGAGCTGTAATAACCGCCGAAACTCATATTAATTACTTTCGCCCCATTATCAGCGGCATAATAAATAGCATCTATTATGTCTTCAGAGAATAAAATTCCTGAAGAGTTTCCAGCTTTAAGAGGCATAATCTTAGCCCCGTAAGAAATTCCTGCTATCCCCTGTCCATTATCACTTTCAGCGCCAATAATACCGCTTACATGGGTCCCGTGACCATTGTCGTCACGAGAATATGAATTGGGATTAGTCCGAAAATAAAAATCATCGTTTGGATACCCTGTCCACAACGGAGAACCACCACTATATCGATACTCCTGCCCATCACGATAAATATCAGGGATAACATCGCCCCAGTTATCAAAAAGGCGGTAATAATTACTTGAATTATTGTTGGCGGTTTTAAAAACAAGATAATAAGTTGTCCCGCTTGTTAAAGTAATTGCGGATGATAACGGCTTATAAATCTCAGATTCTCCGAGAAGACCCACTTCTGAAGAAGAAATAGTAAAGGAGGCCAGATTTAAACCATTAAGATCAGATCTTACTGAAACAGTAATGCCCGCGGACGGATTACCGGTTTTCTGTAACAAAATACCAATATGACTAAATCTTTGTCCGGTACCTTTTATGGATTGAGCGAAAATTTGACTAGTTGAGTTATAGCCAAACTTCCAGCTTCCTGTATATTCTGTCTGAGAAATACCAGACCAGTTGTAACCGTTAATATCATCGATATAACCATTTAGGTCATCATCAATGTTGTTGCCGCTAATTTCATTAGAATTTTGCCATATTTTTGAATCCAGCTCCGGATGCGCAAAATCTATTCCGCTATCGATAACGGTCACTGTAACTGGATTACTTTGTCCCTTTTCAGTATCCCAGCCTTCAGGAGCATCAATATCAGCGTCAGGAGTTCCACTTGTTCCTTTGATGGTCTGCCCAGTGTTGTGAAGCCCCCACTGATTGGAAAAATCAGAATCAGATGGAGTAAAAAAAGTTTTTCTTAGATAATTGGGTTCAGCATAAATAACTTCGTCTTGAGATTTAAATCTATCAATAGCCTCTTCAACAGAAGCGCCAGATTTAAGTTTAAAGAGATGAATATTTTTTTCGCCTTTAGGACCAATTTTTCTTTCATCGTTTGCAACATCTGTTAGAGTTTTTATTTTATTCTTTCGATCTTCGCTTACTCCGGTTTTAAACTTAACTATTATTTCTTCGGGATAATAATTCTTAATAGGTGAAGATTCTTTTCTTCTTTCCCTAAGAGGATCCACACCAATTTTTCTCTGCTGGTTATCTCTACTGATAAAAACTTGGGATTCTTTCGGAGTTTCTCCGAGGGAAGACGGCGCAAAGCTAAACAATAGAATTGCAACAATAGCAGCTAAAAACTTTTTATGCTTTTTGATTTTCATTATCAAATACATTCCTCTACAGATTTTAAAATAAGTTGTCAATTTATTCTTAGCTTAACAGACCTAGTCTTAGAATAATATCAATCTAAAGTATGATTTTGTATCAGTCTAAAGTATTAGGTCACCTTATGAATAATATAGGATTTTACCTAGGACTAATAGAGTTATAAAAAAATCCCCCTCTATCCCCCTTTAAAAAAGGGGAATGCTTGAGAGGGATTCGTCTTACGTTTTTACGTTTCACGTATTTATTTAAGGATAAATCTGAATATTGCCGGTAAATAAAGTTCCTTTGGATATGTAAACGAGTACATTGGCTGGATCATAAATTTTCATTCTGAACTTATCATTTGTTCCGGGGTTTCCGTTGTCGTTTACATAAACTACAAATTTATATCCGGCTACTCCGCCAATTTTTACATTACCCTTAAAAGCTGCTTTCTTTTTATCAGAAGAAATCATCAATCCTGTAATCTGATTGCTCCAGAGATTAATATCTCTTGCGCGATCTGAATAATAGAAAGCTCCGATTGGATAGAGTCCATTAGAAAAAATATTGAAGTTAAAGAAACTGGTATAATTATATCCACCCCAACCAACTATTTTCCCGGGAGCGTTGATTGAAAGTATCATTGTCCAAATATCTTGATTACCAGACCTGTTGGAATCAAAAACAATCTGGAATCCATCTGAACTCCAATCAGGATTCTTATCATTCGCTAAATTAGTAGTAAGCTGAGTTTTATCCGAACCATCAGCATTCATAACCCAGATATCCCAATTGCCGCTTATGTTGGAGTCGTAGGCTATTTTAGTTCCATCTGGACTCCATGAGAGATGTGTCTCTTGCGCTAAACCAGTCGTTAACTGAACTAGATTTGTTCCATCTGAATTCATAACCCAGATATCCTGACTTCCGGCTCGGTTAGACTGAAATGCTATTTTAGTTCCATCTGCATTATAATTCGGGTGAGCATCGCCTGCAGAATCACTGGTTAATTGCATCTGATTAGTTCCATCTGTATTCATTATCCAAATATCATTATTGCCTGTTCGGTTTGAATGAAATACTATTTTGCTCCCATCAGGACTCCAGTCAGGGTGAGCATCATGGCCCAAGGCGGTTGTGAGCTGGGTTTGATTTGATCCATCAGCATTCATTACCCAGATATCAGTATTACCAGACCTACCCGATCTAAAAACAATCTTAGTTCCATCAGAATTCCATTTAGGAGTTCCGTCCCCAGATGGATCGATTGTCAGCTGCTTTTCTTCATCATTTACTACATTTAGCTGCGCCCAGGAAAGTATATTGTTTGAGAATAAAACAACTATAGTAACAAACAAAACTATTAATATCCTTTTCTTCATCCCTCTTAGCCCCCTTAAAAATTAGATATCCTGCATTATTTAATTAATTATAGAATTAATCAAAAAATCTTAAATCAGTCTAAAGGATGATTTTATAGGATGATTTTTTCTCAGTCTTTAGTATGATTCTTTTCTGGGTAGTCCCATAAATCATATAGGACTTAGTCTTGGGACTAAAGACTTCTCCTTCTTCTCTTTTTGCCTCTT
>JACQXZ010000019.1 GCA_016208465.1 Actinomycetota bacterium
CGCCAGCATAACAGTTCTGCCAGTTTCAGGTTTGATTATTCTCGCGAGACGATTTTTCATTTCCCAATCCATTTACAATCATCCTTTCTGTTGTTTTGATTATTTTCTTGATTCTTTCTCATTTCAAGTGGTTTCCCCTCTAAAAAGAGGGGATTAAGGGGTGTGTTTATTTTCAATCTTTTCAATATAACCTTTAATATCTTCTAATACTCCTTCAATATTATTCATTACGTCAGCATCCTTATATCTTAAAACTGTTATTCCTAATTCATTTAATTTCTGTTCTTTTCTTTCCTACACACCCCTGCACCCCTCTTTTTAGAGGGGAATATTTATTTACTCACTTACTTTGAGAAAGAACCATTTTTATACATTATACCACTAAGTTTGTTATGGCAATTAATTCAAATATCAAAGCTCAAATTTCACTCTTCACCTCTTACGTTAATCAGGGCTCAACAATCACCTTAATAGATTCCTTTGCTTCAGCAACAAGTTTGAAACCAATGCTTGCTTCTTCTAAGCTTAGTCTATGAGTAATCATATCAAGCACATTTATTCTTTTGGCGCGAATTAGTTTTAAAGCTGCTATATGATCCGTGCGGTCACCGGCATAAGAAGTGGTAAGAGTTATTTCGTTACGCCAGAAAAGATTGTTTATTGAAATCGGAATAGTTACACCTTGATTGGTTGGCGCAAAGAAAAGTATAGTGCCCCCTCGTTCTACTGATTCTAATGCTTGCGTAATAGCTGGAGCCGCACCAGTGCATAATATTACCAGATCAGCCAATAAGCCATCATTTATTTTGCGAAGAGCATCTGGTATATCTTCTTTAGCATGAATTACTACATCAGCGCCAAATTTTTGAGCTGTTTTAAGGCGATAGTCAACAATGTCTGTTGCTATTATTCGACTTGCTCCGAGCGCGCGAGCCAGTTGTATGTGAAGCAATCCTGAAATACCACTGCCAATCACAAGAACAGATTGACCGGGTTTAAAACACGCCATCTTTTGTCCACGAAAAACACAAGCCAGCGGTTCAATAAAGGTTGCTTCTTCAAACGAAACTTCGTCCGGTAATAAATAAATACCGCGGTCAACATTTATGGCAGGGATTCTAATATATTCAGCAAATCCGCCCGGGTCAAAACTGGTTTTACGCAATGTTTCACAAACAGTATGATGATCACTCAAACAGTAATGGCAGGTATTGCAAGGAACATGATGAGAAACAGAAACTCTATCCCCTTCTTTATAATTCTCTATACCCTCTCCCACACTTACAATTTCACCCGCAACTTCATGCCCTAATACCAACGGTGTTCTGCCGGCTCGATACCACTCGACTACATCAGTCCCGCAAATACCACTAGCTTTTACACGCATCAGTATTTCCCCGGGACCAATTTGCGGCACAGGAGTTTCTTCTAATCGCACATCATTGTTACTATAATACATCGCAACGCGCATAATGTTACCTCTCTTTCAAAAATCAAAATCAAAGGATCAGATTTACACGTACACAGGCTGATCGATAATTTCCTTCAAATTACTCCAAACCTTTCTTAAATTGTACCCGATACACATTAGCTTAAATTCTGTCTTAACTCTCCGATAGGCAAGTTAGGTCGGAGGCGTTAGCCGGAGCCGTGAATGCTGCTGTTAAGTGAAGTTGGTCGCTCCCATATTCAGAGGTCGACAGGACGTGACCCCTCAAATCCCTATAAGTGCTCTTAACGGTAACTGAATAATGCTTATCATTTTTTGTTTTTTCTAACTATATTTTGAGGATTTTTAAATTTTGAAAAAATTGCATTTGCACAAAGTTGAGTCAATGGCTCTCCGATAGCCGTCTTAAAATTAAAACCAAGTAGTTGCAATGTTTTCAAAGTATCTACGCCAATAAGTTCCTTGATTTGTTCATAGGTTCTTGTTTCCATCGGAGTCGTAGAACTCATTGTTTTAAATATTTCTAGAACTTTCCCAACTGTATCGTGTAGATGTGTAATATCTTCATCACTAATCTCGTACCGGTCTAATTCGCTTTTATACACTTGAGCAATTCTAATTGCTTCTTCTCGTTCTGAAAGTAGTTCATTAATAATTTCGTCATATTTATTCTTGATAATTTCGGTTCTTTCTTAAAAAAGTTGGAATCTTCTCGGATTTAAAAGCCCGCAATGTTGATGTATTTTTAGTCTGAAATAATCAATATCTTTATAACCATAAGCCATTCGTTTCAGTCGTTTAATTTTGTTGTTAAATCCTTCTGAATTCTCTTTTTAAACCAATTTAATATATACTCAGTTTTATCTTTTACACTTTCAGCTAATTCTTGAAATATCTTCAGTGAACTTTCTTCTGCCTGTTTTACCCAGCTTTTTATTTGTATTTCCGCCTGTTTGATATCTGCACTTTCATAAATTTGCAGAAAGCTTTCTTTTAACAGCATTGCCTGATATATTGGTTCATTTACTTCACATAATCTTTTTAATGTTACAGCCTGTCTTTCTGTTAAATTGCTTCTTTTTTTTAATAATACAAATCTCTGTTTGCAGCCAGCTAATTCAACAAATTCTGCATCCTTAATATTTCTCGCTTTTTTTAATTCATCTTTTCTTACTTGATCTAATGCTCTATTAATTTTTTGTACAGCATGAAATCTATCCAATACTATAAGAGCTTTAACTGCATATTTTTTTGTTGAACTTATGTACGTTCTGGCTCCATCAAGCGCCACTGATTCTAAATTAGAACATTTGTTTCTGCCTAAAGATTCATAATATTTATCAAGCGCTTCGGCTTTTCTTCCTTTTGCGTTCCACGTGATAATTTTTTCATCTGCATCAATCACATTAGTAAGATATCTGTGATATTTCCTGTAACTGACCTCGTCTACGCTTATATTTACTGATCCGGGTGTTGGCTCAAGTTTTACTTTTGATAATTCATCCAGAATCATTTTATCTATACGATATATCTTTTCATCATCCAGCCCTAAATACCAGCCGGCTTCTTTATTTGTCGTTATTGCTGTCAGCCTGTTGACTTCGTGCGCAAATCTCTTTGTTACTCGTTCCCATTTTCCTATCCAACTAATTGCTTCAGTTTTTATTTTTGCACTCTCAGCACACTTATATTTTCTTTTAGGAATATGTAAAAATATTCGACGTTCTCCCATTCTTAGATCTTCAGCTATTGTTATATCAGTACTGTGATAACCTTTTGTATGAATTTTTCCGCATTCACTGCATACTGCGTTATTATTTTTATATGGCGCTAATTTAATATGTATTTCTTTATCTGTTATTGAAACAATTTTTTCTACTTTATATTCTGGAATATTTAACAATTTGCTGATAGTATATTTGCATAACATCGACTGCCTCCTGGTTTGTTATTTTTCTCAATTTAACTATACCAGATTACTTGGTAGTCGATGTTTCTATTTATTCCTTTATTTACAATGCTTTACAAGTTTTTATCCAACTTATTTACGAATGACCCATAATTTCCGTATCTTTTTCCAGTTTAAGTGCTTTAATTTTTGTGCTGACTGCAGATACCGTGCCTTTTACGGCTAAAGTTGTTAAATTAGTGCCCATCTCAGTTAGAACTGCCATAGTCGTATCGTTCATCAATAATTCCTCCTAGCCTCTTTTTACTTAAATAATCAATTAATTCTTGAATATGATTTTTTAGATTGGGGTCAATGGTAAGATGGTACAAGTATCCAAGTCGATGCTGGAGATCGAATAAAGGAAGTATTCCAATCTCATTGCTCAATGAAGATGTGTGCAAAAAAGCATAGAAACCAATTTCTTGAATCATAAATGCTCCTAATTACTTATTTCATTCTGCGGTTTACAATGCGGCACTCGCAGAATGTTGTCTAATTATGTAAAAACGGCAACCGAAACGGAGCGTTTAGTAGCAAACCCTTTTTTGTGAAGTTTAATACGTTCAATTTCATGAAGTGTTTCTGCTTCAAGGTAACTCTCTCCACAGTGAGGACAGGTCACCACAGGAACATTTTCTATTACTAAAATGTTTTTGCCCTTTCCATATGTCCTGGTAACCCTGCGGATACGCACACCCTCTTTTCCACAAATTTCACATATCATCTGTTTTTTTCCTCTCATAGCCATATATACATTATAACGCATACACAGTAATGATAACCAACTTGCCTGTTGTACTTATTGTTGCAACAACCTCAACTTACTACCGGCAATGGTTTTTCCATTAATCCGATATTTCCATTCTGTAGTTACCTTGTCTTTTTGACGTGCTGTAATTTTACCTGTCAGAATACAACGCTCTACATCATATATGTTCAAGCAATCGTTGACCATTTCTTCTTCTGCATGAATTGTCATTACATATTGACGTCTGTGAATTTTATCTCTCATTACTTTTAAGATTTTATCGAACATTACCATCCTTTGCCTTTTTAACCATCCCCCATTTCAGATAACGGTTTTGAGCTAAAAGAAACTAGAGGAGGGTTAACTCTAGTCTTTTGCGCCATGTTAGCTGCTGTTGCAAAAGTGATTCCTCAAGTTCTTTAACCCTCTGCTTTGCAACTAAATTATCATAAAATCTTACCAAAGATTCCCTGGTTTTTTTAGGTCAAATTGCACTGCAACTTTTTGCCCCTTTTCAATTTAACTCCTGTCATCATTTATGGTCTCATTCCCCCGCTCGCAATGAGCAGATAACGGTTTGTATTCACGAAGTCGCCGAAGGCGATTTCCCGAAGGGCAAGCGTAGCGTGAATACTTTGTTAGGCGACGTTCTGGAACTTCGTGAATACAAAATTGTAAAATGAAAATTGTAAATATTAAATTTTAAATTGTTCATTTTCTTTTTCCTTTATTTGACTTGCTTAATCATTCATTTTACAATTTCCAATCTTCAATTTACAATGCGACATTCGCAGAATGTCGCCTAACGTTCAAGCACAAACGAAGTCTTTTAAAGGATTTTGGCTTTAGCCGTTTGTGCTGTGTTATCTGTAGTTGAACGCTTACGCCTTTTAAGCTGTTCCTGTAGCTTCTTTGATTTCTCCTTTATAAACCGAATCTGCTCTGTAACTGACAGATCTTTAGTATCTTCATAATGTTTGTCCCTAATCTTTCGGACCATTTCAACTGATTTTACGACCATAAGTCGTCACCTCCCTTGGAGAATAAATTGAGATTGGCTTATATCCAATCTCAATATTGACAGCATTGAATTTCTGGATTTTATCGAATCTGACGATATGTTTGAAGTTCCAACTGACCAGTAAATCAGCTCCTGCTACTGCCGCAATAGCAATATGACGTGCATCGTTGCGGAATTTATGAGCTAAAATGCGATGCCTAAGGTATGCATCTGATAATTCAATTGCTTCAGATGTGAGTTCAATGATCTTGTTTGTACATTTCCTGAACTTTGCATAGATTTTTTTAACCTCATCCGGTGCATCCTGAATCTCAGCATCGGTAAGTTCAGAAAGTAACAGAGTAAAGACACCTGATTGGAAATCTTTTAAGAGTCCGTTAGACCATTCTTGAAATTCAGGGTCACAACAGCCTCCGATTACAGATGTGTCTACGTATATGCTCGTTTTCTTCATAATCTCATTTTACCATTTTCAGCGTTCAATTGCATCTAACGTTTCCAGCATAAAAGAAGTTTTTGCGGAGCAAAAATTTGGGTGAGTGCCGTAAGGCACGAACCTTTTATGCTGTGTTATACGCTATGCCGTGTCTTCTTTTTGTATTAAGAGCTGACTTTAATTTCATTACTAATTTACCTCTATCAAAATTGCTAGCCAGGGGTGGTTTCTAAATAGCTCCTTCTTGTAGTCGCATTATCTCTTCTGTTGCTTTCCATTTTAACTCAAAAGCATTCTGAACTTTTTTGCTGATGTCTGATCTCATTTTTTTGTCTTTGTGGATGGGTAAAAGTAATTCCTTCCACCTGTCCGATATATTAGGGAGTGTCGTTTCAATAAGAACTTTGTCATCTATTTGCCTTTGTACTATTGGGTTGGTTAATAGATAGATGAGATAGTAAGGGGTTATATCAAGGTCATTTCCTTTGTTCACCACGCGAAATATCAAAATTTCCTTTGTTAATAACACCTTCTTATCGAATGGCGAAACAAGCGCAACACTTCCGATTCTATAACTTCCTCGCCTAACAAAAAGCAAATCGCCTATCTCTAAGTCTATACCCCGCCCCTTCTTTTTTAAATATATGTCCTCAGGTATTAAGGCAGTAGGATTCTTGTAAACTTCTAAACTAATAATATCGGCTACTCTTATATAAGGTATTGTTCCCGTTCCCTTAAAAACTGCGTCTGGTGAGCCATGTCCTTCATAAACTTTTAGAACTCCCCTGTTACATAATTGTCCCAAAGGGATCAATTCACAATTTTTCTCTTTTGCATATCGTTCAATATCCTTTACATAATCTCGCCAATAATACCGTGGAACTAAAACTCTCGGATTTATATCGCTGTATTGCATAGGAAATAACAAATGGGCAGGAATAAGTTTCTTGGAATTTCTATATTCTGTTAGTTTTTCTATTATATAAGGTATCTCATCATCAATTTCATTCGTTCTTTCATTTGTTGTGGGGTTGATTTTATAAAGTGTCCTGCCAGTATGATCGTGCCCAACAGTTTTTGCAACTGAAAGAAGAATTTTGCAATTGCTTTTAGATTCGCTTTTTTCTAAAACTACAATAACCGTCTTAGCGTTATTATGAGGCCTAAAGGTATCATGGGAGAGATCAGCTATGTGAAGTATTTTGTGTTGTTGTAAGAATTGTAATATATGCTCAGAGTTTTTGGCATGGAGATATGTTTCTGGCAATACAATAGCCATCCGTCCACCTGGTTTTAGTAGTTGTAAGCATCGCTCAATAAAAAGTATCTGTGGCACCTGCTTATCCAGAACCTTATCAGTCCTTTCCCATTTACCAGTTTTTTTGTCCATCTTCCATTTAAAACCAAGTTCGTATTTTTCAAGAAGCGATTTACTGGTGATGGGTATTTTTGAACCGAAGGGGGGATTAGTTAAGAGAACATCAAAAGAGCCAAGTTTAATTTTTTCTTGCTGGATTGGTGTCCATTCTTCGGGATCCACTAAGCTATCGGCACAGAATATGCCACCTCTGCCATCACCAACAATAGCCATATAGGCTTTACTCACCTTGGCAAGATCAAATTCTTTATCTATTCCATAAAAATTCCTTGAGGCAGTCTCCGTCTTCAAACTTCCAATCTTTCCTTCTGGAAGATGTTTATATTTTTCTTCTATCTTTTTCCAAACATGCTCTAATGCAACAGTTAAAAACCCACCTGAGCCACAGGCAGGATCAACCACCTTTTCATTGGGCTTTGGATCAAGCATTTCAACACAAAGACGAACAATATTTCTTGGAGTGAAAAATTGCCCTTTTTCTCCTCGCAAGGCGGGACCAATAAAAACCTCAAAGGCATCTCCTACAGCATCTTTATCTGTTTTCAAGAGGCTGTAATTCTGTAGCTGGCTGACAACATATGCGACAGATTTAGCATCTAACAATAGTTTTTCGTCTTCCTCAAAGACATCCCGGTATTCGGTCCTAACCTTTTCAAATAATCCCTTTATTCTCTCTGCAACTTTCTCATCTGATTCTTCCGCTCCTGCCTTAAACTTTAGATCTTTGTAATTGTGCATCTCATCATAAATTTTGCAGAATATTAGCCGAGTCATTTCTCCGCCAAGTCTCTCGGCTCTTGGAAGGTTGCTATTAGTATAGAGATGATAGTAAATAACTTTGAAGATTGATTTTAGATTTTGAGCAGGTATCAGTTCATCGCCAGTTTTATATTTTCCTATTTCTTCCCAAGACTGCCCTTTCCTGGGGATATTTCTCCATTCAACAAGTTCGGGTGTGTAAGATGGTGGTTTTCTTATTGCTCTAACATAGACTATTTCGGTACCATTGAACCACACGCCCCCTTCAGCGGGAGTCGGGTCAATATAACTTTTAAGTTGCTTTATTCCATCCTTTTTGTCTTTTCGCTTAGTCTCTACAATAAGGGAAATATTGTCGAAAGTTTTTTTATCATCTTTGAAAACTACAATATCCGCTGGTCCTATTTTAGTACTCCCCTTCTGGATATAGAATTCTGGGAAAGTCTGAATTTGTTCTTTTGAATACCCATACTCACTGAGAAGTCTCTGAGCAAAAACAATTTTTGCCTCTACTCTTTCTGGAGTTATTTTTACAAGCCTACCTGAAACAGGGTCTTTAACATACCCTTCTTTGGCTTCAAGTTCTTCAGTTGGTTTAAATTCTTTTTCAGGCATATTATTTTCCCCTACTGTTCAATTAAGTTTTCAACAATCTTTATTAATTCATCAATTTTTTCTTGCCTTATTTTATTATTTCTATAATGCCACATTACGCTTAGTGGTTTTTTATATCTGTCAGTTACCTTTTCAATCCCCAAAAAGTCTTCTAACTCACCTTCGCTAAATGAGTGCAACTTCAATGTGAATTTATTTTTATTCTTCTCAATAAATGCATTTATTTTCTTATGCTTGTCATTATTTGTATCACTATCAAATAAAACAGAATGCTCAATGCCAAGTCTATCAAATAAATTCATATACCGATGAATATCATATTTACCCGCCGAATTTAATATATAGACTCTACGGCTTTTAAAATTTAGTTTTTTCTCCTTAACCAAACAATCTATTAAAGCCTTTTCACTTAAACCCTCACAGATAAGAACAATATCAGCAAAAAAGGAACAACACCTATCAGGGTCTAACCATAAACAATAGCGAATGGATTCTAATTCTATATCTTCTCCTGTGGCTTTGCCTTCTAAAATTTCTTTTAATTCTTTATTTTCTTTTAAGATATCCTGCAGAATATTACTATCTGTTTGGTAAATAAAAGTTTCTGCTACATTTTTTGTAAGTTTCAAAAGAGACGGCATATCATCTATATTTTTACTTACAAAATGTGAAGAGTGGGTTGATATTAGCACCTGCTGATTTTCTGCTGATGCAATTTCATCCAGACTTAAATTTAGAATTTCCTGTTGTGCTGGATGCAAGAATGCTTCTGGTTCTTCAAACAAAATTAGGGTAAAATCTGGAGAAAACCCTTTTTTTTCTTTCTTGACCGGCATTTCTTTATATTTTGTGGATAATTTTATTAGTGTATAAATAAGATGTCGTTGAAGTCCTTGACCAAAGGAACTTATATCCAATCGCTCTTTTAGATATTTTTCCTCTAAATAGTGGCTTACTAAATTTTTTATAATTTCTTCTGGTTTAATTTCATTGATTTCCACACCAAAAGATACATCCCAATCTTTAATTTCTTTATTAACATCATCAATGAAATTTTGTATCGAAACCCCATCTTTAAAGGATTCAGTTTTAAATTTCTCATTAAAATCTATGAATGATTTACTCAAAGAATCAAAAGAAGAGCTATTTTTTGCAACTTTCTTTACCACAAAATTTAGTGAATCTCTAAAAGCAGAAGGACCACTTAACTTAGTATATTCATCTACCTTAGCCACTTCTGGAATGTAAATCACATCTCCTAACTTTGCCTCTGATATATTTTTTGCACCATAGAAAAGATTATTTGAAAGATTGCCTCTCTCATATCCATAAATGTTACTTTGATTAGACTTTACTCGGTCTGATTGGGAAGATTTCAAATATTTTCTTACTTTTAGAGAATTGTTATCTTGCTTATACTCATCTTTCAAATTCTCAAATTCATCATCGGTCAGATGGAACTCGATTTCAATCCAGATTTCTTGGTCATCAATTTTAAACTTAGGAATATCTTCTTTATCAAATTTTTCTTTCTCATAGAAAATCCTCAAAGCGTCAATTACATTTGTCTTTCCTGAATTATTTGCTCCTATTAGCAATGAATAATCACCTAAATTAAATGTTTGCTCCTTGATAGTCCTGAAATTATGAAGAGCGATTGTTTTGATCTTCATACTTTTCTATTCCTCCTCAATAAGCCCTTCATTGAAAAAACTAAAGTAATTGTTATCACCGATGATGATATGGTCTAAAATTCGTATTCCCACAAGTTCGCAAGCAGAAATGATACGGTTGGTTATATCTATGTCATCTTGGCTTGGTTGTGGTTCACCGCTTGGGTGATTATGGATAAGCACCAAAGCCGCTGCTGATTCTGTTACAGCCTCTTTTATAATTTCCCTTGGATGAACAACGCTTTTAGTAAGTGTTCCTTCAGAAATAGTAACATCTTTGATGATTTTATTTTTACCGTCAAGTAAAACTGCTTTAAAAATCTCTTTTTTCATATCTCTCATATAGGGTGTAAAATGATCAACTAAATCCTTGCTGGTTGTAATTTTAATCTTGGTCAAACTTTTTTCTTTAAGAAATCTTTTGCCTACTTCTGTTGCAGATTTTATTTGTGCAATTTTAGCAATGCCTAAACCCTTTCTTTTAAGTTCAACAAAACTCTTTGAATCAATATTTCTAAATGTTCCAAATTCATTAATTAATTCCCGCGCCATATCTACAGCACTTTTGCCGCTTGAGCCAACTCTTAAGAGAATAGCAAGAAGTTCTGTATCTGAAAGTTTATCAGCCCCCAGTTTTAATAGTTTTTCCCTTGGTCGCTCATCTTCTGGCCAATTTACTATTGCCCTTGGGTATTTTAACTTTTTTGTCATAATGAAACCTTATTCTACTTTATATTTAAAGTCAGCCCGTTTTTTATTACTTTCATTAGGCACGGCATTGCGTATAACGGCGAACGCGCAACACACCCGAACTTGGTTATATCCGAATAAGTTCGGATATACTAATTCTGACTGAACAGTCAACAAGCCCTTCTTTTGACAAATTTTGTCAACTACTACTCTCTTCTTTAATATTTAAACTATCTAATGGACTCTTTATCTTACCAAGACTTTTTGTGCTTACATGGGTATAAACCTCTGTTGTTTTACTGTCTTTATGTCCAAGCAGTTCTTGTATGTATCTTAATCCGTGTCTCTTTCCAACAAGTGAGTCGCGAAACTGTGCCTTAGTGTATGTACTGAAACATCTTTTTTGATACCTGCCTTGTTGCAGGCATGTTCCAAAACCTTTTCGACTGTGATAGTCCTTTACGTCGTTGTCATTAATATCTGATGAACTCTTACCTGTAAAATTCAAGAAATTTCTGTGGTCGGTATCTGGAAAACCCCAGTGTCTTTCCAAAGGATGCCATTTATAACCAGAAATAGTTTTAATCTTTGCAATGCAAGAAGAACTATAAGGAAAAGTAATTATTATATTACCCGAGGTGTCTTTGCCTACATTAATCTCTGTCATAGAATAAACCTCCCGATCAGAGCATTGGCGGCAAGTTAAGTAAAATTAAATCACATTTATTAGGTATTATCAATGAAGCGCATGACGAATCTGAGGTAAGATGCCTCGGCTATAACCTATCGCCTCTTGCCCCTAACCTCTCTTTAATTTTTCCAATTCACTTTTCGAAAGATGACGAGATCTTCCACGTGGTAAATTTCTTAAAACCAAAGGACCAAACCGAATCCTTTTTAAATATATTACAGGATGTCCTATTCTTTTGCACATCTCTCTTATTTGTCTCTTTTTTCCTTGATGAATCGTTATTTCAAGTGTTGTTCTATCTTTACCGGCAAATAAAACTTTTATTTTTGCGGGAGCGGTTGGTTTGTTTTCTATTTTAATTCCTTTTCTTAAAAGATTTAATTTTTTCTCATCAGGAACACCTTTCACCGTAACCTGATATACTTTGTTTAGCTTATATCGCGGGTGAATTAATTTATTGGTTAACTCGCCGTCATTCGTAAGCAGAAGCAATCCTTCTGTATCTTTATCCAGTCTTCCTACAGGAAAAATACGTGTTTTTAATTGAGGATTTGTTTTACGAATCAGATCGATAACTGTAGGGCGGTTTTTTTCATCGGACAAAGATGTTATATAGCCGGAAGGTTTATTTAAAATTATATATATCTTTTCTTCCCTGATTCTTAATTTTTTCCCATTTACTTTTATTATATTTTTGTAGGGATCAGCCTTAAAGCCCAATTCGGTTATTATTTTTCCATCAACAGAAACCAAGCCGCTTTTGATTAATTCTTCGCACTTTCTGCGCGAAGCTATTCCCGCATCTGCCATTATTTTCTGAAGTCTTATTTCCATCTAAAAGTGTCCTATGAAGTTAAATTCATTACAATTTGTCTTTTTGTTTCTTCATCCGCCTCAAATTCTTCAAGCGGCGGCAAGTCAGAAATATCTTTTAGACCGAATTTTTCAAGAAACATTTTGGTCGTTCCATAAAGGATTGGCTGGCCCGGCGTTTTTTCACGGCCTGCTTCTTTAATTAAATCTTTTTCAAGGAGGGATGAAATTACTCCATCGACATTTACTCCCCTTATTGCGCTTATTTCATTTTTGGTTAATGGCTGTTTATACGCGATTATGGCAAGGGTTTCAAGAGCGGCTTGACTTAATTTTCTTGAATCGGAAGTAAGAATTAATTTTTCGATATAAGAAGCGTATCCCGGATGCGTGTATAAACGATATCCTCCCGCGATTTCTCTCAACTGAAATCCTCTGTTTTGTTCAATGTATTCATTTTTAAGTTCTTCGAGTATATTTCTTGCGGCAATCTCATCAATTTCCGCAATTTCCATAATTTTTGGTAATGGAAGCGGACGGTCTGATACAAACAAAAGCGCTTCGATTACTCCTTTGATGTTTATAAAGTCAATCAATGTTCTTTTTCCTTCCCTGCTGTTTTTTTATATTTAAGTTGAGACAATTAGATTTTAGAAATCAAAAATTATCACAAATGAAATTTAGAAAAATTTTTACATTTTAATCTGTCATTTTAATTTTTGACTTTTTATTTTTAATTTTGCTTTAAACAATCAGCTTTTTACACAACAACATTTAATTCATTCGAGGGCATTTCAAATATAATCATCTGACTACGGTCTCTTAAATCAATTTCAATTTCTCCAAAAGTTAAAGCCTGATTCACTATAATATACTCTTGTTTATAGAGTTCAAGAATTGCAAGAAACGTAACAATTTTTTCTAATTTGCTTAAACATTCAGCAGTTAAGTCTTTAAAAGTTCTTTTTCCTGATATTCTTAGCCTTTCTACAACATGGCTCATTTTTTCTTCAAAAGTAAACCTTAAAGTAGTTTCAATTTCTTTAAGGAAATTGTCCTCTTTCCTAAATTTAAGCATAGACCTCATCAAATCTTCCACTGTTATGTCTTTAAGAAAGTCTGGAGCTATATTCAAAAATCCTTCCTCAGGTTCTGCGTCTCTCGGAAAAGCTTTAGCTTCATTTTCTGCCCTTAAGGCAAGCTAAAGAGATGCATTTTTAAACTTTTTATAATCGATTAATCTTGCGATCAGAATTTCACGAGTTTCTTCGGGAGATAGTTCTTCTTCATCTAAGTCTGTTTGATTTGTTCTGTCGGACGGCAGTAAAGTTGAACATTTTATTTCGATTAAGGTAGTCGCGACCAACAGGAAATCACTTGCAATCTCTAAATTTAAATCTTCCATAGCTTTTAAGTAGGCAAGATATTCATTTATAATCTTTGCAATAGGAACGTCATATATGTCTAGTTTTTGTTGATTAATGAGGTTTAATAGTAAATCAAACGGACCCTCGAAAATCTTAAATTTTACTTTATAAGACATTTCGTTATCCTCATTCGATGTTTATATTTTTTTTGACTTTTTCAAGCGCGTCTCCAGCGATTTGTCTTACTTTTGACGCGCCGCCTTCCAGAATTTTATTGACTATCTCAGGATCGTTCTCAAGCTGTTTTCTTTTTTTTCTAAAATCAACCAGACTTTCATTTATATGAGAAGACAGGAGATCTTTACATTCCATGCATCCACGAAGAGCGTTTTTGCATTTTGTTTCAATATCAGCCAGCTCGTTTTCGCTGTATATTTTGTGAAGCCCAAAGACAAGACAAATTTCAGGATGTCCTTTGTCGGTTAATTTGATACGCTCCGGATCAGTTATCATTGTTCTTACTCTGGCTTTGATTTCTTCCGGTGAATCGGATAAGTTTATTGCGTTATGATAACTTTTGCTCATTTTTCTGCCATCTGTTCCAAGCAGTCTTTTTACCGGAGCCAAAAGAGGCCGTGGTTCAGGAAATAAATTATTATAAAGATAGTTAAATCTTCTTATTACCTCGCGTCCAAGTTCAAGATGAGGCAGTTGATCTTCTCCAATTGGAATAAGCTCTCCATGGCATATTGCAATATCCGCTGTCTGAAGAACCGGATAGCCCAAAAATCCGTGAGTAGCAATGTCTTTGCTGTTTAATTCCTGAAGCTGCTCTTTATATGTCGGGCATCTTTCAAGCCATGAAATAGGCGTAATCATTGACATATACAAATTAAGTTCTGCTATTTCTGGTATTTTTGACTGGCGATAAATAACGCATTTTTCAGGATCGAGTCCTGATGCCAGCCAGTCAATAACCATATTCTCTATGTCGCTTTGCAGTGTTTCCACATCATCATATCTTGTGGTAAGCGCGTGCCAGTCAGCAACAAAATAAAAACATTCATATTCATTTTGAAGAGCTATCCAGTTTTTAAGAGTCCCGTGATAATGACCGATATGCAGTTTGCCGGAAGGCCTCATTCCACTGACTACTCTTTTTTTCAATTTAAATGCTCCTTTCTTAGAAGGGTTCAAGGATTCAAGGGGTCAAGGATTCGAGTGTTTGTTTTCTAAAGATTTTATAAGTACCTTGAGCATTATTTCAACCTTTTCTACATTCTGAAGTTTCTTTAATTTCTCGATTCCAATATATCCTGAATCTCCAGATAATAATATTTGAGTTTCCAATTCACAATTTGGACCATAAGCTAGATATAAAAACCTGATATATTCTGGAGTTGTTTTTCTTCCATATCCTTCTGCTGTAATTCCTTGTAATTCTTAAGCATTTCACTTGAATCCTCGATCCCTTGAATCCTTAATTTACAAAAACAAATGCAGGAAAAAACTTATCACCGGATCCATAATTGACCATAAAATGCCTCTAAGAAACAATAATACAAAAAGCAAAGGAAATAATCCATATCGTTCAATGCTCATATATGTCCTAAGCGGTTTACCCGTAAGAAATCCTGCTAAAACTCTCGATCCATCCAAAGGAGGAATTGGGATTAAATTAAACACCCCAAGAATTATGTTTACAAAAACAAGGTATTGAAGGAAAGTCCCCAAAACAGGAAACGTCAGAAGTTTTGAAAGAAATCCGCTTGCGGCCGCCAGAGTAAAATTAGTAAGCGGGCCTGCTATGGCAACATACATCATCCCTCTTTTGGGATTTTCGAAGTAATTAGGATTTATGGGCACCGGTTTTGCGGATCCAAAAATAATTGGAGAGCCTGCTGATATTAACATTATTGGCAGAATAATTGATCCAAAAGGATCAATATGAACAATTGGATTAAGTGATAACCTTCCGGCATTACGGGCAGTTGGATCACCCAACAATTCTGCTACTCTTCCATGTGCGTACTCATGAAATATGACACTTAAAATTAAAGCGGGCAGAAGAATAATTAATTGACTTAAATCACTCAAGCAATATTCACCTTTTCTGAATTTTTAATTTCGTTTTTAATAAATTCAATCTCCTCCTCTTTTTTCTTAACCAGTCCGTCTAGTTTGGCATCTAATAATTTTTTTAATGCCTTGTTGAAAATACTTGATGGCTTAATGCCCATTGCAATTAAATCTTTTCCGTTAACTTCAATCTTAACATCTTTTAGTTTAGTAATATAGGTTTCTATTCTGTATTTTGCGTTAGAGGAAGCTTTTGAATACATATAAACAAGGGATTCCTGGTTAAAATCATAAAGCAGTTCATAAATTCTGCTGTTTCTAAGTTTTTTGTCTGAGTTTAAAACAACCATTATCTTTGGTCCTTCAATTATTCCATTTATCAGGGTATTTGTATCGACTTTTCTAAATTTCATTTGCGCGCACCAGTTCTTAAGTTCTTCCTCTGATAAGTTTTCAAGCATAATCATTAACAAAACAAGCCACATTTTAGATTTGCTCTGGAAAAATATATCAATTTTTGAAGCAGCGCTTTTTATCTTCTTAAAATTATCTTCAAGATTCTGATCAACTTTTATTTTAGGGAAGATATTTTTTAATACACCGAGATTATCTAATCTTTCTATGGCTTTAAAAGATTCTTCTTCTGAAAGAATTAAAATTAATTTGTTTCTAACCCTGACAGTGGTAAGTTCGCCCACCAGTTCCATTTCAACAGCCTTTCTGGCTAGTTTCTCTGTTTGTTCTTCCATGCAAAAGCCGTATCTTTGTTCAAAACGAACCGCCCTGAAAATTCTTGTTGGGTCTTCAATAAAGCTCAAACTATGGAGAATCCTGATTTGTTTTTTTTCAATATCTTTTTGCCCGCCAAAGAAATCAAACAATTCACCAAACCTTGGAGTGTTTAAAGCAATAGCCATTGCGTTGATGCTGAAATCGCGGCGGCTTAAATCCTGCCTGATTGAGCTGAGTTCCACTTGGGGCAGCGCGGCAGGATGTTCATAAAATTCTCTTCTTGCGGAGGCTATATCAATTCTGAAATCACTGGTAAGAATTACAACCGCGGTGCCAAATTTTCGATGCGATCTTAATCTGCCGCCTAGTTTTTTTACTATGTTTTCGGCAAATATTATTCCGTCTCCTTCGACCACTAAATCAATATCAAAATTAGGATAATTCATAATCATATCACGGACAAATCCGCCTACAAGATAAACATTAAAACCTGTCTCTTCAGCCAGATTTCCCAGATCTTTGAGCAATTTCTGGAGATGATGAGGAAGAAGTGTTTTTATTCTTTGCAGAAAATCACCCCGGGTGAATTTTGGAGACGCAGGTTTAGCTGTAGTTCCCCTGATGTAATCAGTTCCGTGAAGAGCTTTTAGCAGGTCTGATCTGGTGATAATTCCAATTATATCAGCATCTTCTATTACAAATAACCTGCTTATTTCTTCTTCAGTTAAAAGATTTTCAATATTATGAAGCGGCTCCTCTGGTTTAACTGCTGCAACCCGATGAGACATAAATCCTTTAACAGGCGCATGCCCTAAACCGTGATGATCTGCCTTATCAATATCCCGTCTTGAAATTACACCTGTCAGCTTTCCGTTTTCCAGAACAGGAAGACCTGTGTAACCGTATTTTCTCATTAGTTTGCTTGCTTCCTGGATTGTTGTTGACGCGCTGATTATTTTTACAGGACTGGACATTATTTGTTTTGCGATTAAAGGTTGATGCATTGATTTTAATAGTTCTTCAATTATTTCTTTTTCAATCAAAGGAAAATTTTTATTTTTTATAATAGCCGAAGCGGCTTGTGAATGACCGCCTCCTCCAAGTTTACTTAAGACAGCGCCTACATCAACTTCATTAATTCGGCTTCGTCCGATGATGTGAATGCGGTCGTTCATTTTAACGAGGATAAAAACAATTCCTGCTTCTTTAAGACCGCTTAGGCGATGCGCGAGAATAGAAACTTCATCAATATATTCATTTATTTCAGCGGAAGCAAATAATACGTTTATTCCTTTTACTTCAATATTGTGGGCTGTTTTTAAAAGTTCTCTAAATAATTCCCTTTGAGGTTCAGAAAGAATTCGACTTAAGAAATGGCTGATTACATTAACATTTGCTTTCTGACCCATTAAAAAGGCAAGCGCGTAAGCGTCTTCGTAAGTTGTTGTTGGATAAGTAAGAGAACCTGTGTCTTCGTGAATACCCAAAGCAAAAAGAGTTGCCTCAAAAGGCGACACAGGAATTTTTTTGTCTATTAATATCTTAACCAGAATGGTTGTAGTAGCTCCAACTTCTTCATAAAAATCTTTAGCGGTTTTCATATCTTCATTGGTTGGGGGATGATGATCAAATGAAAAAATTTCTATATCAGGATGTTCTGCAAGTTCTTCCAGCTCGCCAAGACGGCTTGCGATTCTCGTGTCAACAACGATCATTCTTTTTACAGAACTTTTATCCAGTTGTTTTAAGTCGATTAAGTCAAGAACTTCCTGATGTAGCGACAGAAATTCCCTCACGTTTTTATTCTGAGAGCCGGTGAAAACCAGTTTTGCCTCAGGATATAATTTTTGAGCGGCTACCATAGCCGCCAATGAATCAAAATCAGAATTAAAATGACTTGTAATGATTTCCATTATTCACTATCCTTCACTATCCAATTTTAATTAATTAATTTACTTGGTTCTTTTCTAGAAATAGTTAACAAAAAGGGTCAAGTGAAATTTTAAGTTCAAATGTCAAAGCTCAAAGTTCAAATGAAATCCAAAGTTTAAATGACCAAAACTTTTAATAATTTGGATTTTGTCATTCATTTGACATTTTGATTTTGTCATTTGAACTTTCTAAATATTTACACTTGAATCCTTGACCCCTTGAATCCTTCTAAATTACTTAATTACTTCATAAATAAAAGGTTCTTGTTCTGGTTTACTTTCTTTTATTTCGACAGCCTCATCAAAAATACTCTTTGCCTGTTTTATTTTTTCTTTGTCATTTGCGAATATCTTAATTAGGACATCCTCTTCTTTCACCAAATCGCCAACCTTGTAATTTAATATTACACCAACTGAGAGATCAATTTGAGTGTCTTTTGTTATTCTTCCAGCCCCCAGACATTTAACTGCCTCGCCAATTCTTAAAGCGTCAATTTTGTGGATGTAACCTTTCTGTTTTGCAGTATATTCATCAGTCAAATTTGCCTGAGGCAGTTTATCGTAAGAAAAAATAACTTCTTCATTTCCATCTTGTTCTTTTATTATTTCTCTAAACTTATTTAAGCCTTTCCCTGTTTTAATTATATCATTGAGGATATTTATAGCTTCATTCTGGCTGTTTGTGATGCCCCCAAGAATAAGCATTTCAGATCCAATGGCTAAACATAATTCTTTCAGGTCAGATGGGCCTTTGTCTTTGAGGGTATCTATCGCTTCTATTACTTCCAGAGAATTTCCAACCGCAAATCCTAATGGCTGGTTCATATTGCTTATTATCGCAACGGTTTTTCTACCAAGATTATTTCCCAGTGAAACCATTATTTCAGCCAGCTTTTTTGCGGAAGAAAGAGATTTCATAAATGCGCCGGATCCAACTTTTACATCCAAAACTATTTTGTCAGCGCCTGATGCTATTTTTTTACTCATTACACTGCTGGCGATTAGCGGAATACTTGAAACAGTTGCGGTTACATCTCTTAAAGCATAAATTTTTTTATCCGCTGGAACTAATTTTTCTGTTTGCCCGATTATCGCGGCTCCGGTTTTATTTACTATTCTTATAAATTTTTCTTTTGATAAGTTTGTGTTAAAACCGTCTATAGATTCCAGTTTGTCTATTGTTCCGCCTGTGTGTCCCAGTCCGCGTCCTGATATTTTAGGAACTTTTATTCCAGCGGCCGCAATCATAGGAACAATGACCAATGTTGTTTTATCCCCTACTCCGCCGGTGCTGTGTTTGTCTATTTTTATACCTTCAATTGCGCTTAAGTTTATTTGCTCGCCAGAATAAATCATTGAATTAGTCAAGTGCGAAATTTCTTCATTGTCTAATCCTTTTATATATATAGACATCAAAAAAGCAGCCATCTGATAGTCAGGGATTTTATTGTTAGTGAATCCCTGAACCATAAAATCAATCTCATTTTCAGACAGCTTAAAACCATCTCTTTTTTTAGCGATAATATCATATGGCTTCATTGGTTTATAAAAGGGTCTGAGAATTCTGGGATTCAAAAAATTAAGTGAAAAATTGAACAATAAAGTTCAAATGTCAAAGTTCAAATGTCAAATGAATGTCAAAACTCAAAGTTCAAAGTGTTAATTTTTTAATAATTTAGGCTTTGGATTTTATTTGAACTTTGGATTTTGTAATTTGAACTTATCTTTTAAATTTCACTTGAATCCTTGAATCCTCGACCCCTTGAATCCTCCGAACTAATTCTTCTTATACCCAATTTTCGACACTCGTGATTTTATTCCGCGGACAATCTGAAATTTCTTTTCCATTTTGTTTAGTCTTTCGCTGATTTGTGAGGCAATTTTTGGGGCATCTAAACCAATATCTGAAAGAAGCAAATCAACTGGACCATGTTCAATAAATTTATCAGGCAAACCAAATCTTAAAACAGGGATTGAAATATTATTCTCGTTTAGCAGTTCCATGATTCCGCTTCCAAAGCCGCCGGTTAAAACGTTTTCTTCTATTGTTACAACAAGTTTATGCTGAGGAGCTGTTAATGAAATCAAATGTTCATCAATCGGTTTGATAAAGCGCGCGTTTATAATTGAAGAAGTAATCCCTTTTTTGACTAATTCATTTGATGTCCGAATGGCTGTTTGAACCATTCTTCCAACAGCAATAATACAAACATCTTTTCCTCTTTGAATAATTTCAGCCTTAACTGTTTTAATTAATTTAAATTCATCCGTAAGCCTGACCCCAACCGCGCTTCCGCGAGGATAACGAATTGCGACTGGTCCTTCCATTTGGACAGCGGTATAAATCATATCGCAAAATTCTTCTTCGTCTTTTGGCGCCATTATTGTTATGTTTGGTAAATGTCTAAGATAAGATATGTCAAAAGCGCCATGATGTGTTGCCCCATCTTCACCTACCAGTCCCGCCCTGTCCAGAGCAAAAACAACATGAAGATTTTGAAGGCATACATCATGAATAATCTGATCAAGCGCTCTCTGGAGAAATGTTGAATATATTGCCACAACAGGACAGAAACCTTTCAAGGATAATCCCGCCGCAAAAGTTACCGCGTGCTGTTCTGCTATTCCTACATCGTAAAATCTGTCAGGAAATCTTTTTGCAAATTTATTTAATCCTGTGCCGTCTTTCATTGCGGCAGTAATAGCGATGACATTGTCCTTTTTTTCAGCGATCCTGATTAAGGCATCGCCAAAAACATCGGTATAAGATGGAGCCATAATTTTCTTTTTTGCTTTGCCCGTCTCAATTACAAAGGGATTGGTGCCGTGGAATTTATCAGGATTTTGTTCAGCCGGCGGATAACCAAATCCTTTTTTAGTCAGCGTGTGAATCAGAATAGGTCCGCCCAATTGCTTTGCGAAATTAATACTTTTTACAACTGCTTCAATATCATGTCCATCAACTGGTCCTATATATTTAAAGCCGAGTTCTTCGAAAATCATTCCCGGAACAAAAAGATGTTTAACACTGTCTTCCAGTAATTCCCCCATTGTTATCATTTTAGGTCCAATGTTGGGTATCTTTTGAATCTGCTGTTCAATTTTTTCTCTTACTTTTTTAAACGCAGGATCGAGCCGAATCCGATTCAGGTACAATGACATTGCTCCAACATTCGGAGAAATCGACATTACATTGTCATTTAGCACAACAATTAAATCTGTCTTTAAGTGTCCTGCCTGATTTAAGGCTTCATATGCCATGCCGCCGGTTAGAGAACCATCGCCTATTACGGCAACGATAGTATCTTTTTCATTTTTTATATCACGCGCCTCCGCAAGACCTAATGCCGCGCTAATTGAAGTACTGCTATGGCCTGTATCAAAAATGTCATGGTCGCTTTCCGATCTTTTTGGAAACCCGCTGATTCCGCCATATTGTCTTAAAGTATTAAATTGTTCTCGTCTTCCTGTGATTATTTTGTGGGCATAAGACTGGTGGCCTACATCCCAAATGATTTTATCTTTTGGACTGTCTAAAGCCAGATGAAGTCCAATTGTTAACTCCACCACACCAAGGCTTGGCGCTAAATGTCCACCTGTTTCAGAAACAGTTTTGATTATTTTCTCTCTTATTTCATCTGCAAGTATTTTTAATTGGGAAGGAGAAAGATTTTTTAAATCAGACGGGCTGTTTATGTTATTCAAGATTTTATTATCCAAGTTACTAAGTCTCCCTAATCTTAATGAGTTGAAACTAAAATTCGTAAGTCACAGGTTAAAAGTCACAGGTCACAGGTTGAAAGCTTCTTCACTTGTGACTTGTGTCATGTGACTTTGTGACCTATCTTATTTTATCAAGAACTTCTTTTGTATACAAAATCAGCTATTTCAATCAAGGGTTGTTTTCTTTCCCCAAAAATACTTAAAGAATCTTTTGCTTTTTCAATTTCTTCTTTAGCGTGAATTTTTGCTTTTTCAAGACCAAAAATACTTATATAAGTAGATTTAAGCATACGTTCATCACTTCCTGCTTCTTTTCCCATTAATTCAGTTTCTCCTGCAGTATCCAGAACATCATCTATAATCTGAAAAGCTAAACCCAGATGGCTCGAATAATCCAAAAGGGCTTTTGTTTTTTCTTCATCGGCTCCCGCAAGTATTGTTGCAACTTTTACTGAAGCAGAAATTAATCGGCCGGTTTTGTTTTTATGGATAAATTCAAGTGTTGATGAAGCAATAGTCTTACCGGTGGATTCGATGTCAACAACCTGTCCGCCGACCATTCCCCTGACACCAGAAGCATCTGAAAGCTCTTCAATAATTTTCACAATTTTTTCTGGACTATCTGCTTCTTGCCTTGAAGATATCAAATAAAAAGCCTCAGCAAATAGCGCATCGCCTGCCAAAATAGCAATATCTTCACCAAAAACAATATGACAGGTTGGCTTCCCCCTTCTTAACTTATCATTGTCTATTGCTGGTAAATCATCATGAATTAAAGAATATGTATGAATATATTCTATCGCACAGGCTGTTGGCAGTATTTTGTGTATATCATAATCAAGAATTTCAGCAGCCGATAAAGACAATACTGACCGCAGTCTTTTGCCCCCGGAAAAAAGACTGTGTCTCATTGCTTTATAGATAATTTGTGGATAATTATCTTCTGAAGGAAATAATTCTGAAAGTGATTTTTCAATTAATATTCTTTTTTCGTCAGGATAATTATTTTCCACTAATCTCCAGTCCCGTGGGATATCTTCTACCGAGCATCTATATTCTCGGTATATTTTTTAGTCAAAGCAATGCTCTCTTCGAATAACTTTATTGATTGATCAAGACTTAAGTTATTATTCTCGAAGGTATAAATGATTTCATCCAATCGTTTCATGGTTTCTTCGATTTCATTCATAATAAATTTCCTTCCTGTTTTTTCGCTTATGACTTGTGACCTGCAACCTGTGACTTTTATTTTTTGTCTGACTTTAAATCTATTGCTATTTTACCCAGAACACCATTTACAAATTTACTGGATTCAGCGGTACTGTAAGTCTTAGCAAGTTCTACTGCTTCATTTATCGAGACACTAAACGGAATATCGTCTTCGTAAAGCATTTCATACAAACACATTCTGATAATATTTCTGTCAAGAATCGGCATTCTTTCAATTGACCAATTATCGGTATATGACTCTATGGTCTGGTCGATTTCTTCAATATGTTTGTATATTCCGGTAACTAACTTCAGAGAGAATTCTGAAAGCGGATACTCTTTATTATTTTCCTGATGATTTTCAATTATTTTATTAACTGACGCCCCGACTACTTCAACCTGATAAAGTAATTCCAAGGCTGTTCGACGAGATCGTCGCCTTTCTATCATTTATAATTCTGCCTCCGCTTGAATATTCTACTTCCACAATTTATCTTTAACTTTTGAAATCCAGTTATAGACTTTAATTTACTTGACTCTTTCTTAAATTAAAAATAAAAAGTCAAAAATTAAAATGACAAATCAAAATTCAAAAATAAACTCAAAAGACCGTAGATTCTTTAAGAAAAAGATAGCTAAATAATTAATTTCTTGCATATTTACTTTGAAAGACAGGAAATAATTTTTTCATTTTAATATGTATTTTTGATTTTTTATCTTTAATTTTTAATTTTTGTAACTGAGCTATATTGCATTTCTAATCTTCGATTATCTCAACTTTAACTTATTCATTAGAAAAATGAATGTGATCAACAAATATTTTTATATTTTTAACAGTTAAAGAAGTCGTGTTTTCAATTGATTTTTTTATATTTTGTTGAACAGCATATGCCGCTTCAGGAATATTATATCCAAATTCTACAATAATGCGAGCCTCAATAGTTACTTCATTATTGTTGACGCTTATCTTTATTCCTCCGGTATTACTTTTGATGCCTAATCGATGAATTATGTTACTAAATGGATTTCTATGTAAATCTACTACTCCTTTTACCGATTTAATAGCCAAATCCACAATTACTTCAATTGCTTCATCCGCAATTTTAAATTCACCATAGCTGGTTTTTTCTTTTTCTGTTTCCATGCAATTATTTGCTCAGTATTCTTCTTTGAATGAAGTTAGTGTAGACTTCTCCTTTTCTAAAAAATGCGTTATCAAGCACTTTTAAATGAAAAGGAATAGTTGTAGCAAGTCCCATTATTATAAATTCATTGAGGGCTCTTTGCCCTCGCGCAATAGCCTCTTCCCTGTTTTCGCCCCACACTATTAGTTTTGCCAAAAGTGAGTCATAGTATGTGGGGACATCATATTCTGAGTAAAGATGCGTATCTAATCTTACACCGGGACCGCCGGGAGGATTAAAAAAATTAATTTTTCCGCCAGCAGGCATAAAGTCTTTATCAGGATCTTCCGCATTAATTCTAAACTCAATTGCGTGTCCCTTTAATTTTATATCAGATTGGTGATAGTTTAATTTTTCTCCAACAGCGGATTTAATTTGTTCTTTAACAATATCAACACCAGTTACCATTTCTGTTACAGGATGTTCTACTTGAATCCTCGTGTTGATTTCCATAAAATAAAAATTTCCATGGATGTCTACCAAAAATTCTATTGTGCCTGCGTTCGTGTATTTAATTTTCTTAGCCGCTTTTATTGCGGCGTCTCCAATTTTTTTTCTTAGTTTCTCACTTAAAGCAGTCGAGGGAGATTCCTCAATTAATTTTTGATGTCTTCTTTGAACCGAACAGTCTCTTTCTCCCAGATGAATTACATTTCCGTATTTATCGCCCAAAATCTGAAATTCAATATGGCGAGGCTCCTCTACATATTTTTCCAGATAAATTTCTGAATTACCAAAGGCGGCTTCTGCTTCTGATTTGGCGGTTGAGATAGCGTTAAGTAAGTCTTGTTCTCCTTGGACAATCCTCATTCCTCGCCCGCCTCCGCCAGCCGAAGCTTTTATTATTACCGGATAGCCAACTTTTTGGGCAAAAGAAACAGCTTCTTTTTCTGTTTTAATAACGCCTTTGCTTCCCGGAATTACAGGTATACCGGCTTCTTCCATTATTTTTTTTGCGTTTGCTTTGTTTCCTGCCTGTTCGATTGTTTTTGGAGATGGACCTATAAATGTAATTTTGCAGGATTCACAAATTTCGGCAAATTGAGGATTTTCTGCTAAGAATCCGTAACCGGGATGAATTGCTTCAGCGCCTGTGAGTTCTGCCGCGCTTATTATATTGGGCATATTAAGATAACTTTTAATTGATTGAGGCGGACCGACACAAATTGCCTCATCAGCAAATTTTACATGAAGACTTTCGGAATCTGCCTCAGAATAAATTGCCACTGTTTTTATGTTTATTTCTTTACATGCCATTATAATTCTTAGAGCTATTTCTCCCCTGTTAGCAACTAAAATTTTTTTAAACAAGAAAAATTATCCTCCTGAGTCCTTAGTAGGACAGGCGTCTCGCCTGTCTATGTATACTTGTATGCTCACGTCTTACTTAATCCACAGGTTCATATAAAAACAATACTTGACCATATTCAACCGCTTGAGCATTTTCAATCAAAACCTCTTTAATTACACCTTTTTCTTCCGAGGTAATTTCATTCATTAGTTTCATTGCTTCCAGTATACAAATGGTTTGACCTTCTTCGACAATGTCGCCAACTTCAACAAAAGGTGGAGCATCTGGCGAAGAGGCTCTGTAGAAAGTTCCTACCATAGGCGCTTTTATCTCTTTATAAGAATGGGGTTTTTTCTCTGGTTGCGGAGCAGGAGCAGGAGCGGCAGCAGCAGATACTTCAGTTCCTCCGACAATTAAACCAGAGCCCTTTCTTACAGTTATCTTTACCCCCTCTTCCTCCACCACAATTTCGTTGATTTCACTTGTATTAACTACTTTTATAAGTTCTTTAATTTGATCAATATCCATAACTCCATCCTCTTTTACTGCTTTGATTTCTTCGCTCATCATAAACACTGCTTCTTCTGGTTTTTGATGAGATTCAAGATATTTTCTGGTTAGGTTTGGGAATAATGCATAAGATAAAATATCCCCTTCGTTAGTTGAAAGATCAGCGATTTCTTTAGCATAGTCATTATATTTTTCTTTGATTAATTCTGCTGGTCTGCCGGTAAAAGGCTGTTTGTCTCCTAAAATTAATTTTTGAATTTCAGGAGCGATTGGTCCCGGCGCTTTGCCGTATAAACCATTTATATATGACTTCATTTCATCTGGAATTATTCCCCATCTTTTTCCGCTCAATATATTTAAGACTGCCTGTGTTCCGACAATCTGGCTGAGCGGTGTGACCAGTGGTGGATAACCGACTTCCGCCCGGACTCGCGGTATCTCTTCTAGTACTTCATGCAATCTATCAAGAGCTTTCTGTTGCTCAAGTTGACTGAACAAATTGGAAATCATTCCTCCGGGAACCTGATGAGAAAAGACTCTCATATGAGCAAGCGAAGTAACTCCTCGTTTAAATCCTCTTTTTTCACGAACTTCATCGAAGTATTCGGCAATTTCATATAGTTTATCTAAATTCAGCCTTGAATCATAAGGTGAATCTTTAAGCGCGGCAACAATCATTTCAGTTGCCGGTTGAGAATTTCCAAAAGCAAGAGGAGTTGTAGATGTGTCTATTATATCCACTCCGGATTCAATTGCTTTTATATAATTCATTGGCGCCATGCCGCCAATGTAATGGCAGTGAAGTTCTATCGGAAGATCTATTTCCTTTTTAAATCGCTCAACCAATTTTTGGGTTCGATAAGGAGTTAAAAGCGCCGCCATATCTTTTATGCAGATTGAGTCAGCGCCCATTTCAACCAACTCAAGGGCTGTCTCAACATAGTGCTCAAGCGTATGAACTGGGCTTATTGTATAAACCACCGCGCCCTGAACGTGAGAACCTACTTCTTTTGCCGCCTTTATGCTTGGTTGCAAATTCCTGGTGTCATTTAGGGCATCGAATACCCTAAAAATATCAATCCCGTTTTTTGCTGAATAATGAACAAATCTTCTGACTATATCATCAGAATAGTGACGGTAACCAACAAGGTTCTGTCCCCTTAAAAGCATCATAAGAGGAGTTTTTCTTGCATGAGCTTTTATTACCCTCAGTCTGTCCCACGGATCCTCATCAAGAAAGTTCAAGCAGGCATCAAAGGTTGCTCCGCCCCACATTTCCAATGCGTAATATCCTATCTCATCTATTTTTGATAATATAGGCAGCATATCCTGTGTCCGCATTCTTGTTGCCCACAGCGACTGATGAGCATCCCGCAGTGTTGTGTCAGTTATTTTTACTGGTTTTTCTTTCATAAAACCTACCTTCATTGCGAGCCGATGGCGAAGTAATTTCTTCTTTAACCTCACGTCTCACATTTTTTGTCTTGTTCCCCTCTTTTTTAAAGAGGGGTTAGGGGAGATTTAAAAAATCACAAAAATTAAACTCTTGTAATATAAGTTCCTGTCCGAGTGTCAATTTTTACAACGTCTCCGATCTGAATGAATAAAGGAACCTGCACCACAAGTCCTGTTTCAAGAGTTGCTGGTTTAGTTCCGCCTGAAGCAGTATCACCTTTTATTCCCGGATCGGTATTAGCAACTTCCAGTTCAACCGTAATTGGCAGTTCTATGCCTATTGGATTATTTTCATATAATGTAATAGTGACCAACATTCCTTCTAATAGATAATTAGTTCCTTCTCCAACCTGTTCGGGAGATAAAGGAATCTGGTCAAAAGTTTTAGTGTCCATAAAATAATAATGACTGGGATCACTATAAATATATTGCATTTCTCTTCTGTCAAGAATTGCCTGTTCTACTTTTTCGCCGGCCCTAAAGGTTTTATCAATTACAGCTCCGGTTTTTACATTTCTTAGTTTTGTCCTAACAAAAGCCCCGCCTTTTCCCGGTTTCACATGCTGAAATTCGATAATAGTAAATAATGTTCCGTCCAATTCAATGGTAATTCCATTTTTAAATTGATTCGTTGAAATCAAGGCATATCCCTCTTTCTATCCATTTTATATAAACTAAATTATTATATCATAGAGAAATTATTTGAGGAATATATCAAAAGTTTTAAGAGGTCCAGAATTCAAGTGATTTGTCATCGCGAGGAAGAACTTGGCCGACGCGGCGATCCCTTTGCCATTTTAATTATATCATACCCAAAGGGGCTGTTGAAAAAGTCTGAATTTTGTAGTTGCTCGATTCATCGAGCCCAAGAATGCCTGATAAATCAGGCAACTACATTAATCACGGAGAGTCCAAAGTCAAATAAAACACTTTTCCAACAGACCCTAAAGACTTGTCCGCTGAGGAGTCTGACTTTCAGGAAACTTTACAAAACAAGGAGTTCTTTAAGGGTTTTTGTGAGAATTTTTGGTCCATCATTTTCCAAAACTAACAAATCTTCAATTCTAACTCCTCCGAAATCTGGAATGTAGACACCCGGTTCAATCGTAAAGACCATTCCTTCCCTTAAGACATCCTTACTTGACATGCTTATAAAAGGAGATTCGTGTATTTCCAGTCCTACGCCGTGACCAGTTCCATGCCCAAAAAACCTGCTGTATCCTCTTTCTCCAATAAAATCGCGAGCTGTTTTATCAACGAAGCTGCAATTTACGCCAACTTTTACTTGATTAAGAGCAAGCATTTGGGCTTTTAAAACAGTTTCATAAACATCTTTTTGCTTTTCAGATACATCTTCGATTGCTGCTGTTCGGGTCATATCAGAATGATAGCCTTGATAAACTACTCCTAAATCGATAATAACAAAATCTCCTTTTGCGATTTTTCTTTCTCCAGCAGCAGCATGAGGCATTGAAGAATTAGGTCCTGAGGCAACGATAATATCAAAACTAATTTTTTCCGCTCCGTTTTTCTTTAAAAATAGTTCTAATTCTAAAACAATATCTTTTTCCCTGACTCCTTCTTTTAAAAAAGGAAGAATATAATTAAGGCCTTTATCTACAATTTCCGCGGCTTTTGATATTTTAAATAATTCATCTTCATCTTTAATGGTTCTTATGTTTTCTATAAAATTGCTCAATGGTTTTAGGTTTATCTCTCTGAAATTATCTTTAAAATTTTCAAAATGCCTGAAAGTAAAAAAATGTGATTCAAAGCCTAAGTTTTTTGTTCCTGATTCTTTGAGGATGTTGTAGAGTTTTTCGTACAGAGGTTCTTCCCATAATTCTATCTTTGAACCACAAACTTCTTTTTCAGCTTGTTCGATATATCTAAAATCTGTTAAAAAGACGCTATCGTTTAATCCGACAATCAATAACCCGTTTGAACCTGTAAAGCCGGTTAAATATCTGATGTTTTCTAGTTTTCCAATCAAAATTCCGTCAACATCAGCTTCTTCAAGTTTTTTTCTTGCTTTAACCAGTCTTTTTTCAATCATATATTATCCTTTACCATATTCCACGGTAAGACAGGCGTCTCGCCTGTCTTTTGATGTTACCCTTTTATCATTTTTATAGCCGCGGAAAGCGCAAGAAAATAGCTTTCTGGGCCAAAACCTGAAATTTGTCCATATGCCACGGGTGCGATTACAGATTTTTGCCTGAATTCTTCCCGTTTATAGATATTAGAAAGATGAACCTCTATCACCGGATTCTTTATAGCCGCTACTGCATCACGAATAGCAATACTGTAATGAGTAAATGCTGCCGGATTTATTATAATCACATCCACTTCGTTAACCGAACTTTGAATTTTTTCAACTATTTCACCCTCATGATTTGACTGAAAAATATCTATTTCGATATTTTCACCAGAAGTCAGACTGGTTAGTTTTTTATTTATTTCATCCAAGCTCATGCTTCCGTATATATCTGTTTCCCTTGTTCCTAATAAGTTTAAATTTGGACTGATCTGGTTTTAATTTTAATGTTTTTTCGTAATTAGAAATTGCCTTATCCCAAAATTCAAGTTTTTGATACGTAAATCCTTTATTAAAATGGATTATCCAGTCGGAATCATCCAGATTTAGAGCCTTATCGTATTCTTTCAATGCTTTTTCTGTGCTATTCAGAGCCACATATGTATTTCCTAGTCCAATGTATGCTTTTTTTATCGCCAAGAGAGGTTCTTTTATATAAACAGGAAGATTTTCAGTTATTTTTGCGTTTGGATCTGTTTTGTAATATTTAGATAGAGCAATTGTTTTTTTATATTCAGCTATTGCAAGTTTATATTTTTTATTTGAATAATAAAACTCCGCCAATGAATTGTGGTAAGATGGATTATTGTTGTAAAAACTTACTGCTTTTTTTAACTCTTCTTCCTGCAATTTAATCTTTCCAAGAGCGCCATAATAAATAGAAAGTTGATAATGATAAAATGACCAGTATGGTTCAAGTTTTATTGCTTTTTTAGCTTCATATATTGCATTTGATATAGATTTTTTTCTAAAATAAACCTCACTTAGCTTACTATGATAAAGCGCCTGAAGTGGATCAAAAGAAATTGCTTTTTTAAAATTCACAGTTGCTTCGCTGTAATCTCCTTCATCAATTAAATTCTTGCCTGTTTCAAAAAATGAATTTCCCAGATAGATTGAAAGACTAGAAAGAATAAGCATTATTATTCCTATTGAAGCAAGAGATGCAATTGTTTTCCCGCCTCGCAGACTATAAATTTTTTTATCTGATAATTTAGCGATTGAAATAGTTAAGCCGGCAAAAAACCAAAATATTAATGTCTCGCCGGGTGAGTACCAGTCAAAATCTATCAGATTTCTGATAACAAATGAGACGCCTGCCGCAAAAAACGCAAGCGCATATAACTTATATTCCTCGTCTTTTTCAAGCCTTGCCAGATTAAATTGATTTTTAAGGACTAAAAATACAATCAATAAAAAAGACAAAAAACCAGCTATACCAGTTTCGGCGAATATTTCCAAAAATGTATTGTGGGCATGCTTGGAATATTTTCCTTCATATTGATAAATCGGATAAATATAAGAATAAGTGCCTATTCCTGTGCCAAGCAGATAATTTTCTTTTATCATATTAACTGTTCCCCGCCACAATTGAACTCTTCCCTGAAGGCTTGTTGCGCTTGTGTTTGGATCAAGAGCGGAATACGCTCCCACTTTGTTGGATTGGTTGGTTGAGGGATTCTTGGTGATAAAAAAATTCACAGCTAAAAGCATTAATACAAGCACAATTGTAGCGGTGATTGTCTTTCTGGGATATTTATAAATTATTCCGAAGAAAACAATCGATAACGCAGCAACAGAACTTATCCAACCGCCTCTTGAGTAGGTCAAAATAAGAGAAGTTCCCATTAATAAAATTCCTGAGCCGATTAAGATGGTTTTAATTTTACTTTTAGAGCGCATAAGGCTAACAAAGGCAAGAGGAATTATAAGGCTTAAGAAACCAGAAAGATGATTAGGGTTTATAAATGTTGAAAATATCCTGTTTTCAATGCTAAACGAGATATTGTGAAGTGGAGCCCAGTTTGCCAAATCTTCGAGTCCGTATAAATATTGCCATAATCCATACAGTGCAACCAGACTTCCTGTTGCAATCAAACCATTCAAAGCAAAACTTATTTTATCTCTGGATTCAAAATTATTTGCTGTCAGCCAGAAAAATAAAAAATAAATAATGAATGAGAAAATTCCATCAATGCTTGCGTGAATATTTAAAAGTTTATAAAAAGACAAAAGTGAAACCAGAAGGAATAATATTAAATATTTATCAAGATTCGTTCTGATAAGTTCAAAACAGTCTTTTTTTAACTGCTCAAACAGCCAGATCAAAAAAACAGTTCCCAAAAAAACATAAATAAAAATTTTTGTTTCTGGAAATATTCCTGCGCCTGCCGTAATCGGAACAAGTAAAACAATGAACATTAAGCTATCGCTTATATATTTTGAAAAAAAACTAATTATATTTTTTTGCATTTTGATATTTACCGCGTGTTTTCTAGTGCCTGAGCTATTAGTTCTTTTGGAACTTCAAAAACTTCAGCTTCGCCAATTTTTTTAAGAAGAACAAGAGATTCAGTCTCCTGTTTCTTTTTCTTGTCCAGCTTAATTCTTTCAAGTATTTCTTCCAGAGTTATTTTTTGAGGTATTTTGATTGGCAAACCAAATGATGTTAATATTTTTTTATGTTTTTCAACTACAGCAGCATCAATAAGCTTCATTTGGCAGGCAATATTAGCGGCGGCAGCCATTCCAATTGAAATTGCTTCGCCATGAAGCAATTTTTTATATTTAGTTAGCGATTCTATTGCGTGACCAATGGTATGTCCATAATTTAGAATAGCTCTTTTCCCAAAATCTTTTTCATCTTCTTCAACAATTCTTGCTTTTATTTCACAGCATTTAGCTATAACTTTAAGCAATACATCGTTTTCTTTGTTTAATATCTTATCCGGACTATTATCAAGCAGTTCAAGCAGCTCTTTGCTTTGAATAAATCCGTATTTTATCACTTCCGCCAGTCCAGCCCTATATTCACGCAGAGGCAGTGTTTTAAGAATGTCTGTGTCTATAAAAACTAACTTAGGCTGATAAAAACAGCCTATCATATTTTTTCCAAGAGGATGATTGACCGCGACTTTGCCGCCCACACTGCTATCAACCTGAGCCAGTAATGTGGTTGGCACTTGAATTAGGGGGATTCCTCTCATATAAGTAGCCGCGACAAACCCCGCCAAGTCGCCAACAACCCCTCCCCCAAAAGCGATTAATGGATTATTTCTGCGGATATGCGATTCGATGAGCTTATCATATAGAAAAGAGGCAGTTTTAAGCGATTTATATTTTTCTCCATCAGGGACAACCAATGTGATACTTTCAATATTGCCAGCGTTTAAAGACTCGATAATTTTATTCTTATATAAATCAGCAATGGTAGTATTTGTAATTACCACTGCTTTACTGCTGTAACCTAATTTACTTACTTCTTTTCCCAAAGAAGATAAAAAATCATAGCTTATTTTTATGTCATAACTATCTTTGCCTAAAGAAACCCTTACGGTTATTTTTACCATCTCTTTTCATATAATCTCAGATATTGCAGAAACTACTGTGATATCTGAAACGACAAGATTTTTTCAACAACCTTGTCTAATTCTTCTTCTGCCTCAACTATTATATCTGCAATATTTTCATAGATTTCAGCTCTTTTTGAAAAAATTTTATAGAATTGTTCTTCCGGATGTCTGGTATTTAAAAGAGGTCTTTTGTTTGTATGTTTTACTCTATTGAATAAGATTGAGGGATCTGCTTTTAAATAAATAATAATACCATTTTTCTTTAATGATTTTACATTTCTGTTTCTTAAAACAGCTCCTCCGCCACACGCAATAACAACATTATCAAAATCTTCTATTTCTTTTATAACTTCAGTTTCAGCTTGTCTGAAAGCAGTTTCTCCGATTCTCTTAAATATATCTTTGATTCTTTTTCTGGTTTTTTCCTCTATCAGGGCATCTGTATCAATAAATTTTCTTTTTAATTTTTGAGCTAATTTTTTGCCAACCGTACTTTTGCCGCACCCCATAAATCCAACCAGAACTATGTTTTTCATTTAAATTCACCCACAAGAAATAAATAACAAATTCCAAGCAGCAAATAAGTTTTAAAATCAAAAATCAAAAATTAAAGATTAAAATGACAAATTAAAATTCAAAAATGAATACCGAAGAGATCTTAAGTCGAAGATATGAGGTCTAAAAGTGGATCCATACGACCTACGACCTTGACCTATAACTTTATTAGCTACTTGAATTTTGCATTATAATTTTTTCATTTTGATATGTACTTTTGATTTTTTATCTTTTATTTTTGATTTCTTTCATATTTAAACATTGCATTTGGAATTTCTATCTAAACTACATCTCTTTAAGTCTCTTTAGATAGCTATTATAATTTGATTTTAATTCGCCAATACTATCCCCGCCAAATTTCTCCAGCGCCGCATTGGCAATTTCAATTGCAACAACTGATTCTCCTATCACCGCGGCGCTTGGCACTGCGCATACATCAGATCTTTCTTTAAAAGCAGGCATTGCTTCTTTTGTTTTCATATCAACCGTCATCAATGGTTTTCCTAATGTTGGAATAGGTTTCATAACTGCTTTTATAACTACAGGTTCTCCATTGGTCATTCCGCCTTCAATCCCGCCTGCTCTATTGGTTTTTCTGTAGAATTTTTTTGTATTATTATAAAATATTTCATCATGAGCGTCGGAGCCCTTAAGGTTTGCTAAATTAAAACCTTCTCCAAACTCTACTCCTTTTATAGCTTGTATGCTCATCAACGCCTGAGCAATTTTTGCGTCTAATTTTTTATCCCAATGAACATAACTTCCCAGCCCCGGCGGAGCGCCGTAAACAATTATTTCAAATGTTCCCCCTAGAGTTTCTTTTTCATCAATTGCTTTTCTTATTATTTCCACCATTTCGGAGCCTGCTTTTTCGTCAAGGCAGCGTACTGGCGAAGAATCAATTTTTTTTATATCTTCTATTAAAGGAGGATCGTTTAAGCAGGCTTTACATCCCCCAATATTAGTTACGTGGCTCAGAATGTATATGTCAAGTTCTGCTATAATAAGTTTTGCCAAAGCTCCGGCGGCAACTCTTGCTGTGGTTTCTCTGGCGCTGGATCGCTCCAGAATGTCTCTTATATCTTTTCCGTTTATTTTTTGAAGACCAGCCAAATCAGCATGACCGGGTCTAGGCTTGGTTAAGGTTTCCTCTGCTTCACCTTCTTCAATTTTCATAATCTCTGTCCAGTTTTCCCAGTCTTTGTTTCTAATTAAAAAAGCAACAGGACTTCCAAGTGTTTTGCCAAATCTGATTCCGCTTACAACCTCAACTTTATCCCCTTCAATTTGCATCCTCATTCCTCTGCCAAAACCAAGCTGACGTCTTGAAAGTTCGTTGTTTATAAAATTCGTGTCAACCTTAAATCCGTAAGGCATTCCTTCTACAATTGTTAACAAACCGGGACCATGTGATTCTCCTGCAGTCAAATATCTTAACAAGCTTATCCTCTTTCGTATTTAAGTTGAAACAATCTGAATATAGAAATGTGAACATACCTTCTGTCGCAGAATCAAAAATCAAAGATAAAAAATCAAAAATACATATTAAAATGAAAAATTACTTCCTGCCCTTCAAAGTAAGTATGCTGGAAGCTAATATGTTAGCTATCTCTGTTGTTTCCTTTAAGAGTTTATTGGTCTTATCTTTATCAAACTTACCAGAGTCTCTTAATAACCCTAACCAAAACTTGCTTTCATTGGCTGATTTTAAAGCATAATTAAAGAAATTGATATAATCTTTTTTGGAACAAGCTGAATTGGCTTCAACTACATTAGCTCCAACACTGGTAGCGCTCCGAAGTAATTGATTGCCGATAATCTCACAGGTCTTCTCTTTTGGTAATTCATCGACAAGCTTAATTATCTCAAGAGCAAATTTATAAATTCGTCTTTTGAACTCATCTTTGAATTTTAATTTGTCATTTTGCATTTTGATTTTTTATCTTTGATTTAGTTCCGGATTAATCAACTTTTTTATGAAAGAACCTAATTAGTTTGTTAAGCTACCAATTTTACTTAGAAATCGACGAACCGATTTCCAGATTAATTGTTTCGTCTCCATAAAGCAATGTTACACTATCTGTGCCTATTGTGACAACTTTATAGTTAGTAGCAAAAGTATCTCCTTCTTTTACTTTATAGTTAGTTTCACCAACATCTATAGAAGTATATTTAGTGGAATCTTCTGTATAAATATCTTTGAGTGTTAGTGTTGATTGACTTTCTTCCCCTCCTGAAGTAGAACCACTTCCAGAATCATCAGATTGAGGCTTAACAAGAGGTTCAAACGGATCTTTTATTAAATATATTTCAAAAGAGTCTTCTTCTGAGCTTGCGTCTTCTGTGGTTTTGTCTTCAGGTGTTTCTTTTTGAACTACTGCTTCTTTATTAGAAGAACTTTGTTCTACAGGGGGGACGCGTGGTGTAAGAACAACATATAACTCAAGAACAATTACGAGGCTGATTATAACTATTAAACCAATCGTCACCGATCTTCCATTTTTTGACTCCATAAAGTCTTTTATTTTTTCTGAAAAATTAGCCTTTGCCATTTATTTCACCCTTTAATTGGCTTATTTTTGAGGAGTTTGTGTTTTTATCAGCATAAAAGCGCTCGAATTAATTACTGCATAAATATTTGGAAGACCCTCTTCTGTTGGATTAATTGTTATTTTTGAAACAGCATATTTTCTTTTTGATTTCTCGATGCGATAAAGAAAATCAAGAAGATCAAAAAAGCGTCCTTTAATGGTTAACTCAAAGGGTACTTCTGTGTATTCACCTTTGCCGATATAGGTGAGCGGTTTTATGCTTACAAAATCAATATTTGATTCAGTCGCAATACTTTGAACATCGGTGATTATCGATGGAACGTCTTCACTCTCTGGGAGTTCTGCTTTTAGTTCTTCAAGTTTTTTCTCGATGGTTTCTGTTTCTTTTTTAATTTCTTTAAGCCTGTTAAATGACATAGTTATCTCGCTAAATTTTTTTATTTCTAGTTGTTCTTGTTCTGATATTTCATTAAATTGAGTAACTTTAGGGCGGATTAATATAAAGTAAAACAATCCAAAAACCAGAATTGACAACACAATTGTAATGATTATTTGTTCTTTAAACGACATCTCAAAAAATTTTTTCATTACTGAGCTCCTTCCTTTTCAGGAGGAGGTTGCGTGGGCGCAGGCTGATTTGATGCTGCTGTTGGGAATTTAACAGAAAGATTAAATTCGACCACATTCTGATTTTCTAAAATTGTTTTTTGTGAGTATTGTAAATTAACCTTCTCGCCTTGTTTTATTTCACTTAATTTGATCATTAGATTTGCTGTGGATGGATGTTGAAAGGTGTATCCTTTTACAAGCATACCTTCCTGGGAACTGGCTTCCAAATATGACAACCAAACATCAACCGGCGCTAACATACTAAATTCATTTAGAACATGTGACCAAAGAATTTGGTTTTTGGAAATTTCATTAACTATATTTTCTCTTTTAGTAACTTCGTTTTGAATATCCTCATAACTTTTAAATCCTAATACAATATTTTGTACTTTTTGATTGCTCTCTTGTATTTTTATAAGGGATGAATTTGCTTGGAACACATACCACGATGTTATTAAATAAACAAGCAAAACAATAACAATCGATCCCAAGAATACGCCGAGCAAGTACACAGCTCTTTTTTTTGCTTTTTTTCTTTGACTTATTTCAGGTGGAATCAGATTAATTCTTATCATTTTTAGTTCCTCTTAATGCCAACCCTATGCTTATCGCTAAAGACAGTTCATCTTTTTCAACCGCTTCTTTTTGCGATGAGTCTATTTTGATTTTGGCAAGTGGATGACCGAACCCGACTTTCAACTGAAGACCTTTTTCCAGATACAAAGGCAGGTTTTTAAGTCGTGAACCATTTCCTGTCAAAATAATATTCCGAATATTTGTGTTTTTTGTTTGAGTCAGGTAGTAATCAAGTGACCGCCGTACTTCATCTATAAATTTAAAGATTTCTCTTGTTAAAACTTCCTGCCCTAACTTTATTTTTTTTGTCTCTTCTTCTGATAAATTGCTTTCTTTTTTTAGTGGATTTTCTTCATCAACGGGCGGAAGTCCCAATTTTATTTTTAAATCTTCAGCTTCATCAAATGGTATTTCAAGAAAATCAACTAACGATTGGGTGAAGCTGTCTCCTGCCAATGTTGTAACTCGTGTGAATTTAGGTATCCCATTTTCAACCACAACGATATTTGTTGTTCCTGTGCTTATGTTGATTAAAACCAAAGCATCTTCTTTTGAGTTGACAACTGAAGAAGAAGAGATTAATGAGCGAACCATTGCAAAAGAAGAGACGTCGATAACTTCCGGCTCTAATCCTGCGGCATTAAGAGTGGAAACGTATGATTGAACAAGGTCTTTCTGGGCTGCGATTAAAAGAACTTCTATCTTATGGTTTTCTTCTTCGTCTACAAATTCATTAACAACCTGAAAATCAAGAATGGCTTCTTCTGTTGGAATGGCGATAAACTCCTGTGCCTGATATTGAATCGCTCCTTTAAGCTCCTCTTCTTCCATAAAGGGTAATTCAACTAACCGGACAATCACCTTTTGACTAGCGATTCCTACAGTTGCGTTTTTTTCTTTAAGTCCGGTTTTTTTCCAAAGTCCGGCAATTGAAGCCGCTACAGTTTCTATGTCTATAATTTCGCCTTCAACCACCGCTCCTTTTGGTATTTTAATGCTTCCGTAAGTGGTTAATATAGGAGTATCAGAAGAAGGTTTTAAGCAAACCACTCTCAGGTTTCCTGCGCCTATATCAAGCCCAATAAGTGTTTTTTGAGGAAAAATATTATCTAAAAATCCCACAAATTCTCCTATAAAATCGAAAAATTTTCATTAAATTTAAATTTCTATAAATCTTTTGAGTTTCCTTTAAAAAAATTAATCAATATTTTCCTGTAACTTGCTGTAGAATTATCTTATACACCCCTTTCCCTTTGTAATGAGTAGCTATCTTTATCTCCTCACCTGCAAGGAGTACCACCTTATCCCCTCCTTTACAAGGAGGGGTGGGGGAGGTTGTTTAGTCTTCACGCCATGTTTTATAATCTGGCTGGACATTGACAGGAATTTGGAAAACAGAAGGCATTTGAGACGGTTTCGCGGCTGGCGATGCAGTAACCTGAATTAATCTTCCGCTTCTATTCGGGGTTGTAAAAATAATTGGACGATTGAATATGGTTCCTACCGCATTTTTATAGCCGGCTACCGCGCCACCGTCAAACTCGATTGTTCCCCCGCTTGCGTTAACTACAAACTGGATTAGATTCCCTGAAAATAAAATTCCATCTAAATCAATATCAGGATTTGCGGTAAGATTGTAACGCGATTGAACCACAACGCTTCCTCTTGCAAAAATAGAAGCCTGCTCCATTCTTGTATTGTCATATACATATATATTGGATTGAGAATAATATTGGGTTTCTTTTTTTAAGTAGACAGGATAAGGATTTGTGCCCCATGGATTAAAATATATACTTCCTCTTGCCAATATATTAATATAAGAATCTCCACTCGCGTTTCCTATTGTAATTCCATTGGCTATCCTTCCATCTATATAAACATTTCCCCGAACAACTACTTCAGCAGGATTTGTTTTGGTAACAGATGGGTTGGTAGTAATTCTGGCTCCATTATTTATAGTGAGATTTCCTCTTACATATCTTTGTCCGGGAGAAAGAATAACGTTTGTGCTCCATATTTGACTGACTCCGGAAGGAACACTGGCAATTTTACTATCATAAGAAGTTGTATTAAAATACGGCGGTGAATAACCCGATGGAGTGGATCCTCTTCTTCCTTCAGAAAAGGATCCAAGATAATTAACTGGATTTAATACTCTTCTGGCATAAGCTACGGCGTGTCTTTCCGGATCACGAAGAGTGGTGTGAGGTCTTGGGTCTGAAGGATTAGGAGGAATAAGGACTTCAGGTTTATTTAGAACATATCCATAAATGTTTAACCATCCTTTAGTAGCGCCAACATTATAATAATTTTCAAGAACTACTTTATTTTGATCAGTTGAAGCCAAACCATTCCAGATTACTACATTGCTATATCTACTGGTGGGAACATTATTATAGCTACTGGTAACACTTCCAAAAAAGACTCCTACATCAAAAGCAGACGGAGCAGTGGTTTCTATTGTGTTAACAATTATTTTTCGCGTAACTCCATTAAATGTACCTGTAGAAGTTAATACTTGCCCGGAATAAGTAGTGCTATAAGTTCCTTCATCACCAAAATCTCCGGAAACCTCTCCACTGGGAGTAGTCTGGTTTAATTTCCAGATGGCATGATTTATTCCTGCTTCTGCCAGATAATATGCTTTAGCCCGGCTTGAACCGTGTCCAACTAACGTAACTTCATTACTGACAATTGCTGATATTCCTATGCTCAGAGCCATCAAAACAAAAATTATCCCAATGGCGATATAGGTAGCAAACCCTTTTTCATCTTTTAGAAATTTTAAAGATAACATTTAAATAACCTCTTATATAAATTTAGGATTCAAGGGGTCGAGGATTCAAGGATTCAAGTGAAAAGTCGAGAGCAGTTCACAGTTGATAGTTGACAGTTTAAATTATTACCTACTGTCTACTACCGTATCAACCTTTTTCAATCGTAACCCTGCATTTTTCCTAACTTCCTATCTTCCTTACGTCTCACACCTTACGTTTTACGCCTTACGGGGGTATTATTGTTCGCGCCAGGTAGTGTAATCCAATTGCGCTCCGCTTGTAACAGAAAAAGCAGACGGCAATTCAGATGGTTTTGCTGACTGAGAAAATGTGAGCTGAATTGTTCCTTCAGGGGCATTGGCGTTAGTGTAAAGATGAATTTGTCCATCACCGCTGCTATAACCAGCGACCATTCCTCCCTCAAACTCAATTGTTCCACTGTCTGGCGAGTTGGCTCTAAACTCGATTATGTCCTTTGAAAATAAAATTCCTTTTAGGTCAATATCAGGACTTCCTGTAGGATTATGTTTTGTTTCTACCGTCAAATCATCTTTTGATAATATAGAAGCATTATTCATTCTTGTATTATCATTTATAATGATTCTTGACTTAGAATAAAACTGGGTTTCTTTTTTTAAGTAAACAGAATTTGTCCAAGTGGAATGATTAAATTCTATATTTCCACCTGCCAATATCCGAATATAAGAATCCCCGCTCTCATTCCCTATTGTAGAACCATCTATATACACATAACCTGATACAACTAATTCAGCAGGATTGGTGGATTGAGTAGCAGTTGTTATAACATTGGTGCCATTTATTATTAAATTGCCATTTATATATGTTTGTCCGGGTGTTAAAGTTTGGGTTGTAGTCCAATTTGGATTGCTTGAAGGATATGTTCCGGCAGTAGTAATTTTATTGTCATCAGATGTAGAATCAAAAGAAGGCGGCAAAAAGCCAGACGAAGTTGTTGCTATTCTTCCTTCAGCGCTTGATCCAACGAAATTAATTCCACTTCCTCCTGCCGAATAAGCCGATGCATGTCTTCCTGTACTGCAAGCAGCTCCACCCGGGTGAGTTTTTCCATCTGCTTCAGTATAAGAAACCTCAGGCTTGTTCAAGACTTTGCCTTTAATAGTTAAAGTGCTATCTCCATAATTTTCTATTACCACCCGGTTGGGCTCGGTAGAACCCAACCCATTCCAGATTGTTACTCCATCCGGAATAGCATTAAATTGTCCTCCAAAAACTCCCACATCAAAAGCAGATGGAGAAGTAGACTCTATCGTTTTGACAATTATTTTTCGGGTAACTCCGTTGAATGTACCTGTAGAAGTTAATACCTGCTCGGAATAAGTAGTTTCGTAAGTTCCTTCGCCAAAAGTAGTTTCGGGAATTGCTCCATCAATAGCAGGGCTCTGATTCAACTTCCATAGAGCATGGTTTATTCCCATCTCTGCTAGATAATATGCCTTGTTTCTATCCAAATTATGCTTAACAGACGATAATTCATTATCTGCAATTATAATCAATCCTGCGCCAAGAACTGTCATAATTGAGATAATTCCCAAAGCCACGTAGGCGGCGAACCCATTTTCATTTCTTAAGAGTTTCAGTAATGACATTTTAAACACCGTCGCTTTTTAAACTCTATTTTCTTAATCTTATATTTGAATCTAAAACATATTCA
>JACQXZ010000020.1 GCA_016208465.1 Actinomycetota bacterium
AAATTTATACCTGTTTTTATTACAGGAATATACACGGTCGTAGAAATGTTTGCGTATCGGGTTACAACCAAACCTATTGCTATGGTAATAATTAACTGAACAAGAAGCTTATATCTTGCTTTTAAACCAAGGGATCTTACTCTGTTAACCTTCAAATAATCATCAATAAACCCCAAAAGACCACAGGAAATAGTCAAAATAACAGCAACAATGCTTGTGGTTGTCATTCTGGCTCTTAAGAGAAAAGGGATTAAAGCCGCAAATAAAATTAGAACGCCTCCCATCGTAGGCGTTCCTTGTTTTGCTAAATGTTTTACTGGTCCATCAATTCTTATTTCTTCGCCTATACTCTTGGACTTTAAAAAAGCTATCCATGCGGGAGCAAGTATAATAGTTAAAGCCAAAGATAAAAAGGCTACTGCAAATACTTCAAAAGTTGGATAAATTCTCAACTCTTTTACCTCTTAAGTTTTTTAAGATAGATGATTAACTAATCCAAATGAGTCGAAACCAAAGGAATAACTCAGATTTCAAATTATCACTCAAAAATCCAAAGTAGTAAAATCCAAATGACAAAGCTCAAAGTTCAAATGAAATCCAAAACTCAAATGACTAAAATTTTTGACATTTAGATTTTGAACTTTGACATTTATTTGATATTTGGGCTTTGTCATTTGAACTTTATTTCTAAATATCCTGTCAAAAATTGCACAGATTTGAATTATAAAACACTAGTGCAAAAGTTTCTGGCTTAATCCGTTTATTATATATTCAAAATGCATTGCACGGGATGCCTTAACTAAAATAATATCATCAGACTGAATATTTTTAATCAAAAACTCCACTGCTTCCTGAAGGTTACCAAAACTATGAATTTCTACATAGTGACCATTCTTCTCCATTGCGCCTTTAGCAATTGATTTTGCCTTTTCTCCGACAGTTACTAAAATATCAATTTCATTATTTCTAACCAGTCCTCCTACCTCTAAATGAGACTTGTGACTAATGCTGCCCAATTCTAACATATCGCCTAAAACAGCAATTTTTCTCCTTTTTCCCGCAGCCTCATTTAAAGCTTTAAGAGCTTCTCTCATTGAGTCAGGACTTGCGTTATAAGCATCATTTAAAACAGTAACACTTTCTGGCATTTTTAAAATTTCCATTCTCATCTGCGACAACACTGCCTTCTCAAGCCCATCCCTTATTGCTTTTAAATCTAATTCCATTCCTAATGCCACAGCGCCCGCCGCAAGAGCGTTATAGATATTGTATAAACCATAAACAGAAAGGTTTACTCTTACACAATTCTTTTTATATTTAAAATCAAAAGAAGGTAATCCGTCAATTAACTCTATATTTTCCGCCATCACTTCCGAGGTATTATTAATCCCATAAGTTATTATTCTCGAATGTGTTAATGACTTAAACCTATTAAACCATTTATCATCGCGATTCAAAACAACTATGCCATCATCTGAAACAGAAGAAATCAGCTCACTTTTTGCTTCTGCAATTTTTTCTTCTGAACCCAAAAACTCAAAATGCGTCTTTCCCACATTGGTTATAACTCCAAAATCAGGCAGTGCAATTTCTGTCAATTCTTTAATTTGATTCATTCCCCGCATCGCCATCTCAAGAATAATAACCTCAGTATCTTCTTCTGCTCTTAATATAGTAAGAGGCGCTCCTATTTCATTATTAAAACTGCCTAAGGAATAAACAGTTTTAAAATTATCCGCGCAAATGCTTGCCAGCATATCTTTTGTGCTTGTCTTTCCGGTGCTTCCCGTTATTCCAACTACTCTGCTTTTTAATCTTTTTCTGGAGTACAAAGCTAAGTCCTGAAATGATTTTAATGCATTTAAAACTTTAATTACTACCAGATTGTTAGAAGCTTTACTGATTAAATCATTTAAGAACTCATCATTTTCATATTCAGTTAAAAAACCAATAGCGCCTTTTTCAAGCGCTGCTGAAATAAAATTATGACCATCAAACTTATCGCCTTTTAAAGGAATAAACAAATCTCCTTTTTTGATAGTTCTAGTATCGATACTAACGTTTTCGATTATATCTACATTTGAACAATAAAGTAATTTTCCTTTGACTGCATTTAAAAATCCGTCCAAACTTAAAGAGAGCAACGCATTAACTCCTTTAATGCCTCATAGGCAACCTGATGATCATCGAAAGGAACTATTCTATCAACAAATATTTGACCCTGTTCGTGTCCTTTTCCTGCAATTATAACAGTATCACCATTTTTAGCCAAAGCTACTGCCTGAAAAATCGCGTCCCTTCTATCTGCAATTTTGCAATATCTTGCTTTAGGGAATTCTTCTATAAACCCTCCCTCGATCTGGTCAATGATTTCCATTGGATCTTCGCTTCTTGGATTATCGGAAGTGATAATAAAGAAATCGCTTAGCTCTGCCGCGATAGCTCCCATAAGGGGTCTTTTACCCTTGTCCCTATCTCCGCCACAACCAAAAATAGTAATTATTCTGCCGTCAGAAATTCTCCTTATTGTTTTAAGAACGTTTTCCAAACTGGCAGGCGTATGAGCATAGTCTATAATAACATTAAATTCCTGACCGTAATCCAGTGGTTCAAAACGTCCTGGTATTAAACGAATTGCTTCAAGGCCAAGTTTTATGTCTTTAAGACTAATTCCCAATGATAAACCTGCCCCAATCGCTCCCAAAGCATTGTAAACATTGAATACGCCCTTAAGTCTCATCTTTACAAATAAAGGACCCTTAGGGGTAGTGGTCTTAAAAGATGTTCCTTCTTTTGTTAAATTAATATCTGAAACTGTTATATCAGCCGGAGTGTTTAATCCATAAAAATAACCCTGCATCCCAACCATCTTCGCTATTTCTCTTCCGTAAAAATCATCAATGTTAATCACATAATTAGGCACAATTATTTCATTGGCGCTGTTTTTAAAAATTCTGCTCTTAACCTTAAAATAATTTTCCACATTCTCATGATAATCAAGATGATCCTGAGACAAATTTGTAAACACTAAAACTCGAAACTGACAACCTGTCACTCTCTCAAGGTCTATCGCATGAGACGTAACTTCCATAACAACAGAATCAACCTTCTGCTTCAACATCTCATCAAACATTATTTGCAAATCAAGAGATTCAGGAGTAGTGCAATATGAGGGATAAAATTTATTATCAATTCTGTATTCAATCGTGCCTAAGAGTCCTGTTTTTTTACCCGCGGCCTTTAAAATACTATCTATCATATAAACAGTAGTCGTTTTTCCATTGGTGCCTGTAACTCCTATCAGCTCTAATCTGCTTGATGGAAAACCAAAAAATATATTTGACGCAACAGCTAATGCCTTTCTGGAACTTTCAACCACTATTTGAGAAGATTTTAATCCTTCTGTCGGCCGCTCTACAATAAATGCAACAGCTCCATTCGTTAATGCATCTTCTGCGTAAAGATGACCGTCATCTTTAAATCCTTTTATGCAAACAAATAAATCTCCCGGCTTAACCTTATTTGAATTATAAGCTATGCCTCTTATATCTAAATCGATATTACCTTTTATTTCTTTTGGAGATAACGATTTAATAAGTCTGTTTAGATTCATCTATTCCCTCCTTTATTTATATTATTTTAACATAATAATATATTTAGATATAACTGCAATTCAGATAACAGACAACAGACTTCAGAGATTGTTGAAAAATGTTTTATTTGACTTCGGACTCTTCGTAATTAATGTAGTTGCCTGATTTATCAGGCATTCTTGGGCTCGATGAATCGAGCAACTACAAAATTCAGACTTTTTCAACAACCCCCCTAGACTAAAACTCAAAATCGTAAATTCTATAAAATTCTATAATACGTTAAAATATCAAAAACTCAGAGTTTCAAGATTGCTAAGTAAAAATTTAAGCTTGTTTTTCTTGTCTTAAATCTGTAATCTGTTGTCTGTAATCTGTAATCTGTATTTTTAATTCACAACCGCAGGAAGTACTTTTAAGCGACGCAAACTATATTCAGACACATTACTAAAAACAGGAGCCGCTATAGATCCACCCCATATCACGCCTTGTGGTTCATCTATGATAACAATAACAGCCAGCTTAGGATTATCCGCAGGAACAAAACCCACAAAAGAAGCAATATATTTACCCTTCTCGTATCCCTTGCCGTTCGATTTAGGTTTCTGCGCTGTTCCTGTTTTTCCTGCTACCTCATAACCTGAAACACGAGCATTTCCCCCTGTTCCTTCCGCGACAACTTCTTTTAAAATATTCTTAAGCTGCTGTGAGGTTTCATGCGAAACAACTCGTCTGCTAACTGGTTTAATTGATTTAGACTTTCCATTGCTGTCAGCCGTCTCATTCTTCAACACATCTTTTAACAAATAAGGCTTAACTATTACACCATCATTCCCGATTACCGCCACAGCTCTCAACATTTGCAAAGCAGTCACAGATATACCTTGTCCTATAGGAATATTTCCAATTGTTGAACCATACCATCTGTAGAGAGGAGGCAGGTATCCCTTTACCTCACCCGGATAATCTATTCCGGTTTTCTCCATAAGACCAAAAGATTTAATGTATCTGAATATTCTTTCTTTTCCCAATTTTAAACCAATGGTAACCGCGCCAACATTACTCGATTTACTGACAATCTGTGAAAATGTAAAATTGCCCGGCGGTCTTTCGTGAGCTTCTTTTATCTCCTTATCAGCAACCTTAATCGTGCTTGGCAAATAAAAAACATCCTGTGGACGAACTATTTTCTCTTCCAGCGCGGAAGCGGCTATAACTATTTTCATTGTGGAACCAGGTTCATACACATCGGTTACCGCGCGGTTTCTTAAAGTTTCAACTTCTGCCTGATTATATACATTAGAATCAAAAGATGGCATATTTGCCATTGCCAAGATTTCTCCTGTCTTGGTATCCATAACTATAACCACGCCTGCTTTAGCTTTACTGCTTTCAACCGCTTTTTTTAATTCGCTCTCTGCTACAAATTGAATGTTCTTATCAATAGTTAGAACCACATTATCTCCATCAATTGACGGAGATAAATTCAAAACTCCATCCGGAATAGACCTTCCCAATGGATCTATTTCAGTCACCAATTCTCCGCTTTCCCCTTGCAATAAAGCATCGTAATATAACTCCAGACCAGTAAGCCCTTTATTGTCCATTCCGGCAAAACCAATCAATTGAGGAGCTAAATTACTGCCGGGATAATATCTCTTGCTTTCTCTTAAATAACCTATTCCTTTCAGCTTTAATTTTTTTATTTTCTTTGATTTATCTTTATCTATTTTTCTCGCAATATAAACAAATCCACTTTTTCTGGTCAATTTTTGCTTTATTATCGATTTATCCATCCCTAAAATCAAAGAGAGCTTTTCAGCAGTATTATCGGGATCTTTTACAAAACGGGGTGTCGCGTAAACTGAATCGACTTCAATACTCATCGCCAGAACATTTTTGTTTCTGTCATAAATAATACCCCTTTTAGGAGTTAACTTAATCTTTCTGAGTCTTTGCCTTAAAGCCTGTTTATTAAATTCTTCTGATCTTATTACCTGAATATAAATTAAACGCGCTGTGATTCCTGAAAAACAAAGAAAGATAAACGAGAAAATTATTATTAATCTATGATAAACAATCTTCTCGCGGGAGCGAGGTGCCGACATTCAGAATCCCCCATAACAGATTTATCGTGTTTTTGCCTGTGCATTAAAATCTGTTTCAAATATTTTATTAAGCTTTTCTAAAATCTGATTATAGATGGTGGATAAAAATGATTTTTTCTCGGTTGAATTATTTTGAAGTAAATGAGGCATTTGTAGTTTCTTTGAATTAATTTTTTGATTGAAATATTTTATATAATTAATTTCCATTGGCTTAACCATACCTAGTTTTTCTATTGCAATCTTTTTCATTCTTTCAGGAGATTTCATGCTGTCAACCTGCATTTGCAGCTTTTCATTTTTTACTTGTTCATTCTGTAAAACTGTTTTTAGCTCATCGCTTCGAATCGCATGCTGAGCAATTAAAGCATGCTGGGAAATATTTATTGTAACAGCGATTGTCAACATTACCAATGTTACCATAAAACGTGAAAAATAGTTCGTTTTATTGCTTGATCTATGTTTTCTTTTTGCAATTTTAAAACTGGGTTTTTCAAAAATATGGGGTGAGTATACCCTTGCTTTTCTTGCCGCCTGCATTTTAATTACCTTTCTTTTTTATATTCTTTTTGCCACACGTAATTTTGCGCTTCGCGATCGAGGATTTGCGATAATTTCCTGAGGACTGGGCCTTATCGGCTTCCTGGTCAACAGTTTTATCTTACTTTCCATTTCGTGCCGATATATGCGGGGCGCTGCTGAACCTGTTTCCTTGCCTGACAGTTTCTTTAATGTATTTTTCGCGATTCTGTCTTCAAGGGAATGATAAGTTATTATAGCTAATTGTCTGCCAGCTTTTAAAAAGTCAACCGCTTTAATAATCGCCTTCTCGATAATATTCAGTTCATTATTTACTTCTATTCTTAGTGCCTGAAACGTTCTTCTGGCTGGGTTGCCTCCTTTTCTACGCGCACTGGCTGGTATAGCTGCCTTAATAATATCTACTAATTGACTAGTTGTTTTAATCTCACTTTTTTTTCTGGCTTCAACAATAAATTTTGCGATTCTGCTTGCCCATTTTTCTTCGCCGTAATCTTTTATAACCTGAGTTAGTTTGTCTTCTGAGTAAGTGTTCACAACATCGGACGCACTAAAATCTGAGGATTGATCCATTCTCATATCAAGCTCTGAATCGTGTTTGTAACCAAATCCTCTCACTGCTTCATCCAATTGAAACGAAGAAACACCTAAGTCAAATAATATTCCATCTACTTCTTCTATCTTTAAATCTGTTAAAATTTTATCAATGTTAACAAAATCATCTTTTACAAAAATAATTTGCTGGCTGAAGCTCGCTAGTTTGATTTTTGCTGCGTTTATAGCTGCTTCGTCTTTGTCAATTCCTATTACAATCCCTGCTGGTGTGATTTTATTGAGTATCGCTTCTGCGTGTCCCCCGCCTCCGAGGGTACAATCTACAATTATATCTCCATCTTTGCAGTCCAGATACTCTATCACCTCAGCCAGCAAAACTGGTATATGTTCATAATGCATTATTATGTTCCTAATTTTTCCGGCTCTAAACTCTTAGTGAATCCCAATTCCAAACTCCTAGCAATTTCAGCATACTTCTCTTTTGCTATTCTGATATGCTCTTCCCATTTATCTTTATCCCAAATCTCCAATTTTTTTCTTGCTCCTACAACAACAACTTCTCTGCTTAGTCCTGCGTGATCTCTCAAAGATTGCGGAATAACTACTCGCCCTTGCTTATCTACGGTAGAAGTTGTATCGGCCCCACCAAATAAAAGACGATCAATCATCCTGCCTTCTTCTGTTAGCTGAGAACCCTGGAGTCTGTCCGCAAATTTTTCCCATTCATTTTTAGGATAAACAAGAATACATTCTTCTATTCCTTTCGCCATTACAATGCCGTATTCTTCGAATTCACCTCTAAAGCGTGATGGCAAAACAACTCTCCATTTTTTATCTAACGACTGTCTTTGTTCTCCAGAAAAATCCAATTAAATCCCTTCTTCTTTATAACTCACACTCCTTTGCCGCCTGCCGCCGCAACCAAAGATCCAATCTCTTTTCTACTGCCCTGTGATGCTTTGCAAGAAGTGCTCGCCATTCCCTTTCCGAAAACAAATGAATATTTTGCGGGTTTATCTGTCTTTGTCTTGGTAAATCTGCAACCTTGCTTAATTCTTTCGTTTGGATATTTTCCACTATAAACCACCTTCTATAAAATTTCAACTATTTTTATATATAAATTTTAAATATTTTAGGGATATACTTCCACTTAGCTTTATTTCCACCTGTATTTAAAAAATCCTGCATTTTTAAAAAAAAATTTTATTTTTAAATTTCCCGTCTATCCGGCCAATTTTTGCCAATAAAAAAGAACACTTAACGTGTTCTTTTTAATCTATCTTCGCTTAAACATCTCTAAAACTTACCTTGATTCTCTTTTTCTTTCCCTTTCATCCATTACATTGTAAATTGCTTCAGCGCCCTTGTTTATCTTCTTCTCGCAATCATAACAAATATGCCAGCATGCCTTGCCAAAAACTGATCCAGCGGCTTCATAGCAAAACAGATGAATATCTTTGTGTTCCTTTCCGCAATAAAAACATTTTGTTTCTTTCATTTAAATCACCCCTTGTCTGATTGTCTGTTGCTTTTTATCGACCTGGAACAAAAATACTTAACTAATGCCTGCCTTTTCCGCAAACAGCATAAGATGAGTTTGCTGACCTGCTTTTTTCGCGAACTTTATTTCGGCAGGCTTTACAAATATTCCAGCAGACTTTACCATAACCGCTCCCCGGAGCCTCAAACCAAACAGGATTCTTCCCGTCCAGCTCCCGACCGCAACAATGACACCTGTTCTTTTCCATTCTTGTCACTTCCTCCCATTAAAAGGAATCAAATTGCAACATATTAATCGGTAAACAAAAAAGACACTTTAAAATAAAGTGTCTTTGTTGTTATTATTTTTTCTGGGCTATTGGCTAAAATCAGCGATTTTTTACGTATTGGTTGGCTCAAAACGAAATGAAAAAGCAGACCAATTTTTGTCAAGACTAACCAATTTAGGAGCTTTAAAGCGGTTATCTGCTTTAATCAGAGAGATAATAGAGTCACGATTTACTTCAGCTTTATATTCTTAATCATTTCAATTGTCTCTCGGAGTTGACTTTCAGTCTGAACAAAAGAAAAAAGACAATCAAAGTTGTCCTTAACGCTTTTAATCTTTAATTCGATCTCGGATGGACAATATAAAACGCGCACCCTCTGAAAGCTGCTGATTTTTAACTTATGTAAATCCATGTAACCCCCCGAATGCTTATCGTACAGTCAGGTTGTGTCCCACAAAAACTGTCTGCTCGAATAAACCGAATCAACTGCGGCATATTCGCTTAAAAGCAATGAATTTATTAAGCAATCTTTTGGGTTAATGATTTCTTGTCTAATTCAAGCGAATAAGATAGTATCGTTTTAATATCTATTTTTTTTGAAGCATCAAGAATTTCGATACCAATTATCTTGCCTTCAGAAGTTGTATCTATATTAATCCCCTCTGAAATTTCAATAACCCCCTCTGGTTTCTTAGTTCCTAACTTTATATATAAAGCATCTATTTCATTATCATAATGTACTTTCATTTTTTCCTTCCTTTCCTTAATGGATAATTTGTTATTATTACTATTATATCACCTTCAACAGCAACAACAATTTTTAGTGGATATTTAAATCCCTTAACCTCTTTTACAATTTCATGCTTACCCTGAGATAAATTCATATTCTTCAAAATACCTGTTATTGTTGGCTCTGAGATCTTATAGAGTTTATATCTTCTCTTTGCATGACGCGAAATTTTTATCTCCACCAATTATCCACCTTATCCTTATAATCTTTTTATGCCCAACAACCGCATCAAGCTGTGTCCCACAAAAATGTCTGATCGAATGGATTATTCCCAAGCGCGAATCAGTGCAGTTGGTAGCGCATACGGGATTCGAACCCGTGATCTCCGCCTTGAGAGGGCGGTGTCCTAACCGCTAGACGAATGCGCCGTGAAAATTAATTTTATAATTATTGGCTGGGGAGGAAGGATTCGAACCTTCGACTTTCTGATCCAGAGTCAGACGTCCTACCGCTAGACGACTCCCCATTGCAGATGAATAAATAATAACATTCAAGTTTTTCTAATTCAATTAATCATTTCTTTGGCTCTTTTTATTCTTTCTGCCGACTTTTCCTGTCCCAGCAATTCAATAGTTTCAAATAACGGCGGGCTGATTAATTTTCCTGCCACTGCAACTCTGATGGTCTGAAATACCTGTTTTGGTTTAAGATTTAATTCTTCCGGAATTTTTCTTAAAACTAACTCAATCTCATTCACATTAAAATCAGATAGAGACAACAATTTCTTCTCGGCTGTTTCTAATATACTCATTGCTTCAGATTTTTTAAACATCTTTTCTACAGCGCCTTGGTCGAATTCAATCAAATCTTTAAAAAAGAAATCAGTTAAACCAACAACCTCTTTTAAGCATTTGATTCTTTCCTGAATCAAAGCAATAATTTTCTTCAGGTTGCCTCTTGGAATATCTATTTTAAAACCAGCTTCCTCAAGAAACGGCAGTACCATATCTGTTAATTCATCTACATCAAGCTGTCTGATATAATAACCATTCATCCACTCCAGTTTTGCTAAGTCAAATATTGCCGGACTTTTTGTAACTTTACCCAAAGAAAACTTTTCTATCAATTCATTCAACGAAAATATAGTAGTTTTCTCATCATAAGACCATCCCAAAAGAGCTAAATAATTAATCAACACTTCCGGTAAATAACCTTTTTTAAAATACTCATCTATTGCCACGTCTGCGTGCCGTTTGGAAAGGGGGGTTTTATCTGAACCAAAAATTAAAGGAAGATGAGCAAAAACCGGCAACGGATAACCTAACGCTTCATAAATAAGAATCTGACGGGGAGTATTGGATAAATGATCGTCGCCTCTTATTATATGTGTAATTTTCATCATTGCGTCATCTATCACTGCCGCAAAATTATAAGTAGGCGTGCCGTCGGTTCTTACTATTATCAAATCGTCTAAAAATTTATTTTCAAAGTTTATCTCGCCACGGATAATATCGTTTACTCTTATAGAACCATCCTGAACAACCTTAAATCTAATTACCGGCTTTCTTCCCTCTTTTTCTAATAATCCTCTTTCCTCTTCAGCTAAATTTCTGCATCGACCATTGTATTTTGGAGATGCCCCCTCTTTTAGCGCTTCTTTTCTTCTTTTTTCCAACTCTTCAGGCAAACAGTAGCAGAAGTATGCTTTTCCTTCGTTTAATAACTTTTCAGCCGCTTCTTTATACAAATTTAATCTTTCCGTTTGTCTGTATGGTCCAAAATCACCGTCAACATCAGGACCTTCGTCCCAATTTAAACCGAGCCGGGAAAGAGACTTAATTATAGAACCTATTGCTTCATCAGTAGATCTTGTTCTATCTGTATCTTCTATCCTTAAAACAAACTTGCCTTTATTTGCCTTAGCGAAAAGCCAGTTATAAAGCGCTGTTCTGGCTCCGCCTAAATGTAAATATCCTGTTGGACTTGGCGCAAAACGAACTCTTACAGTCATATTATTCTCCTAATATATATCTCTAGTAGGACAGGCGAGACGCCTGTCCTACTAGAATTTGACCTTGCCATAAATTCAAAAAATAAAGGCACTTCTCAGTGCCTTGTTAGAGGAAAACGAAAGTAGTCCGTAAGCCGAGTTCTGTGCCCCGAAGGACTTCGGGGTGACAATCATCTATCTAGGCGATAAGTTACCTTACCGCTCATGCGATCTACCCGAGAGAATAGCGGGTCACTATTGTCCCTAAGGACTTCTCTCCTATTAGATCTTGCTCCAGATGGGGTTTGCCAAGCCTTCGGATCACCCCGAAGCTGGTGAAGCTTTTACCTCACCGTTTCAGCTTTGCTCCTAACTAACGTCAGGGGCGTTTTCTTTTCTGTGGCACTTTCCTTGAGGTCACCCTCACTGGGTGTTACCCAGCATCCTGCCCTGTGGAGCCCGGACTTTCCTCCCCGATGAAACATCAGGGCGATTGCCTGTCCTACTTTCTTTTCTCTCTAAAATCATAGTAACAAAGGAATTTGAAAGTGTCAAAAAAAAGGAAAAAACATCTTTTTATAGAAAGAGTATTTATATATCTGTCTGATGTGAGGAGGTGTTTAAAATGACTACTGCTTATGTTTTAATTAAAACAGAACCGGGAGAGGCGGGTAATGTAGTTAAAAAAATTATAAAGATTAAAGGCATAGTAAGCGCATACGCAATCGCTGGTCCTTTTGACATCATAGCTTTGGCAGAAGCAGAGGATTTTAACGCAATTGGAAAAATGGTAGTTGCAAGAATCCAGAAAATAACAGGTGTCAGTCAGACAATTACTTGTCAAACAGTCGACCTCTAAAAATTTTTTAAAATTTTTTTTTAAAACATATTGACTAATTATTTAAAAGTGATATTTTTAATTTAGAGTCCCAAGAAGTTTTCAAAGAGTGGACAGTTATTTCATTGGCTTAAGTCCCGATGTAACGTCGGGGTAGATCTTAATGGTTTATCGAAATACTTAAATTATAATGCCAATCTTATAATTTAAGAAGATTGGTTAGAGTAGATAATACCAAAGATCAAAACTGACAGGAATAACAAAAATCTCAGAGAAGCTACTTGGGACTTTATTTTAAAAGATCTTTGCCTGCGAAGACTCACCAAAAGAATAAACTGCTTTCTTTCCAGCTTCAAATAAGTCTATCGCCTGATTAGCCAGTTTATCTGCTTCTTTGTTTTCTTCCCTTTCAATGTGAAAAATTTCTACTTTTTGGTAAGGTCTAAGAAGTGACTTTGTTTTCTCATAAAGAGGTTTTAGTTTCTGATCTTTTACCCTGTACGAACCTTGCAGTTGACGCACTATAAGCTGACTGTCCAGATAAACAGCTACCTGAGCAGCGCCAAAAGATAAAGATGATTCAAGACACAAAATTAATGCTTTATACTCAGCAACATTATTTGTTGCTTCACCTATATATTCACTTATCCTCAATAACGTTTGATTTTTATCGTCACAAATTAATCCTCCAATGCCTGCCTTGCCGGGATTACCCCTTGCGGCGCCATCGGAGTAAATAATTATTTTTTTCATCTAAGGAATATCCTTCTACAATGCTCGCATCGCCATAAAATTTGAGTTTCGGAGTGGCTCATCTTATCTGCCTCTTCAGCGGAAAGCTCCATCCCGCATCCCTGACATATTCCGTCTTTTAACTCAACCACAGCGAGACCATCTTTTTCGGCCCTTGTTTCCTCGTACAAAGTCAAAAGATCGTTGTCAGTCAAAGAAGCTGTTTCTTCTCTTTGTTTACATAGTTCATCTAATTTAATATCTATATCTGAAATTGTACTATTTGTTTTTTTCTCTAATTTATCTTTAGCGATTAAAAATTCTTCTTTTTGATTATTTAATTTAACTAGAACTCCCTTCAGGTTGTCAACCAAATCTAAGTGCTCAATTAGTTCAGTTTCTGTCTCGTCTTTTTTGTTATTTAGACTTTCTATTTCTTTTTGTATAGCGCCAAGCTCTTTCGAATTACTTATAACGCCACTGTAAAGTCTCTTTTCTTCTGATTTCACTTTGTTAGTTATTGTATCTATTTCTCCCTCTAATTTCTTTTGTTTCATCTCTACTTTATGAAACTCTTCTTCTTTCTTTGAAAGATAATTAGTCAGCCTGTCTAACTCTTTACATAAAGAATCAAGCTTATCTTTTTCAGGCAGATTAACTTTTTCTCTTCTGAGTCCATCAATAATTAAATCCAATTCCTGTAATTGCTTCAAATTATCAAAATCTGCCATGTTATCCCCTAACCCGAACAAATCGGAATTGAAATTCGTAAGTCACAGATCACAGGTTAAAAATTTCTTCACTTGTGACTTGTGTCCTTGTGACTTTGTGACCTATCTTAAGCATTCCACGGATTCGTATCTATTGTTGAAGTCGAAACTTCAACTTTAAGATTTAATTCCTTGCGTTTCAGCTCTATCTCTCTAGCCAGCTTAGGAAGAATTAATCTCTCAGTAAAATTATGACCAGCGTCTATTAATGCTATTCCCATATAGGTTGCCGATAAAGCTGTGTGATATTTTATATCTCCTGAAACAAATACATCTGCTTCCATTGATTTTGCCTTCGGAATTAAATCACCGCCAGCTCCGCCGCAAACCGCGACCCGTCTGATTTTTTTACTCAAATCACCTGAAACTTTCAAATTTTTATTTCCTAATTTTAAAGACCATTCCTTAACGCAATCTCCTAATAAAACTTCCTTTTCGAGATTTCCTATTCTGCCAAAACCTGTTCTTGAAAACCTCTCTACTCTATACATATCGTATGCAACTTCTTCGTAAGGATGCGCTTTAAGCATTGCTGATATAACTGGTTTTATCCTGCCCTTCTTAACCAACAGCTCCGCAAATTGCATCAGTCAACTCATCAATATTTTCAAAAGGAACAAACACAACTAACTTATAGGAATCTGATTTAATTTCATCAGGAAAAAGAACTTCTGTATCCTTCAGTCCCAATTCCTCCGCTAAGACATCGCTTACGCCGCCAACAACTTTATCTAAATTCGTATGAGCAATGTGTATGTTAATATCATTCTTAATTGCTTTTCTGATAATATGGCCAACAAACTCAGAATCAACAACTGCTTTAAGTTCATTAAAAATTAAAGGATGATGAGAAATGATAAGCTGGGCATTTGTGTCAATTGCTTCTTGTAAAACCAACTCATTTATGTCTAGAGTTATTAAGATATGATTTACAGATGCGCCTTCTCCCCCCACCTGTAAACCAATTTTATCATCATCAATTGCCAAATATTCTGGAGCAATCTCATTTACTATTCTTATTATATCTGAAACCTTAGCATTCATTTACCAACCTCTTATAACCTGCTGATAACAATTCAGTCACTTCACCAACACAACCTTTTCCTATTTTTTGGAAATTCACTGAAGTAACCGGCATTACCTCCATTAATGAATTAGTTAAAAAACATTCATCAGCGGTAAAAATCTCTTCCTTCTTTATACTTCTTTCCTCTACTTCTAAAGACAATTCTTTAGCCAGTTTTATCACAATCATTCGAGTGATTCCCGGTAGAATTCCGTCTTCCAATGCAGGAGTAGTTAAAACTTTATTAATTACTATAAAGATATTGCTTACCGTACCCTCAACAATATCATCATTGTAGTTTAAAAATATTCCCTCGTCTACTCCAGCCTCCGCTGCTTCTGTTCTTGCCGTCAAGTTACTTAAAAAATTTAATGTTTTATGTTTTACAATTTTTGAATGTTGATCTCTTTTTGCTTTAACAATAATTGTCTTCATTCCTTCTCTATATAAAAGATCAGAATAAGGAGAAAAATATCTTGCAAAAATAACTACTGTTGATTCTTCATCCACGCCTCGTGAAACTGTTAATCTTATATAAGCATCTTTTAAATTATTTACCTCCAAAATTTCATATACAGCATCCTCTAATTGAGCTTTGCTAATTTGTGTTTTTATGTCCAGCTCATATAAAGAACTAAATAACCTTGCTAAGTGTTCCTTAAGCTTAAACACTTTCCCATCATAAGATCTCATTGTTTCAAAAAGACCGTCTCCGTATAAAAACCCACGGTCAAAAACAGAAATTTTTGCTTCATCTTTTAAAACATAAGTTCCATTTAAATAAATATATTCTTTCACGTTAACTCCCTAACAGATAATTTTGACGCGGCCTCAAGTGTCTCAATTAAAGCTTTTGCTTTCTGAAGACTTTCAAAATATTCTTTTGCAGGATCAGAATCCGCAACTATTCCGGCTCCTGCCTGAACATATACAACCTTGTCTTTTAAAACAAAAGTTCTGATTGCAATATTTAAATCCATGTGGCCCGAAAAACTTATATAACCGATTGACCCCGTGTAAATTCCTCTTCTAACATTTTCTAATTCATCAATTATTTCCATTGACCTGAGTTTTGGACAACCGGTTATTGTTCCACCGGGGAAACAAGCCTTAAGCACATCAAAACAATCTTTTCCTTTAACGATTTCTCCTCTTATATTTGATACTATATGAATAACATGAGAATAATTCTCTGTAACCATTAACTCATCAACCTTAACCGTTCCAAAATTGCTTATCCTGCCAATATCGTTTCTCTCTAAATCAACCAGCATGATATGTTCAGCTCTCTCTTTTGGATTTAATATCAATTCAGAACTTAATTCCTCATCTTCATTAAAATCAATTCCTCTCCTTCTTGTGCCCGCAATTGGCCGCGTCTCGATAACACCATTCCCATCTAAACATATTAGTCTTTCCGGCGATGAACTGATAATCTCTACGTCGCCAAAATTTAAATAACCCGCAAACGGCGATGGATTAATTTCCCTTAAAATTTTATAAAGACTTAATCCCTCCCCTTCAAAATATGTGTTCAAACGAAGCGATAAATTAACCTGAAAAATATCTCCCGCAAAAATATATTCTTTTGCCCTTCTGACAATATCTTCAAATTCATGCTGGCTAAAATTAGACTCTACTTTTCCGCTTTTACAAAATAAGTCTGGCTGATGACTAGATTTATTTTTAAGATTGGCTTCAATTTCTAAAATTTTATCCACTGCGCTTTCATATGCTTCTCCCAAATCATTTTTAATTTTCACACTATGGATAATAAAAATTTTATTTTCGAGATGATTAAAAACAATCGCTGTGTCAAAAAACATAAAATAAGCATCAAAAACATCTACATCGTTTCTAGTGGTTTTTGGCAACTGTTCGAACCAATGGACAAAATCATAGCTGAAATAACCAATAGCGCCTCCGCAGAAATCAGGTATTCCATTATAAGAAGAAGCCTTGTTATCCATCATTATTTTTCTTAATTCCTTTAATGGATCGCCATAAAAACTGATACTTTTTTCCTTTTCAATAATTTCTATAAAATTCTCTTTACTCCTAAAAACCAGAAATGGATCGATGCCAATTATCGAATACCGGGTAATCTTAGAAGATCCCTTTAAGCTCTCAAGAAGTACACATTGTTTTTTCCGTCCAAGTTTTAAAAAAATATCAAACAAAGATTCACAAACAGGTAGAGCTTTATAAACTGCCGCTCTTTTTCTGCCTTGAGAAAGATTTTTAAATTGATCAAAAGACGGGAAAATCGACATCAGTTATTCCTCATTTCATAAAAAAACACCCAGCAAAGCTGGGTGCCAAAAAGGCTTTCATGCTTTATAGAGCGAAGTATAAATTACCAGAGCATTTATTGCAATATTATGTGCAAACTATGTCCCCGTTCGCTCAGTCCGGTTGAATGAGTTGTTAAACATCTTTATTTTTCTTCAGATAATTGGCGTCTAATTTATCTTTTTCTCTGCCCGTGGCTTCTTTGTTTTTAATAAGATTTCCCTTGGAAAGAAAGGGAATAGAAATACTTTCAATTTCTATATTTTCTTTACCCTTATAAGCTTCAATAAATTCAACCCCATCAATAAACGTTAATATATCTATTCGTCTCGGCGCTACACCAATTTGGAAAACAATCCCTTCTTCAGTAAAAGTTTCAGGATTTATTTGTCCAAGTGGAGCACCAAATTCAGTAAGGGAATTATATACTTTTTTTGAATTTTCAGGTGATGGTTCAACCCATATATCAAAATCTCCAGTTGCACGGGGATAACCTTGCGCGCCCATCGCGTACGCGCCAACAACAAGGAATTTTACCTTATTGTTTAATAAGATTTGTAACATTTCTTTGTAATCTTCGTTCAACATATAACGATCCTCTCAATGACCACAATTCAGCCGTTAGTTCCCACATAAAACTAATACATTGTTGTGGGGAGGCAGTAACAAAAGGGTCATCAATTTTTGACATCTTAATTAACTTAGTTTCATTTCTCAATATTTTCATAATTATATTATACCATAGCATATGTTTCTAACGAGGCTGTCGAAAAAGTCATTTTAAAAAATTTATTCGGCCTTAATTTTGATTTTTTATTTAAAACGTAAATTCTTCCGGAAATTTCAAAAATATTTTTTTATTTTATCTTTAATTATTACTTTTATTAACTTAATTTCCGGTTTACTACTTATTTCTACGCAAACCCCGTTCCGTATCTGTATATTTTACCAATATTATGAATGATTGCGAACAATTTCCATTGGATATTTATTTTTTGTTTTCTTCTTAATGTAAATCCATTTAATCCCGGATTGTTTTTTATGTTTCCAAATACAGGTTCAATTATTCCCATTCGTTTATTATAATTTACAATTATATCTGATATTTTAGTCAAAAGAAGGTATTTTTCTTGTAAAAAAAGTTTTTCGACAGCTTCAACGTCAGAAATCAGCGGCGGCGTTTACGCCGTCCGCTGAAGTGATTTGTTAGGCGCTCCAAGAAAATAAATCCCCTTTTCTCACATGGGCCGATTTGTGAGGGCGCTAGCGCGATCCGGTGCAACCATCGGCTAGCCACGATATGTGTACTGACCTGTACTTCATTTTCACATTCGATGTCATAGTTATCCACTTTTTTGTCGCTCAAGTGTTCGTAGGAGCTCTGAGTCATTTTCAAAATATCGCTTGGAGATGAGATAATATTGTAGGAATTCTTTTTTCTTTTTTGGGGGTAAACTATCGATAATTCTCGCCACATCCAAGTTTTGGTCTCCCTTTGCATCAAGCAAGTTTTTTTCTCGACACCAATCACCCCATGCCTTGTTCTTAATTTTCAATTGTGAAAACCATTTTACGACCTGTGAATAGGGAATCTGCTTCAATATAGGATTAGGACTATATATAAACTGGTTGATTGTGCTGATTATGACTGGGAACCACCGGTCGTAATCAAGGCTTCTCTGGAGGGGATGACCCAACCCCTCGACTTGCAGGATGTTTAAGCCCCGAAACTCTGTGTTGGTTGCAACATGGTCCTCTTTCTTAAGAAACTGCAAGAGGTGTTCAGCTGGAGAAACGATATCTGCTCCACCTGCAATGAAGAGGAGCTTATGCGCGTTTTGGCGAAAGACGTTGGCTATTCGCTCATCATTGAATGGTCGCTCAAAAAGCACTTCATTGAGGAAAGCCCGCTCATCACCTATGTCATCTGGCAGATGAAACCTAATCTCATGGCATTTGCGCTTAATCTCTTTCCATTCGTCATCATAGATCCCTACCGGCTTAGTCTTGAGGTCGTCAATGGAGGCGCCTGAGTTCACTAGTATGCAATGGTCGAATAGGTCAGGATTCCTCAAAAAGGTGAACAGAGCCTGTAAACCGCCGAGAGAATAGCCTAAGAGGTGTACTTTCAGGTTGGGTCGATCGAATAAATAGTCGTAAAAGTAGTTGTCATTGGAATCCATGTTGACAGACGCATCCGCCGTATTTGTAGAGCCATGCGACTTGCGGAGGTACCTAGCAAAGCTAGTTATCTCATTTGCTATCTGTTTAAAGCAGTAAAAAAGTGATTCAGGACGTGAAAGCATACTTTTATGCGGTTTACGCATCATTGTAGGAGCACCCGGTGCTTGTGGCCACCTTTGCTTTGAGTTAGAACGATTTTCGTACCGTGTCCTAAATCGCTCCTCGAGGTAGCTTGTCCGATTCAGGTGAAATGGCGTAGGAAATAGAACGGCTCCTATATACCTTAATGCGAGAGATGCGCCTATACGATCGTAGTGTGAATAATGGATATGTTCGATTTCGTTTAGGCCGTTAAGCATAATGAGAAGGTTTTGGATCTTCTGAAGAGGCAAACTCACGGCGTTTAAGGGCACATAGAAAGATAAATCAAAAGACTTCACATGTTCACATACCCAATGAAACTCGTTCTTTCTAGCCTTTTCTTGTGAACTATTAACGACTTCATCATAAAACCTCACAAGCTTGACATTGATGTTTTTAAGAAGACCCATAGTTTCTTTGTCCAGACTGAAAGTGATGGGGAATTTGTGCGATTTTGGAGGCCACTGACGTGCGCCGAGCCGTCCGAGCGTAGGCAAATCCTGTCTCTTGTTCTTCATATAGCTGTCCCCCTTAACATACTTGGTCTCTTGAAAAAACGCCTAACGCCATAAATCAGCGGTGGTTACACGCGGCGCCTTTGGCCGCATTTAAGCATCCGCTGGATTGATTTGTTAGAAGATTTTTATTTTTTTAAGTTGGCAAGCTGACTGCGTCCCATATGTTTATTTTATGGGTCAAGCTATATTTCTTTTATCCCAAAGATTATTTCAACAAAAGCTACTCTTGCATAAAAAGCTCTTGTGGTGCTTCCATGTCCAGATCCTTTTGTGCGAGGTTGAATATATTTACCCATACTACCAGTCAAAGCATTGAAACCCTCTGTTTTAATTGTATGTCGTACAAGCTCGTAATCTTCTTTGATTTGTTGCCAAAAATTTGTTGAAAGCAAATCAAAACTGTTTACATAAAGTAATTGTGATGAACTTTCTTGATTATCTACTCTTTCGCGACCGCAAATAATCATTTTTTTCATTTTGTCGAACAAGTGGCTCTTTTCAAAAGGTTTGGCAAGTACATCATCGGCATTGATCATAGTTATTGCCATTGTCTCTTTCACTTTCCAAACGCCATTCTTTTTTAGAAGTGGAACAAGTTTCAACTCCCAATAATCACCATTTGAGGCTTGTATACAATTATTACCAATACCAATAGCTTTTTCTAAAGTTAAACCCGCCCATCCTTTATTAAATTTTTCATTTTTGAAAACTGTAATATTGTTTTTATCAGCAAGTTTTCTTAGGTCTTGTCCGATAAGTTTTTGTAGAAGTTGTGTTGCTTCAAAGCGAGTAATATTTTTCATTGGGCAGGTATTAAATTTGTTAAATGTTTATAGTTTTCAATTTTTATCGGCTTAGATTTTATTTGTTTTTCTGATTTTTTCTCATAAAATTTTACTAAATTTTTTTTTAATTGTTCAAATCTTTTTATAGATAAATCCAAATATGATTTTTCGATTTCAATTCCAATAAATTTTCTTCCATAAAGATGAGCCATAAGTCCTGTTGTGGCACTTCCAGTAAAAGGATCAAGAATTGTATCACCTTTATTTGTGCTTGCTAAAACAATTCTTTTTAATAAATCTTCAGGTTTTTGCGTTGGGTGTTTGCCAAACTTTTTTTCAATTGGTTTTGGTGTATTAATAGACCAAACTGATCTCATTTGTAAATTTGGTTTCTTGAGCTGATCTTCCGGAAAGTCGCCATTTTTCATAGCTTCATAATTAAAAGTATGCTTAGCTTGTTTATCTTTTCTTGCCCAGATCAAAGTTTCATGACTTGCTGTAAAAAAACGACAAGAAAGGTTTGGAGAAGCATTCGGTTTAAACCAAGCAACATCATTGAGAATATGAAAATGATGGACTTGTAAAGCAAAACCACATTGATAAATTGAGTGATAAGTACCGCTAATCCAAATAGTTCCATTAGGTTTCAATACTCTTTTACAAACTTCAATCCATGCAAGATGAAAATCAAAATTCTTTTTCGTGCCATTTGATAAATCCCAATCGCCTTTTTTTACACTAACCATTTTCCCGTTTTGACATGTAAAAGTTCCACTTGAAAGAAAATAAGGAGGATCGGCAAAAATCATATCCACAGAGTTTTCTGGGATTTGTGCCAAAATATCAAGACAATCAGCTTGATATAATGTGAAGTTTGACTTTTCGTAATATGGTTTATTCATAGTTTAAAAACGACCCCTATTTGATTTTTTCACCATGAGTAATACTACCAAAAATTTTTATGTTTTTCTATTATCTTTTTTTTCTAACGTCTGAAATCAGCGGCGGCTATCAGCCGTCCGCTGGAGTGATTTGTTAGCCCTTTTTCATCGTTTCTTTAAATAATGTTTCAAGTCTCGATAATAATTTTCATGAGGCCCAATCATAATTAACTCTAAATCCTCTCCAAGCAATCGATAGGCAAGAAGATATTGCGTCGTTTTAATTTTGAATTTATGAACAAATATTTCTCTTAAGTCTCCTTTCTTTTCATTTCCGATAGATGGATTATCTGCAATTTTCCTTATCTCCTGATCTAATATCTTTTTTTCTGGTTTAGATATTTTTTTTACCTTTTTTTCAAAAGACCCTGATTGGTATATTTTCATTAGACTTTATCCAAATTTATATTCAGATTTTTCGCCTTGCTCCAATTCTTCTATTCCAAATAAAATTTCTTTGATGAGCGAATAGGTCAAATCCGGATTTTCCTCAACACACTTACCTATTCGGGCCCAGTGTTCAATTTGACCAGTTAATGATCTATGGTCTATCCGGCTGTATTTTTTTGCCTCATTAACAAGTTTTTCAGAGATTCTAACTGCGGCTGCCATAGTGCTTACCTCCTTATCTTATGCTTGTCACGTTATGTTATCAATATACTGCATATAGCAACATAATGCAACGCTGCACTTTGCAGGGTTTTTGTGATTTATTTGGGGCTAACATTTACTTTTATCTTTATTCTATATTTAATAACAATATACAAATATGATCTCAAAAAGTCAAAAAATTTACCCAATTTTTTATTGAAAAGCATGCAATATTCCATATAATAATGCTATTAAATATTTTATACCGATTCGGTATAATTTAGGAGTTTTGTTATGTTAAAGGAATTTAAAGAATATCTGCTCCAAAAAGGCAAGGTAAAAACAAATCAAATCCCTTATTACTTAAAGTGGACAGGAAACTGCTATGCCTTTCTAAATATTTCTGATTCAACCCTGCTAAATAGCGATCAAAAAAAGCAGTTTTTAATGCATATGGCAAAAAATCATGAGGATTGGCAGGTAAGTCAGGCTGATACAGCGTTGAGACTATACAGTTATTTTCTTTCTCAAAAATTTAAGACATCAATTCCAGTAAGTATCACAAAAGAAAGTTGGAACATCGTAGAAGAAAAATTGCGCGAATCACTAAGGCTTCGTCACAGATCGTATTCTACTGAAAAGACCTACATTGCATGGGCAAGAAGTTTTCGATCGTTTTTGAATCACAAGGAACCAAAAGAGCTAGATAGTAGAAACCTTCAGGATTTTCTGAGCCATCTTGCTGTTGAAAAAAAGGTATCGCCTTCCACGCAAAACCAAGCCCTTAACGCCATTATTTTTCTTTATCGCTATGTGTTTGAAAAAGATATAGAGGGTATGATAGATGCAGTGCGGGCGCGACAGAGGAGAGGACTTCCTGTAGTTTTAACTATAAAAGAAGTACATTCAATTTTTGATTTACTTTCAGGTATTAACCGTCTTATAGCAATGCTGATTTATGGATGCGGTTTACGGCTGAATGAATGTCTGGGACTTAGAATAAAAGATATTGATCTGGAACAAAACATTTTAATTGTAAGGGCAGGAAAAGGAGATAAAGACCGTAGGACCATGCTTCCTGAAACATTGAAAGATAACCTTATTCATCATATCTCAGAAGCAAGGGCAATATACGATGAGGATAGGGCAAAAAATCTGAATGGTGTATATCTGCCAAATGCTCTTGAAAAAAAATATCCCAATGCGGGCAAGGAATGGGGTTGGTTCTGGCTTTTTCCTTCAAAATCGCTTTCGGTAGAGCCACGTACTCATGTTGTCCGGCGTCATCATGTCCATCCAGCATCTCTTCAAAAGGCATTTAAAACGGCTGTTATAAAATCGGGCGTTACAAAACAAGCATCCGTTCACACACTCAGGCATAGTTTTGCGACTCATCTTTTGGAAAACGGATATGATATCAGAACCATCCAGGAATTGCTTGGACATCAAAACCTCCAAACAACAATGATCTATACTCATGTCGCAACAAAAAACATCTTGGGAGTGAAAAGTCCCTTGGATGGATAATCCAAAGCGTAAGGCATACAGAAAAAAACAAACATAGAGTTAAATCCAAGTTTGGCAGCATTATTTCTTAATTTTTCAGCGGACTCTTTGATGCCTAAATCATAGATGATTTCATTTCTACACACCCCTGCGCCCCTCTTTTTAGAGGGGAAAGAATAAAATCCGTTAACTGTCAACTTCTTTTTAGAGGGGAATATTTATTTACTTACCCTCGTTTTGATTATGGCAACGAAATAAACTGGAAGTTTTTTAAAACTTAGTTTAGATGTTATAATCTCTACAAAAGCCCTCGGGAGGAAAGATGAATTTTTCTGATTACTCAAAGGCAAGATTGTTTTTAGAAACAATCGGTGAACCTTTTACATATTTAATAATAATAACTGTTTTTTTCTTAATTGTTTTATCTTTCTCAAAAAAATATTATATTTACACGCGTTATCTTATTTTGGCAACAACCTCAATCTTATTTATTGGTTTTCTTTTAATAGCGTGGTTTCATCTAAAAATTTACAATACAATTACAATTTATAATCCAGTCAACAATAACATTGCCGGAAAATACCTTATTCCACTCTGGATTGAAAACGAAAAATTATATTTCTGGGCATTAATTCTTGGATTACTTTCAAGCTTCATAAATCGAAATCAAAATAATCAAAAATTTAATCGCTGTTTAAATATTGCGTTCGGTCTTTTTGTGCTTCTTGTATCATTCGTGTCAAATCCTTTCAGATCTCCGCTTCCAATGTTTCATCAGGAAATAACTTATTATTACAATGCAATTTCTCAAGGTGACTGGCAGGCTAAACTACAAGCTTTTAATAATACTTATGGAAGAATGATTTATTATTATAACTCAGCCTATATGTGGATTCATCCACCTTTATTATTCGTCTCTTACGCCGCGTTAAGCGTATCCTTTCTCGGAAGTATTTTTATGCTTATTTATAAATACAAAAAAATATATGATAAAATTGCTTACAATTATGGAAAATTCGGCTATCTTTTTCTCACAGCAGGCATACTGATAAGTTATCCATGGGCAATCAGCGCGTGGAAAAATGAACCGTGGTGGTGGTCTCCAAAAATTAATATGTCCCTGATGATGTGGGTGCTTTATACCGCGTACCTGCACAGCAGACTTTATCTTAATCGCAAAAATATGTGGAACACAACAGCTATAATTGGTATTCTTTGTTTTCTTGTTTTAATATTTACTTATCTGACAACTTACTTAATTCCGGGGGTCCATTCTTACAGGTAAACATTATGAAGAGATATGATTTTATTTTAATAATTTTAACAATCATAGTTTTGGTCTCAATTGGACTGGTTTCTGTTTACGGAACTGTTTACAGCTATATGCTCTCTGCCTCAAATTCAAACTGGACTTCCACATGGCTTTATCAGGAATATCTTAACAAAATGAATTATTATGCTTATCCTTTTGTAGTTTCGTTGATTATTCTACTTGGTCTCTGCATTCCTAAACGTATTTTTCCACGCCGCATTCTCATATGGACCAGTATTCTTTTGGTTTTAATATTAATTGTTCTTGGACTGTTAATTGATTATAGTTTTTCTCTTGGCTTTTTGTTGATTGTTTCTATGATAATTCAATTAGTGGTTATCGTAGAATTGTTTTTGAAAAGCAAGCTTTTAAACTTCGAAAAGGAAGGATTTTTTGCCCAGATGGGATCATCTCTATTGCATCTTGGATTTATAGTTTTTGTTTATGATTTCGTACTGCTTCAAGAATCTTCTTTACATTTAGCTATTTTCTGGATATCAACTTTTCTGCTTACAATTGGGATGATTTTTTCGTTTTATAATAAAGAATTGGGCAGGAATTTTAAAAAGAACAAAGCGCCTTGCTCACGATAATATCGAAGGCAAAATCTGATACGGCTAAACTTACAAGCTATTTTTGATATTAGATTAAACCAACCAAACGAGAAACTATAAGAATTAGCGCTATTACTACCAATAAAATTACTCCTCCCACTAAAGGAGAAGCATGTTCTGCGCTATTATGATGTTCACTCATCGCTTAACATCTTCTTTCTTATAAATTGATTTTTTCCTCTTGCTTGTGTCCTTGTGACCTTACGACTTGTGACCTATTTTTGGTGGGCCCAGTAGGATTTGAACCTACGACAAACGGATTATGAGTCCGCTGCTCTGACCAACTGAGCTATGGGCCCTTGAACCCGGATATTGCAATAGATTTAGCGACAAGCTTGTTATTTCCTACGCTTTTCATCAAAACCTATCGCAATATCTGGGTTGAAGCTTTTAAAATTATACACAGCGCTCAAATTTTAATCAAGAAATTACCCGAAAACAATCTTAAGGCATTAGACATCGAGGATCAGATATACTAATTATAATCTGATTTTCCCTTTTTAGTCTAATGTCTGACGTCTATTCCATTAAAACCTTAAGATTTATTCTGGATGCAATCTCTTCTTTTTTTCTAATAATTCTTCTTCGGTCTCCTGATGATCCGGATCTGCAACACATGCCTCCATCGGACAGACTTCAGCGCACTGCTGAGTATCATAATATCCCATACATTCAGTGCATTTATCTGGATCTATTATGTAAATATCTTCCCCCTCAGTTATCGCCTCATTTGGACACTCTGGCTCACACGCCCCGCAAGCGCTACATTCCTCTGTTATTTTAAATGCCAATTTATTCACCTCCCTCTAAAACAAGGATTATAAATTTTATCTAATATAATCTAACATTATTACTCAATCTGTCAAAATATTCAATATTTATATAAAAAGATTCTTCTTCATTTCTGCCTACTATCTCTTAGAGAAAAGCCTGAAATTAATGTTCTTAATCAATATAATAAACCGATAAAAGTAATGTAAATTAACTAAACCTGTTAACTCAACAGGTAAAATATGGAAAAAGGAGGAGATTACAGTGTTATCCCCAAACAAGACAGTTCTTAAAATAATATCAATTGCGCTCTTGGCAATGTTGATTGTTCCGGAAATAGCCTTTGCCGCAGATAAAACGGATGACCCGGGTATTGCGCCGGATAGTCCGTTTTATATATTCAAAAGATTTGGTGAACGCATAAAACTGTTTGTTGCTTTTTCGAAAAAAGCTAAAGCGGAACTCAAAGCATCTATCGCTGAGGAGCGATTGAAGGAAGCCCAATTTATGATAAAGAAAAAAGAACTGGAGGAAGCAAAAGATCTGATTGAAGAATACAAAGAAGGAATAAAAGAAGCTATAAGAAATGCAGAAAAAGCAAAAGATGAAGAGGATGTTAAGCCTGAGGAAATCGGTAAAACCTTTAAAGAATTAACCAAAGAACAGTCAGGAGACATTGAGGTCCTCGGCGATATGGCAGAAAAAATGCCGGAAGATTACAAAAAACATATTCTCGAAACCATCAAAGCTAACCTAAGAAACATAAACAGAAACGGAGACAACCTGAACGAAATAGCCAAAAGAGTGCCTTTTAAAGAAAAGAGCAAATTCTTCGGCATACTAAGAGACACTACAGACGAAATCGATGACGCCAACGAAAGCGTATTAAGATTTATCGAAAAAATACCTCCGGAGAAAAAAGCTGAAATGGAGTCAACTTTTAGAACTGTAAGAGACGCTATAAAGAAACGAGACGAAGTCCTTCGTTCGGTTTTCAACACAATGCCTCCTGAAGCATTAGAAGAAATAAAACAAAGAATGGAAGAAAGAAGAAAGAATCAAGAGGCAATATGGAATAAAATGGAAGAAGAGGGCAGATTCGAATCTTTCGATAGACCAATTGTAATTGACTTTAGACCACCAGAAATACCATTTGAAGAAATAGTAGACAGAATGAAACGCGAAGGCAGATTTGATTTCAGTAAAGTACCTGAAGGAACACCACCCGAAGAAATGATAAAAAGATTCGCACCCCCACCATTCGTTGATATGAAAAACCGTCCACCTGAACAACCATGGTATCAACCGCCTAAAGATGGTGGAACTAGTGGAGAATACAGACCCCCATTTTACCCAAGACCGCCCGAAGGTGACAATAAGGGTTATCGTCCACCTGAACAACCATGGTATCAACCGCCTAAAGATGGTGGAACTAGTGGAGAATACAGACCACCGTACTATATGCCAAAACCAGGTGAAGGTGAAAACAAAGACTATCGTCCACCTGAACAACCAATATATGAACCTCCTAGAGATGGAGGAACTAGCCCAATGCCGCCAGTCACAAGCCCTGCTCCGTCGCCAGAGCCTGTTGTAAGCCCTGCTCCGCCAGCAGAGCCGGTAAGTCCTACTCCTCCGCCTGCAGAGCCAGTGGTTAGTCCCCCGCCTGCAGAGCCTATAAGTCCTCCTCCAGTTGGACAATAAATGGAGGTAAACAACAGAGCCGTTGTGTTACAACACAACGGCTCTGATTTATTTAATCTTCCTTTAAAACATTTGCGTCATACTCTGTTTCAATTCCCAGTTTGTGTTTTGCTTCTTCTTGGGCTAATAATTGAAAAAGCTTTTTTATCTCAGAATCACTAGTTTTCTCAGCTAAATCTGAATAGAGTTGATGTGCTTTCTCCTCTCTCTTCATTGCAAGAATTAATACTTCCTGATAATCCATGTCAGGCTTAAAATCTTCTTCTATCATATAATCACTAATTTTTAAATCTCTAATGTCTTCAATCTTGCGTTCTTCTACATCTTTTTCTGTTATCTGTTCTAATTTTTGTTTATGCCCTAATTCCATAAATGACATTTCTTTAAACATCTGTTTAACATTAGGACTTTCAGCCAAGTCGCTGGTTGCTTCGTAAAAAGAAGCGGCTTCGATTTCCTTCTCTATTGCATAATCAAGAATATCCTTAAAAGCTTTATTATTCATATAACATTCCTCTTTCTTTTATGTATTTACAATTTTACAAATAAATCTTTAGGAGCGCCACATTCAGGACAGACCCACTCGTCTGGTAAATCTTCAAAAGACGTTCCTGTTTCTATGTCATTCTCAGAATCGCCAGTTTCTGGATCATAGATGTATCCACAAATTGTACATTGCCATTTATCCATACGCACACCTTAAATTATTAATAGTATATTTTCAATAATTCTCACATAAAAGTTCATAAAAATTTTGGGGGTGAGCACAAGCAGGACAGATTTGAGGAGCCTGATCTCCCTTATGAATATAACCACAATTACGACATTTCCATTTTACAACCTTGTCCTTCTTAAAAACTTTGCCCTTTTCTATGTTTTCCAACAAAGCTGTATATCTTTTTTCATGCTCCTCTTCCACTTCTGCAACTTCTTTAAAAAAATCGGCTATTTCTGTATATCCTTCCTCGCGAGCAACTTTTTCAAATTCCGGATACATTTGGGTGTGCTCATAGTTCTCTCCATCAATCGCAGTTTTTAAATTTGCTCTTGTGTCTCCAATGCCTTCTAAAAATTTAAATATTCTTTTAGCATGTTCTTTCTCGTTATCCGCCGTTTCAAGAAAAATACTATGTATCTGTTCGTAACCTTCCTTTCTTGCCACGCTCGCAAAATAAGTATATTTATTTCTTGCCTGCGATTCGCCCGCAAACGCCTTCCATAAATTTTCCTCTGTCTTACTCATAAAAACTTCCTTTCCTTTTGCTGAAATAATTTACACTTTACTATAGAGTTTTTAGATAATCAACGAGATCATTCAAGTCTTTTTCAGACATGCTCCATACCGGCATAGGAAAACCTAATCGTTCTCCTTTATGATCAATTCCCTTCGTGATTGCTCTTTTTAACAATTCATTTGTATAGGGAGGTTTTTCTTCTTCTGTTAATTCTTTATGAGTAATATTTGGAACTTTAAATGTTCCCATCATCATTCTAATCGTTCCGCCTTTGCCATCCTTACCATGACAACTCGCGCAACTCATCATTGGAAAATTCATAGCCATCATACCCATATTAGCAATAATAGAACTACCTGATTTACTGGTGGCTGTAAAATAAATCTGCTCTCCGTTTGAAGTATACTTTTTAGGATAGAAATTGATTCCACCCATCATATTATTATAAGTACTCCATTCATTAAAACCTAAATTCGCGTAATCAGTTCCTGTATAAAAATATTCTATATAAATTAAACCCACAATCCCTATTGCAAGTAAAGCAAAGCCTATCACCATTGATTTGGTTGTTTTCATTTTGCCTCCTTTTTATAAAAGCGGCTTTTTACATTAAATCTTTTTTCTTTTCCTCAAATTCTTCTTTATTAATTTCTCCTTTTGCATATCTCTTTTTTAGAACCTCGAGCGCATCTTCCTCTTTATAAGGCTGACCCTGCCTGCCCTGATCAACAAAAATCCATTTTAGAATAAAAATCCCTCCAACTAAAATCAATATCCAGAAAACCGTCATCAAAAACATCCCAATGCCGCCTGTTATACCATATCCGTATCCATATGGACCCATCATCATTTTAATTCCCTCCCTTCAATTAAGAACTCTTAATAATTTCCACAACTTTTTCTCCTAAAGAAAAGCTTTGAGATAAAGCATTGGAGTGTTTTAAAATATCCTTCTTTTTATCAATGTTCCTAAACAAAAGACTCTCGAAATACTTAACGCCTATTGCTTTAAAAAAATATCTTACGGTTAGAATCGAGCCGTCAAAAACTTTTTCTCCGCCTGTTCCGGCAACAGAAATAAAAACCCCTAATCTCTCTTTTCCCTGAGTTAAATCCTGACCCAAAATATTTTGTTTCGCCCACAAACACTGAGAACGATCAATTAACGCTTTTGCCTGAGCTGTTACACTGTAAAAATATATAGGAGAAGCCAGAACAACACAATCCGCCTCTAATAATTTTTCATATATTTGCTGCATATCGTCTTTTATGTCACACACGCCTGTTTTAAAACAAGCATTGGTAGCATTACAAGGCGCTATTTTTAGCTCGCTTATTACAATTTTCTCAGTTTTTCCGCCTTTATGAATTGTTCCTTCCAGAAATTTATCCAGTAAAATTTCTGAATTACCACAACGTCTCGGACTTCCTGCTAATCCAAGCGCTTTCATTATAAAACCACCTTGTTTATTTATAATATTTTACTAACTACCGTTGTTTTCCTTTAAATGTATTACTTTATGTCTTATTGTGATGTAAGTGTCCCAAGAAATGGCCATGAGCGTGAATATGTCTGAGGTTTCCATGAGTATGTGTGTGTTCGTGAATTAAATTTGCTTTAAGGAGAGTGTCTTTATCATCTAAAACTTTACCTGCAGTATCATCAACCAACAATGTGTGATCTTCACCCAAAACAATAGCCCGCATAGAAATATCTTCAACTATGCTTAAGTCATGAGTGGCAGTTATGATTGTTTTTCCTGTCTTTTTTAACTCATTTAACAGTTCAATCAGCCAAACCTGACTCCTGGGATCCAATCCACTGGTAGGTTCATCAAAAATTAAAACGCTTGGATTTATTGATAAAACACTTCCAATTGCCACTTTTTTCTTTTCGCCTCCGCTTAACCCAACCGGTGAACGACCTTTTAAATTTGAAATGCCCAGTAAATTGATTACATCGTTAGTTCTTTTGATAACCTCATCTTTTGGTATTCCAAGCTGGAGAGGACCAAAAGCAATTTCATCATAAACTGTCGGACAAAAAAGCTGAATGTCCGAATCCTGAAATATGAATCCTATGTTTTGACGAAAATATTTTCTAAAATCAGGCTGATTTAAAATATCTTCATTTAAACTTTCTCCAAAAGCTTTAATAATCCCTGAATCAACATAAATCAATCCGCCTAAAATAGACAAAAGTGTAGACTTCCCCGAACCATTTGCCCCTAAAATCACCACTTGCTCGCCCAATGCAATATTAAAGCTTACATCATTTAAAGCAACCGTGTTGTCCGGATAAGCATATTTAATGTTTGAAAGTTCAAATATATTCATAATCACAAGACCCTAACCCGAACAAGTCGGAATTGAAAGTTGGAAATTCCAAATAACAAATTACAATGTTCACCTCAAAGATAAAAAAATTAAAAATCAAAAATAAAAAATCAAAAATACATATCAAAATGAAAAAATGTAATGCAAGAGTCAAATGACCAATAATGTTATAGGACTTTTAGAGACTTCACTCTTAAACCTCATGTCTTTAACCTAAGACCTATAATGAATCCTCAACCCATTTTGTGTGTTCATTTTTGAATTTTAATTTGTCATTTTGATTTTTTATTTTTTATTTTAAAACTTATCTGGCGCTTATTTATTATATGGTATTCTCATATTGTTAAATATTTTGCCAAAAAACCAATTAGCATAGCTCCAGAAATCCATAAAACATCAACTTTTTTAATCTTAAAATCGCTTAACGTTTTTACTTCCCCTGTAAATCCACGAGATACCATCGCAAGATAAACATCGTTGCTCATTTTAAAAGATTTATTAAAAACAAACGCGATTTGCGAAGCAATCCATCTCTGATTTTCCTTTACTTTTAAGGCTCCAATCAGCCTGCTTTTATAGGCGAGATGCATCTCTTTGACTATTTCAATAAACATCAGAATGTAACGAAAAGTCATCCCAAAAACCAGAATAAAAACATCCGGAATTTTAAACACTTTCAATGCCTTAAATAAATCATTCCATTTGGTAGTTAAGGTAAGCAAAACAACCATTGAAACCGAAACAGCAACCCTTGAAACAAACACTAACGCCCCGAAAAAACCTTCTTTGGTAATTGCTAGTTCTTGCGGGATAAAAAAATATTTTTCGTTTAGATGATAAAGAACCAGTAATTGCCTGCCCGGTGTAATAAGATTAAACATCGACGGCAACGCAATTATTCCTGAAAAGAGAGGAATAAAAAACCAAACTCGTTTTATAAAAAAAGAATTTTTTATTTTTGAAAAAAAAGCAGTTGATAAAGTTAATAAATAAAATAATATAAGTATCTCAAGTTTTCTTGTGAGGCTTATGTATATTAAAAAAAATACCATTGTTGCTATTTTTATTTCCGGATTGACTGTCTGAAGCAAACCATCTTTTTGAGAATATCTTTCTTCTGAATAAAACTCTTTCAGCAATTTTAAAAGAGCGTTAATTGTTTTATCAATAAAATTTCTTTTTTTAATTAAAACAGGGTTATAGTCAGAATAAGAAATATTTTCCGGATTTGATTTTAACCATTCAGGAATCATGAATTATCTTCTTTCGATTCTTTTAAAACTTGTCCCGAACTTGCTTCGGAATAAAGAATTTTGCCAATCAAATAACACAAAAAGATAATAATAAATGTTCCGATAATGGCTGACAAAATATATCCCAGACCGGAAAGCGCCCATCCATTAAAACCCGGAAAATTATAACCGGGAATTTTCGCGCTCCAGATCGTTTCAAGTTTTTTCATTCCTTTCGGAACAAAACCAATCATACTTTTTATTTCATCAGAACCCCATTCACCCCACGCAGAACCAGCATTGAATTTTGCCGGAATTATTATTCCAAGCGGTGACAGAATAATTAAAACAACCAGCCCAATCCATAACTTTTTATATTCTTTTATCATTTTGTTCATTTTATTGCCCCTGATAAATTAAACATTAGACAAACAATTTGATTCTTTCAAAATTTTTGCTCAACAAATTATCTGTTTTTTGCAAATAAGCAACCACTAGACCGGTTGCCACTGCTTCCACAAAGCCGAATAAAAATAAATGTTCAATCATTATCGCGGGAACAGCAATCTTTAAAGGAAATGGAGCATACAACGGCTGTCCTGACGCGGTTTGAGCTATAAGCGGCTGAAGACCAAGTTCAACAGATGTAAGTAAAGCGGCAATGTTTAAAGCTATATAACCGCCAACAGATGCTCCAATCCAGTGTCTGCGAGAAAGCGGATCCGCGTTTTTGCTAATAATTCGATAAATAAAATATCCAACAAATGGCATAACAAAAGCCATATTAAAACAATTCGCACCAATCGCGGTTATCCCGCCGTCTCCAAAAAGAAAAGCCTGAACAATCAAGGCAACAGAAATCACAATCACTGCTGTCCAAGGACCTAAAAGAACTGCCACAAGAACACCGCCTACCGCATGACCGGTTGTTCCTCCGGGAATTGGAATATTGAACATCATTATAATAAAACTAAAAGCGCTTCCTATCGCAAGCAACGGCACTTGAGATGCTTTTAATGTCTTTTTTACAAAACGCGAAGCTATCCCCCAGACAGGAATCATAATCGCAAAAAGTGGACCATATGTTTGCGGGCTTAAATATCCGTCAGGAATGTGCATATTCTAAACCAACTCTTTCCCAGTGGTTGTCATTGTTAACTTCCCATGCTTTACGCCTTTTGTTCCAATTAATTCATCCGCAATCTTTTTGACCTTGTCTCCTCTTCCTTTAACCACTAAAACCTCAAGACAATTGTGTTCATCCAGATGAATATGAAGGGTTGATAAAATATTTCCATGATAATTATGTTGAAGATGTGTAAGTTTATCTGACAGGTCTCTTATTTCGTGATTGTAAACAAGTGTGATAGTTCCGATTGTTTCTTCTGAGCCGCTTTCCCATTTAGTTCCGACTAATTCATTCCTGATTAAATCACGAATCGCCTCAGATCGATTAGCGTATTTTTTCTTGTTTATCAATTTATCAAAATCAGTTAACAGTTTAGATTCAATTGAAACTCCAAACCTGATTAGCTGTCCCATATTACAATTCCTCCGTGTTACTAATTATGTAAAAAGTAGCACTTAATTATAGTGAAGTCAATATAGATTAAAAATAAATTTAGGGAGATTAATAGGGTGGTGTCCGAGGGGGGACTTGAACCCCCATGAGCTACTGCTCACAAGGCCCTCAACCTTGCGCGTCTACCAATTCCGCCACTCGGACATTAACCAAGATATTGCAATAGCTTGGTTCAAACAAAACAATTATATCGATGAGAAAAATAGGTGTCAATTTAATTAATTTCTTGTCTTTATCTTTATTGACAAATATAATAAATTTGTGATACTTTGGCACTATGAGTGGTCGGAAGAGGTGTTGATCTCTCAAAAGGAAAAACAACAGTGCCAGAACAATTCTCTACCAATAAGGCAAGAATACAGTTCTTGTATCCCTTCAAAGTGGATCGATGGGAATCCTTTCGCAATGGTATAAATGCGTTTCTGGATGAACAAAAAGATGATTTATTTTCAGAACTGTTTGAAGTAAAAGACCGTTTACTTACAGCTTTTTCCTCAAATATAAATTTATCACATAAAATAGAAGAAATACTTGGTTCTTGTCTAAATAGATACATGCATCATCCAAATAATCGAAAATCTAATGCAAGCATGATTGCTGAGATTCAAGCTCTTGTTGGAAAGCTACCAATCGATGCTCATGGAAGTTATCAATTTGGACAAAACCTCTGCCATATCGAATTAGCCGAACTAATCCAAAAACACGAAGCTAAATTTCCAGAAAATCTAATGGAGTTTGTGTGCCAGAAAATAAATGCAAGTCAAATTCCTTTGCTTAGAGAAGCCGAATATCACCCTGGTGACGACCGGGGAACACGTGGTTATTTAGAGCGAAAACGCCCCTACGTCGACACTAAACTAAAAGCCCAAAATGTAGCAATAGCAAACCCCCAAACCTTGCCCGACATAATAAAAAAACTCTCACACCATTCGTCGTTTCGAGGAAAGCGTGTAATAAGATTAGCGTCATCGCTACGACTGATGTCAAATGGTTATGGTTGTCTAAGGCTAAAGGTTCATTTGGTAAATAAAGAGGGTCTTTTTGAATTAGTTGATGAAATTGTATTTGCAACTGAGGGGTATCAAGGAAAATCTACCCCTTTGATTCTAAAAAAGAGGGTCTTGCTTGCTAAGAAACTAGAAGAACTAATTGTAGAAGCGATTCGACGAAGAAGCATCTCAACCATGGAGGTTGTGCTCCAAGAATACTCAACCCATCTTAACACAAAAAGCATTAAAGAGAGATTGCAAACAATAGTTGATGAAATAACATTGGTACAGGGTGAACTATCAACTAACGATATTATAGATATCGAAAACCTCGATCGTGGTCTTGCCCGAGGACAAGAGCCCTTGCTTATTTGGGAAGAGTCAGATGGAGAAACCTATCTTTGCAAATATTTCGAGCACATAATACAAAATGTCTTCCTGAAAAATCTAAAGGAAGTCTTGGCGCAAGATCGAAACATTCTTCAATTTATCAATCGTCCTGAACAAAGGCAAACCTCCGAGAGAAAAAATGGCACCTCAAAAGAGCAGTTGATAAGTTCACTGCTGAATCTCGCTTTTCAGAACCCTTCGCTAACTATTGAAGAACATCCCTATATTACAACTTTCTTAAGCGCACCAGCATTCTTTAAAAAACCAGAAGCAAGAGAAACGAAGGAACTTGTTGAGCATTTCCGCGCTATGATCAAAAAACATAGAGAAGACTTAGCTCGAATACAAATGAAGTCAAAGTGGGCCGAAATCAGATCCAATTGGCGACCAGCTATAAGTGTTCTAGAGAATGTTTTTTACTCTGATCTCATCCATATGTCAGTACATGGTAGAAGCACACTTTACTTAGCTTATACTTTATCAAACGCTGATGAATATCGACTTATTCCAGATCTAGCTTCGGCTTATAAGTACCGACAGGAACTAAATGATACCCTTCAAGCTCAAAGGATACTCTGGTATGCGTACGTCACCTCTGATGATTTGGTAACTCAAGATATAAGGAATATCTCCGCCGCTCTTGAAACTCTAAAAGAGAGGAGTTTAAAAGAAGAGTTTCCAGAGGTAATTGAGGGACTTGCAGATATAACAAGAGGAATTGACCATCGCAAAGTAGCTCTAGCAGAAATCATGGAAGATCCTTCGAGCAGAAAAGGAGGTAGTTCCCTTTTTTCGGAACTAATCGAAAAGACTAACCGCGCATTTTATCTGAAAATACTCTATGAAAATCTCCACAACAAGGTTGAACGCTTAGATATGCTTGGTATGCATGTAGTTGAAAATGTTCAAGAATACTCCAGTCTGCTTGTCCAAGAAGGTACACGCTCAGCCCAGCTTACCTTAGAATTCTTGGAAGCTATAATAGTAGCCTTTTACATTACTGAACTGACCCACATTAGCTTTGGAGAAGAAAAGAGAGGTATTCCTCCTTTTGAAGAACAATCATGGGCGTACTTCGTTGTAGCAATAGGTGTTTTTCTCACTGCTTTGCCGCTTATTACTTCCATTAGGAGAGGAAGATCAAAGCTCTATTTTGAAAATCCTCAGTGGCTAGAACGATTAGAAAACTTTGGCAAAATTGCTGGTCCAGCCCTGCTGTTTGTTGTTACTTATTTAACAATAGATCCTAAAGGTCCTACACGGAGATGGATAATTGTTATCTTTGTCAGCATAATATTTCTAGGCTGGCTCGAGATATTAACAAAATGGTTTGAAAAGTTTTTGGCTTGGATTAAAAACCAATAATGTATCTCCCTTACTCATCTTCACCCCAACTATCTCCCCTCAAGGGATAGAGAGATGGATTTAATCGGGTTTTCTTTTGCGAAATGACAGGCGACAAAATGTTTTGGATTAACTTTTTTAAATTCAGGTTTAACCTGCCTGCAAATATCTTCTGCAATTGGACAACGTGTATTGAAACGACACCCATATGGCGGATTAACTGGACTTGGTATATCCCCTTTCAGAACAATTCGCTTATGCTCCACAGCTTTTTTGGGATCTGGAACCGGAACTGCTGAAAGTAAAGCCTGTGTGTAAGGATGATGGGGTGATTTAAACAATTCCAGAGTTTCTGCAAACTCAACTATCTGACCCAGATACATAACCGCGACAGAATCACTGATATGTCTAACAACGCTTAAATCATGCGCAATAAACAAATAACTCAGCTTGAATCGCTTTTGAATATCTTCTAATAAATTAATTATTTGAGCCTGAACAGAAACATCTAAAGCAGAAACAGGTTCGTCACAAATGATTAATTTTGGATTAAGAGCAAGCGCGCGGGCAAGACCAATTCGCTGTCTCTGACCGCCGCTAAACTGATCAGGATAATCTTTTGAAGAATCAGGATCAAGACCTACTGTCTCTAACAGTTCATTAACTTTCTTTTTGCGTTCTTCCTTCTTTCCGATTTTGTGAATTATAAAAGGCTCGCTTATAATTTCGCCGATCTTCATCCGCGGATTTAAAGAAGCATAAGGATTTTGAAAAACTATTTGTATCTGACGTCGAAGATTTTTTAACTCGGAATGTCTGTATTTTAATATATTTTCGCCTTCAAAATAAATAGAACCAGAATCAGGCTCAATTAAACGAAGAATGATTCGGGCAATCGTGGACTTGCCACATCCGCTTTCTCCAACCAAGCCTAGTGTTTTCCCTCTTTCCACTGAAAAACTTACTCCATCAAGCGCATGAGTCAAACCTGCTTTTCTTCTAAAAATATATTTTCTTCTCATCAAAAAATATTTTACTATCTCATTAACTTCTAAAAGTTCAGACATATCCGATTTCACTCTTTCTCTTTCTGGCAAGATGACAAGCAACAAAATGGCTTTCCGAAATTTCTTCTAACTGTGGTTTTACCAGACTGCAAATATCCTGAACCAGCTCGCATCTTGGATGAAAA